>NZ_CP195536.1:2207793-2523192 GCF_051307035.1 Psychrobacter sp. DM4
TTGGTATTGCGATATTTGACATTGCGTTTTTTGGTTAGCTTCTCACCCGCTTCTAATATCTCATCAATAGTGCTGTGACTCTCTTCAGCGATTTTTTCAAACTGCGTATAAGCATCATACAAACGCTGATGCTGCTTTTTGGCGATGAGTTGCTGAGCATTCTCAGTAATAGCGCGTAGCTCGTCAACGTCTAGATTGTCTAAATCAATAGCATTATTCTTACTCATAGTGACCTCGTTCTGAACCGTGATAGACTTGATAATTGGTATCGACATTATCAAGTCAAAAATAAAAGAGTAATAATACTGAACTTATTCTTAGTATTTTATAGCAGATAATATAAAGCTCTAAGAAAATATCAAACATACCTTTTAAGACTAATGGATAGCGGCTTAGTATTATTGCTGAGCACATTAGCATAATTTTTATTATTGATAAGTAATAAAATATTAATAATGAAGTTTTTATTTTTAAAGAATTTTTAACTACGCAACGCCTCTTTAGGTTATTTTATTTTAAATAAACAGAAGTTTGTAAAATTGTTTATCATTTAAAGTTAAAAAAAGAATGCTTCTTAGTATTTTTTATAGTTAAACAAGGTAGGTTTTGATTACCCTATAGTGAGCGCAATGAGTCATTAAATATAAAAAACCCCGCCAGTAGCGAGGTTTATGTTCCTTTCTTACACATCCTTTCTTATATAAGTTAGAACGGAATATCATCATCAACAGGACCATCAGGCATCGCATTAGACTTAGGCGCTGAACTTGAAGCGTTAGATGCAAAGCTATTTTGCGGCGTGGTCGGCTTTTGGTTGTTGTTAAAGGTGTTTTGATTATTGTTTTGAGTGATACCTTGAGCACCGCCTTGATTATAATTATCTTGCGGCTGCTGACCAAAGTTATTTGAACCGCCTTGATTGCCATAGCTCTCATTGCCGCCTTGACCACCCGTTGCGCCATCTAGCATCTGCATTTGCTCTGCGCGAATCTCAGTAATATAACGATCTTGTCCGTTTGGATCTTGATATTTACGAGTACGCAAACTGCCTTCAATATAGACTTTGCTACCTTTACGCAGATACTGCGCTGCAATCTCGCCTAAGCGATTAAACAGCGAGATACGATGCCACTCCGTCGCTTCTCTTTTTTCTCCGCTTTGCTTATCCGTCCATTGCTCTGAGGTCGCCACTGAGATGTTCGTAACACTACCGCCATTGTTGAATTGACGCGCTTCAGGATCTGCACCAAGATTACCGATAATGATAACTTTATTAACGCCGCGCATAATACCTTCCTTTTATTTATGAATCATACAATCAGTCATGTATTAAAGAGACGACTGATAATCTAAGTTTACTTTAACCAATTTTTGTTCAAATATCTAGAGCTAGTTTTCAAGTTACGACAATGAATGTCGCGACCTATTGAATAACCAATAGTTAATACAATACCTTTGTATATCAGTATTATTTGTCAGTCTCTTTACGCTGCATACTCAATGTCACGCTACCAAGCTCCACCCCAAACTTACTCATCACCGCGCGATTAAGCATGACATCATCGCTGATCAGATACATCCAATCGTCAAACTTGACTTCATAAGTCTTGTCATCAACTGGCAAATCTAGCACATAACTCCAGTGAAAGGCATTACCCACAACCTCGCCTTTGGCAGTACCGATAACGTCTCCTGCGGTACCCGTCCATTGACCATTAGGCTGCTCGGTCAAACGCCATATGCGTTGTGACTTAGTGCCGTCTGCCCAGTCGAAATTTTCATTGAGTACAATAACATTATCGCCTTCGTGGGTCGCGTCAATGTCGACATAAAAACGTTTTTTGACCTCGCCACTACGCCCTTGGAACATGCCATAGCCATCAATTTGACCCGAAAAAAACTCATGCATATCAAGCGTTGGCGTGGCGTTTTGATAGGTTTGAATATTTTGAGTGGCACAGCCAGATGCCAATAGTGTTGCTGATAATAGCACTCCGAGTCCCAGCTTAATCTTGAGCTTAAAAGCTGAAGTAGCGCTCGACTTTGGGTTTGTCTGACCAGTCGATAATATTTTAAATTTATTCATTATAATTCCCTTTATATCAATAGTTGAAACGATTAAATATTTAGCGGGCTTTGCGCCAGATCAGATAGCTGTGCGCGTGAGTTATCAGTCAACTGAGTCTTGTCCAACTTTAAATAAGCGACTTGCTCTTTTGCCATCACGACCAATTCATCAACGCCATCGACTGCCATCACTTGCTGTGACCAATGCTGTATATCAATGTTCTTAGGAATAGTGACAGTGGTACTTGATAGATAAGGCGGCTGAGATATAGGTAAGATAAGCAGTAGTGCTGCGCCCATAATAGCTGCCAATATACCCCATGCCAGTAGATTGGGCTGAGTCAATAATAGACCACCCATCGCCCCGCCGATAAAGGCACCAAAGAACTGACTTGATGAATTTAGTCCCATCGCAGTGGCTTTGTTAGCGACAGGCGCGCGCTTGGATATCCACGACGGAATGGTTGCCTCTAACAGATTAAATCCCATAAAATAAAGTAATAGCCCTAGGATAATGCCAACACCGACCTGACTACCTACGGCTAATACTATTAATGATGCGGTCATCAAGACCATAGCACCTAAGAATACTTGACGCATTTTGCGTTTTTTTTCAGCGATGATGATAAAGGGAATCGCGACAGCAAAACCGATGAATAAAAGCGGCAAATAAACCAGACCTTGCTGACGAACGGATAAGCCCATCACCTCACTCAGTTGATGCGGCAAAATCACAAATATCGCCGTCATCGTCAGATGTAGCGCAAAGATGCCAATGTGCAAACGGTTCAAATCGCCGATTTTGAGAACGGTAGCGAGCTGCTCACCGATCGACTTATTGTCCAGATTATGCTTGAGGACACGTAGTGGCGTAGGTACGACGAACAGTAATAACATCGCTAAAATAGCGAACCCTGAGGTCAGCCAAAACAGTCCAGAGATACCGAGCGAGCCGACCAGTAGCGGTCCAAAGGCAAAGGCGAGCATGATAGAGGTCGCAATGGTCAAGCCCATCGTCGCCATGGCTTTGGTGCGCATCTCCTCACGGGTGACATCCGCCAGTAGCGCCATGAGTACCGCCGATACTGCGCCACTTCCTGCCAGCGCGCGACCGATGATAACCTCGTAGATATCGGTGGCATTGGCGGCAATGATACCGCCCAATGCAAATAGTATTAACCCGAGCATGATAATTGGCTTACGAGGGAATTTGTCCGCGGCAAGGCTCATGGGTATCTGAAATATCGCCTGACCCAGCCCATAAATCCCGACTGCCAAACCGATCAAAAACGGCGTAGCGTGTGCGTAATTATCGCCGTAGACCGAAAACACTGGCACGATCATAAACAGACCAATCATGCGCAGGGCAAAGATACCACCGACCCCAAAGATTGCCCGTTTTTCTACGCTGTTCATACTTGCCTCACAGGGATATCAAATAGCGACTGACCATCAAGCCTTGTCACTCCAAGAACGACGTTACTTTGTGCTCGTCAGTATTCGCGACCAATCAAGCACCCTAGTATAAGACATTCGCCGTCAGCTTGCCGAAACTTTTACGCTGCTATTCTCAAGTCCTACTTGGTTATTTTTACCCTTAATTATGACGCTATAGTTTTATGAATCAGAGCGTTTAAAGCACAGCTAAGCCTTGAATAATGCCATTGTCATAACAATATAGAACAGCACAACTGACATCATCAAAGGGTGCATTTTCGCTTTTAATAAATGCATACCAATGGATAACAACAAGCTAAAATCATCCCGTTATTATGATTGACTGTCTATAACCTTTAATCCTAAAGCCCTTTAACACTTAATCCCAAAACTTACTCATATTTCAATCTTTGTTTTATTTTCAGCCTAACGTTTATCTCTTTATAACGCTCTTAGCCCATAGGAAACCTATCTATAATGGCACATGACCATATCGCAATACGCGGCGCTCGTACTCACAATCTCAAAAACATTGATCTCGATATTCCACGTGATAAGTTCGTGGTGATTACTGGTTTATCGGGTTCAGGCAAGTCCTCTTTAGCTTTTGATACGCTGTATGCCGAAGGTCAGCGCCGTTATGTCGAGAGTCTGTCGGCATACGCGCGTCAATTCTTATCGCAAATGGAAAAGCCAGAAGTCGATAGTATCGAAGGGCTGTCTCCTGCGATTGCGATTGAGCAAAAATCAACCAACCATAACCCGCGCTCAACGGTCGGTACGATTACTGAGATTTACGATTATTTGCGCCTGCTGTACGCGCGTATCGGTACACCGTTCTGCCCTGAGCACAATGAGCCTATGGTCGCGCAGTCCGTGACCGAAATGGTCGATCAAGTCATGGCCTTGCCTACTGATACCAAGATTATGATCTTGGCACCTGTGATTCGTGAGCGTAAAGGCGAGCATACGGTTTTGCTAGAGCAGCTGATTGGACAAGGCTTTGTGCGCGTACGCGTCGACGGTCATGTCTATGACACCGATGAGTTACCGACTCTCGATAAAAAGAAAAAACATACCATCGAGGTGGTCGTTGATCGCTTTAAAGTACGTGATGATTTGGGTAACCGCGTCGCCGAAAGTTTGGAGACCGCGTTGCGTTTGGGTCAAGGTCTTGTCACCCTACACTTTATGGATGGCAATCCAGTCGAGGGTGGCGATCAGAATCAAGTGATGTCCGCCAAGCACTCTTGCCCCGTCTGTGATCGCGCCGTCTCTGAGCTTGAGCCGCGCATGTTTAGTTTTAACAATCCATACGGCGCTTGTCCGAGCTGTGATGGTCTGGGTAAACGCCAATACTTTGCAGCCGAAAAGCTCATTACCCATTATGAAAAGACGCTCAATCAAGGGGCGATTAACGGTTGGGATAAACGTCATTCTTATTACTTTGGCTTGCTTAGCACTGTCTGTAAGCATTTTAAAATAGATATGGATGCGCCGTGGCAGGACTTGCCAAAAGCGCAACAAGATCTCATTATGCATGGCTCTGGTAAAGAAAAGCTGACCTTTAACTTTACCGATGAGCGCGGTCGTAAGACCAATAAAACGATTCCTTTTGAAGGCGTGCTACCGTACCTTGAGCGCCGTTATGCCAAAACCCAAAGTAATCTTGTGCGTGATGAGCTAGCCAAATATCTAGCGGACACTACCTGTAACGTCTGTGATGGCGCACGTTTGAACGAAATCTCCCGTAATGTGCGCGTCGACGATCAAACGATCGCTCAAATCGTCAAGCTCTCTATTGGGGACGCGGCTGACTATTATAAAACCCTTAAAATTAGTGGTCATAAAGGGGAAGTCGCAGAAAAAATCTTTAAAGAGATTAATGAGCGTTTGAACTTCCTTGTCAGTGTCGGACTTGATTACCTATCGCTAGCCCGCTCTGCTGAAACCCTATCGGGCGGTGAAGCGCAGCGTATTCGATTGGCTAGCCAAATTGGCGCAGGTTTGATGGGCGTGATGTATGTCCTCGACGAGCCGTCTATTGGCCTGCATCAGCGCGATAACGATCGCTTATTGAAAACTCTAACGCGCTTGCGTGATTTGGGCAATACGGTACTGGTCGTTGAGCATGATGAAGACGCCATTCGCCAAGCGGATCACGTCATCGATATCGGTGTCGGCGCAGGTGTGCATGGTGGTCATATCATCGCTCA
Source organism: Psychrobacter sp. DM4 (assembly GCF_051307035.1). Taxonomy (GTDB): domain Bacteria; phylum Pseudomonadota; class Gammaproteobacteria; order Pseudomonadales; family Moraxellaceae; genus Psychrobacter. The sequence goes on from NZ_CP195536.1 coordinate 2,213,514, forward strand.
AGGCACCGTCAAAGATATCATGGCGAACAAGGAATCGCTGACCGGACAATATATGTCTGGTAAGAAAAAAATCGAGATTCCAAGCATACGTCATAAAGCCAAAACCATAGAAGTGGAAGCGACTGGCAAAGCCAAATCGAAACCAAAAACGAAAAAGATCCCGATGACTATCGAGCTAAAAGGTGCATCTGGTAATAACCTACACGACGTAGATTTGACCCTGCCTATCGGTATCATGACTTGTATCACAGGCGTATCAGGTTCTGGTAAATCAACGCTGATTAACCGCACCTTGATGCCACTTGCTGCGACTCAATTGAACAATGCTTCAACGCTCATTGCGGATAAACACGACAGCATTAGCGGTCTTGAGCATTTAGATAAAATGGTCGACATCGATCAAAGCCCGATCGGTCGTACCCCGCGCTCAAACCCTGCGACCTATACAGGCGTGTTTACGCCCGTACGTGAGATGTTTTCGCAAACCCAAGAAGCTCGTGCTCGCGGTTACAAAGCCGGTCGCTTTAGCTTCAACGTCAAAGGCGGTCGCTGTGAGATGTGTCAGGGCGATGGTCTCATTAAGGTTGAGATGCATTTCTTACCCGATATGTACGTGCCCTGTGATACTTGTCACGGCAAACGCTATAATCGTGAGACGCTAGAGATTCTCTATAAAGGCAAAAACATCGCTGACGTGCTCGATATGACGGTAGAAGATGCGGTTGAATTCTTCTCAGCGATACCCGCAATCTATCGTCGTCTGCAAGCGCTCATGGATGTCGGTCTAAGCTATATCCGCCTCGGTCAATCCGCGCCGACGCTATCCGGTGGTGAAGCACAGCGGGTGAAACTCGCGCGTGAACTTGCCAAACGTGATACGGGACAAACGCTGTATATCTTGGATGAGCCAACCACTGGTTTGCATTTCCATGATATCGATAAGCTCTTGCATATCCTCCATGCACTCCGCGATAAAGGTAATACCATCGTCGTCATCGAGCACAATCTCGACGTTATCAAAACGGCTGATTGGGTGATTGATCTTGGCCCTGAAGGTGGTAAAGGTGGCGGACTGATTATCGCGGAAGGGACGCCTGAGGAAGTGGCAGAAGTGAAAGGCTCGTATACCGGTGAGTTCTTGAAGCCTATGCTTAAGCAAGCGATGAAAGAAGTGAGTTAGTAGGTAACCAGTTAGATAGTGATTGGAAGGCGACTCTTTAGGGAGTGGCCTTTTTTATTGGGTGGAATAAGGCTTTGTCCAATCTGCACACTATATATCCTTATTAAGATATCAAGACCTAGAGCGCGTTGCGTTACCTTTCTTAATCTTTATTAAAAATACTTAAACGTTGATTGTATTAATATTTAAAGGGTTAAATATGATGCGTAGACGCATACGAGATATAAATATCTGGTTAAGAACTTGGTAGCAAGTAATATCACGTACACACTGACACGGCTAACCTCTATCACATCCCCAAAACTCTCAAGGACTTCTTATGAAAAAATTATTGTTCATTATCTTGGCATCTACTGTTGGTATTAGCGCCTGTGCGTCAAGCGACTCATCAAATGGCACAAGCGATCGCAACCATCAAAGACCTGCGATGTCCGCCGATATGAAACAAGCCATGGATGACTGTGCTCAACGAGCTGGCGTGAAACTGACTAGAGACAGTCGTCCAAGTAAAAATGATATGAAGAAAATAGATTCATGCATGAGTGCAAAAGGGTTTGAGAAGCCTGCAGGCCAAGGTCGTCACTAATAACTGGTATTTATTAGATGATTGATGATAAAAGGCTACTCTTTCAGGAGTGGCCTTTTTTGTTGTCCGAAACTTGGTTGTCGTACTTAATCTACTCTATACTACTAATTATCCATCTTCACAATGCCTACTTACTACGACATTGACACTTATTATTCTTGGGTCTTCAAAAACGGCTAAATTTTGAGTAAGCTTCATAGTTGTCGTACAAAAAATAGTATAGTCATCCTCTATAGCCTCGGTTACTTCACATGTTTGTTCTAAGCTAGGAGGTCTACTAGCACTCATTACACAGATTATATCTTTGATGTCAGTCATATTAATTCCAGCTTTATTTAACCCTTCCAAATAATTACTCTTGAAACTATCCTTGTTATCTTCGCCTGTATAAATTGTTGGAAGTATATTTAATAGTCTGTTACCGCTGAATACATGCTTCCAATCATTAAAGTCATAGCCAATCATAGAGTCGTCCTGCCTATAAACGCTACAAACTGTAGTTACAACTGAATCTATAAAGGAGTAATAAAAGTTATAACTCTCAATACTCATATCGTTTACAAAATCATTTTTTGCTTGTGATGTGATGAAAGGTATAGCAAAAGTAGGAATAGATGATAGTGTGCTCGCCTTATCTCTTAAAGCATTCTGGGGTTTGGTCTTGAAACTACTTATTTCACCTATGGTTGAAGGAAGGATTGCAAAAGTCAGTGCTGATATAGTAGCTACTTCTTCTTGAAAAACGCGTAAACCATCAAAGCTAGCCTCCTTTTCAACTAAAAAAACTATGACTTTCTGACTTTTGAGTTGCTGATCTCTATCGACTTCTGTCATATTCTTTAAATCGTCTAAACTAACTATTTTAAAATCTGAATCATGGATATCGATTTTTAAATATCTATTAGAGGCTTTATTAAACCTATCTCTACCAATATTCTGCGCTACCTTCTCAGTTATTTGACCTGTTGTGACGAGCATAAATCCTTCAGGTTCTTTGTGATTAGGAATATCACTCATTGTATATTTAGAAGTACTGCTCATAGTAACGAACTCTTTGTCATGTTTTGGAAAGTATGGATGTATGTGTTATTTTGATAAACTTAATTTGATAATTTAAACTAAAATCACTAGGAAAATGACTGTGCTCAACAATAATTTTAAACAAAAAATTTCAAGTTTACAGGATAAGGAACAAGCCTCTCTAAAGAATCACAATGATACAAAACAAGATTTTAATATATTTACGATCTTGCGTAAGACAGGTGAAGAAGTTGGTTTGCACTCTCGCTTCCTTGCCGAATTACTCAATAGAAATGCTAGTCATAAAATAGCAGACTTTCAACAATTATTCATTGAAACCGTATTAAATAATGCCATAGCAACACAAGAATGGAATCGAGAAAAATTAAGTCCTAAAGATGACTACAGTTGTGAAATTGAATATAGTTTTCGTAATTCAGATCATGGTAGAGCTGATATCATTCTCAAAAACAAAAACAACGTTATTGTTGTCGAAAACAAGACTTATGCTTTTGATCAAAAAGGTCAACTGGCTAAATATTATAAAGCGTGCCAAGAATTGGGCTATGACGATAAAAATATTTACATAGTATATTTAAATCGTTTCGGGGATGATGTGTCGCCCTATGGACAGGGAAATATTAGTAATGAAGACTATGGCGTGATTAGCTATAAAGAGGATGTTTTTAACTTTTTAAAACTATGTAAGGCAAAGGTAGTAGATTATCCGCATATAGAACAGACTATTGAGCAGTATATTAATACTGTTGCTCGGATTACAGGTCAAACAAGGAATGCGAAAATGAAACAAGAGTATGTAGTATTTTTGGCAGATGAAAATAACTTTAAAACTGTCTATAAACTGAGCCAGAACTTTGAAACCATTCAAAAAAATATTCAGAACGATATGTGGGATGACCTATTGGCTTATCTTAAGGAGAGAAATCTAGCGTTTACCTTTTGTGATAATCAGTTATCAACCTATAGTCAAGAAAAAGCAGTAAAGCAGTATTTCTCAGGTGGCAGCACTAAAAATAAAGCTAAGACCTATGGAATTTGCTACAAAATAGTAGATAAAGGTGACATAGAGGTTTACTGTTATGTTGAATTAAACCATCGTTTGTATTACAGCGTTACTCTAGTAGAGAAAGATGGGGTACGTCTGCCAGAATATCCAACCGACCTTGAAGGCTTTAAAGATAAGGTTATAGCATTACGCAAAAACTGGGAAGGTAAAAATAAGAAGAAAAACTTAGGTGGAATTATTTATCCGCAACGCCCAGTCAACTTCAAAAAACCTAACGCTAATTTTTTCGATATTATCAACGAGAAGAGTCGCAAAGAGTGGGTTGCTGAAACTGCTGACGATGTTATTCAACTAATTAATGATGTAAAGAGTATTTCATGAAAATCAAAAACCATCCAAAACTAAAAAAACTCGCCTTGAAAGCACAAAAAAATATCGTCAAAAGACTGCTTGGTCTGCCCAAACCTGTCCTACGCAAAATCGCAGGCGACCCTATCGTTATAGACGGTCAAATATTAGATGTCTCAGTACAAGTCATTCTAAAGCTATTTGGTCCACCGCCCAATCACCTAGCTAGCGTTGCCAGCACACGTAGACAGATCGATGCACAAGGGCCTTTACTGGCGCAGTCTGACCATAAAGACATCGTTAGCGATGACTTTCAGCTTGACGTATCAGGCGGTGACAGCATAACCCTACGTCGTTATCGCCACCGAAAGGCTGGCAAAAACAATCAACCTGCTCTAGTGTTTTATCATGGTGGCGGTTATGTCGCAGGCTCGCTTGAATCCCACGATTTGGTCTGTCAGCATTTGGCAGCGGATGGTAATTGCACCGTCATCGCGGTCGATTACCGCCTTGCGCCTGAGCATCCCTTCCCTACTCCTGTCAATGATGGACTGGCCGCTTTCCGTTATATTGCGAGTAATACCGACAAGTTTGGTGTTGATGCGACGCGTCTGGCGGTCGGTGGTGATAGTGCGGGTGGCAATTTAGCGGCGGTCGTCGCGCAGCAGACCAAAGACGATGATTATGCGCCAAAGTTACAATTATTATGGGTGCCTTGGGTCGATATGAGCCGTGAGTATGAATCGTATGAGCTTTTTGCGACGGGTTTCTTTTTAGAGCGCGTCAAGATGCGTTGGTTCCAAGAGCAATATATAGAGGATGCAACCGATACCACAGATCCGATGGCATCGCCGATATTTGGTGATTTAAAAGGCATTGCCCCTGCTGTCATTTTGGTAGGAGGATTTGATCCGCTGCGCGATGAAGGCGTGGCTTATGCAGACAAACTTAAAGGCGCGGATGTAGAGACTGAGATTATGGTCTATAAGACTTTGCCACATATATTTCCTCTATTAGCAGGTGAAATAGCAGATGCCAAAGTTGCCTTTGATGATGCGACTCGTGCACTTCGCGGTCTGTAGGATAACGCTTATAAATATTAAGAAGCAGATTAAATGAATCCGCTTAGTCAGCTACTAGCAGAACAATTAAACCGTATAAATTATTAGACGTTATGGCAAAATGAATGGACGCAGGAAAGTTTAAAGAATCGATTTCAACGCCAGTTCTACTAATAGTCCTAGCGCTAAATTACTATAATAATCAATCATAGGAAGTATTTATGAGCACTCAAGAAAAACAAGCCATCACTGTCATTGCCACTATCAAAGTCAAACCTGAGCACGTAGAGCAGGTCAAGTCTGAGATGGTTAAATTAACCCAAGCGTCACAAGCTGAACAAGGCGCTATTCAATATAATATACATCAGGATAATGAGGATTCTAGTAACTTTATTACTTATGAGGTTTGGGAGAATAATGAGTCTTTGGAGCAGCATGGAAAAAGCGCGCACTTTCAAAACTTTGTTAAAGCAACAGACGGCATGATCGATAACTTTGTCATCAAGCAAACGACGCTTATCGCTTAGATATTTGAGGAATGTACCATTTCATTTGTGACACTACATCTCTTTGAATATGTTGCTTGGGTGTTCTAGAATTGGGAAATTTTCTCCAAACGCTATCCTTTGGAGTTATCTATAGCGCCCGCTCCTGTGCTAACCAAGACATAAGCGAAAAGCGAGATTAGCTCCCATACTTCTAAAAACAAAACCGCACAACTTAAACAAACTCCCGCTCAACATTCATCACCCGCGCGTCCACAGTACGTTCTATCTTCTCCTCAATCTGACTACACTGTGACTCAACCTCACGTTTAGACAGCCCAACGATCACAAACGTCCACTCACTGGCGTCGTGCCGATCACGCTCACCGCTCTCACAGACGGCGATGCTTGGCGTATTGCCAAAGCGCGCGTGCAAGCCGCCCATGCGTTGGCGTTTTTCTTTTAGCGAGCTACACCCAGGCAAGGAGAAAGTTAGCGTCAAGATAGCGATATGCATAAGTTTTCCTTTATCAATATGACCGTCGTTTACAGGTCATGGTATCATCAAGCACGCTTGGTGCATGGTCAGCAACTTGTAAGATATATTATCGTACCCATAACTATAAGACTAAAATTGCCTCAATATGAACTAAAGAGATTTAACCATGACAAAACATTATGATTATATTGCCATCGGTGGCGGTAGCGGCGGTATTGCTTCAATCAACCGCGCGGCGAGCTATGGCAAAAAGTGTGCGATTATCGAAGCGGAGCAATTGGGCGGCACTTGTGTCAACTGGGGCTGCGTACCCAAAAAAGTGATGTGGTACGGCGCGCAAGTGGCTGAAGCGATTGAGAAATATGCGCCAGATTATGGCTTTGATGTCGAGTTAAAAGGCTTTGACTTTCAAAAGCTGGTCAATAGTCGTCAACAATATATCCAAAACATTCATCGCTCTTATGATAATAATTTGGCAAAGAACGGCGTTGAAGTGATAAAAGGCTTTGCCAAATTCGTCGATACCAATACGGTCGAGGTCAATGGCGAGCAGATTACCGCTGACCATATTTTAATCGCGACGGGCGGTCATCCTATTTTTCCTGATATCAAAGGCGCAGAGCACGGTATCGATTCTGATGGGTTCTTTAGATTGAACCATCTACCAAAACGGGTGGCTATCGTCGGCGCAGGATATATTGCCGTTGAGATCGCAGGCGTGCTCAATAGCTTGGGTGCTGAGGTGCATCTGTATGTGCGTCAGCATTCGCCGCTACGCTCGTTTGACCATACTATCGTAGAGGCATTACTGATAGAGATGGAGCAAGACGGTATTCAATTGCATACCGAAACGACGCTCACTGAAGTCAATAAAAACGACGATGGTAGTTTGGAGTTATTCACTAAAGACGGTAGTCTTGATACGGTCGAGTGTTTGATTTGGGCGATTGGTCGTGCGCCTTCGACCGACACTATCAACTTAGACGTCACAGGGGTTGAGACGACGGACAATGGTAAAATTAAAGTTGATAAGTTCCAGAATACCAATGTTGAAGGTATTTACGCGGTTGGCGATATTATCGAGCACAGTGTTGACTTGACGCCTGTGGCTATCGCGGCAGGTCGCAGGTTATCTGAGCGCTTGTTCAATGGCAAGACTGATGAACATTTGGTCTATGATTTAATACCGACGGTTATCTTTACCCATCCGCCTATCGGTACTATTGGCTTGTCTGAGATTGACGCAATCAAGCATCATGGTAAGGATAATATCAAGTGCTATACCTCAAGCTTTACCTCGATGTATAGTGCGGTGACTCAGCATCGTCAAAAGTGCGTGATGAAGCTTGTATGCTTAGGCGATGACGAAAAAGTCATCGGTTTGCATGGCATCGGCTTTGGGGTAGATGAGATGATTCAAGGGTTTGCTGTCGCGATTAAGATGGGCGCAACTAAGGCTGACTTTGACGATACTGTTGCTATTCACCCTACGGGTTCAGAAGAGTTTGTGACGATGCGCTGAGTATGGTGTACTAATTGATGATGCGCTCGTTTTTATTGTCTGAGTCAAAATCAAAAGGCTATTCTTGATAGAATAGCCTTTTCTGGGACAGTCGTGTCGATAAAGACAGTGTTTAATATCTTAGGTTACTGGCTACAAGTACCTTTTACACCAAGTTTTAGATCAGATATTGCCTCCCTACCTTCACTTTCTGTTACTTGCTTTAAACCCGCACCGCCAACGAACAGACCAGGTTTAATATACTGTTTTATAAAATAGTTCTGACCGGTAGCTGTGTTAACCATCAAATCATTTGGCGAAAACTCAGACTCAGTAGAAACTTTATGCGCCCTATTACCTAATACTTCATGATAAAAAAACGTTCCGCGTGCGGTCTCTCCGATACATTCATCATCTACCCATGTGTCTTTTTTGAGGGCAGCACCGATCACACTATTACTACGATAAATGTATAAGCCAGCATTGCCATCACTAGGGGCGTTGACTTGCTTAATAACATTTGAGACTTCTGCTTGCTCCGTTGGAACGGACGCACAACCAACAAACAAACTTGAAACAGCGACGATAAAAACGATCTTTTTTAGCATAATATTTCTCTAAAGATAAGGTGGATGTGTAGTGGTCACTTTATTTTTTTAATATTAAATCGCTTTGGTATAAATAACTTATAGACACATAGCTCAGCTCTAATTACCCAAAACCCATTCATCATTCACTTGATACACTCTGAAGTTCCCTTTATTAGTGCGGCTATTGCCCGCAACCGTTTGAGTAATGTCAGCGGTGCACATATAAGTATTGTCACCCTCAGTCGCATCACAATTGACATCGTCCACGCTCTCAAATGTTGGCATCATGCCTGCCATCATACCGCTCATAGCCTTTGCCATCTCATCGTTACCTGCTTGTGACATCGCATCATCCATCATACTACCTGCTTGCTCATACTGATCTTCGATTAAGCCCTCAACCGTGCTAGCAGAAGGCGCATCAGAACAAGCAGCGAGCAATAGAGCTGATAATGCAATTATTGATGACATTCGCAAACCATTCATATTAATCCCAATATATCTATAGTGTTACATTACTATACAGAATTATTTTTTAAAACCCAACTTAATTTCTAAAAATTTGTTTATAAACATAAAACCATTCGTTTGTACTTCAATATATTTAGGAAGTTTAAGATGCAACAGACAGATATGACAATCTTGATACTGCTATGATGATTTAAATAATAATAGTTGCGAGATGATTGTGTGGCAAATTTACCTTTATATCCTACCTATAGGGCTTGGGATTATGACCTTAGCAGCAAGTCTACTATGTCTGTTTGCATACCTTATGTCTGATGACAACGCCACGCGCTTGCCTGCCTTTAACTGGTTTAAGCGCTTAATTATCGTCGCGTTTTTGCTCTTAAGTGTCGGGCTATTTATGACCTTTGGGCACTTTTGGGGACAGCAAAGGTAGCGTTATGAATTGACTATTTTTTCAAGCTCTAATAGCTCCAAATCTTGCCTTTTAGGCTCGCCATTATTGCCATCGTTTGGAAATGGCATGCTGTTGCCATTTAATTCATACCCTCGGCGCTGATAGTAAGCCAATAGCTCAGGGCGATGACTCAAAATAGACATAGTCAAACGGCTTGGCTGCTCGCTCTCTTGCTTATTACTGGATAGTAAATGCCGCGTGGCAAAAGTCTCAGCGGCTTCTAAGATAACGTTGCCAATGCCGCACCCTTGTAAGTCTGGATGTACAGCAAACATACCGATATAAGCTTTTTTGCTGAAGTTAACATCCGTTTTTATATTAACTGCGATACAGCCGAGTAGCTCGCCAGTCTCTTCACTATCGCGTTCGCCCGTTATCGTTTTTGGGTACACAAAGAAGTAGTGTTTTGGATCGTTAATAGTGCTCATAAGCTCGGTTTGGGTAATACGTATCCCACCAACCAAATCTGCTTCATTGGTCCAACCCTCCGTCTGTCGATAGCATCGGTTTAACAGATACTCAAGTGCGCCACTATCATCCGCTTGTGCTTGGCGTAAAAACACCTCATTTTTATGTATTTGATTATTCATATCTTGACTCATCGTCGCTTCTCTACTTATCAATAGAACATACAAAAGGCTGACCTAAATCAATAGATCAGCCTTTATAGTAAACCTTATAGCGCTCTAAATATTAGCGCGATAATACCTTTGCTTGATCAACAATATCAAACCCTGCATTTATTTGCGCACGCGTTGGTGCATGACCGCGGCGTAATAATTCAGAGAACGCAATCAGCTCTTTATCACGTCCAAGTGAGCTTGCGGCACTAGCGCGTGTGTTCTCTTTTTCATCATCGAAATAGTATTCGATGTAGTCTAGCGTATCGGGCGAGCCGAATAGAATATTGTGATCAGGCGTCATAGCATGACCACTGTATCGCAGACTCTTACCGTACTGCATAGTCCAAAAGAAAGGAATACGCTCCTCTAACGAGTTGACGTCATCCTCACCCAAGATAGCAGCTGCGGTTACGATGCCATGTTGCAATGCCACACGCCAATGCTCGATACGCATCCGTCCCATTTGATTGGTGGCTTTAGCGATATCACCTAACGCATAAACGCCATCACGCAGTTGTAAATGGTCATCCACTTGTACACCGTCTGGGTCATTCACATCGTTCAATAGCTCAGTACGCGGCGCCACACCAGTCCCCAAGATGATAACATCAGCATCGAGAGTACTACCGTCTGATAGCGTAACGCCAGTAACCTTGCTATCGCCGTTGATTTGATCAACGTTTGCGCCAAAGGCAAACTTGATGCCCTTTTGTTCATGAAGTTTGATCAGAGCATTACTGACCGTTTCTGAGACGATATTGCTCATAACGCGTGCGCTACGTCCGACGATAGTAATAGAAGTTGTCTCGCCTGCCTGCGCTAATGCAGCCGCCGCCTCCATACCGATAAAGCCCGTACCAACGATCACAACCTTTTTATTATCTGTAGCGGTTTTGATAGCCTTGGCATCATCCATACTACGCAGCGTATAGACGCCATCCAAGTCCGCACCTTTGAATGGTGGTACCTTGGGCTCAGCACCTGTTGCAATGACTAAGAAATCAGCACTTTGTTGCGCGCTTTCACCTTTCTCATTTTTTATAACGATGGTGCATTCGTCAGGTAGCACGTCACTCACCGTTTGGTTCAAGCGCAGATCAATATTGTTGTTGCTGGCCCAGTCTTTGCCGCCTAGCAATAACTTATCTTCGCTCATACTCCCTGCCAAAAATGCCTTGGATAACAAAGGACGATTATAAGGCGCTTTGTCCTCCTTACTGATTAAGGTAATCTTGCCACCATAGCCTGTATGACGCAGCTGATCGGCCGTCATAAAACCCGCTCCGCCGCCGCCAACGATAATAGTGTGGGTGTCGGTGAGTTTGTCATTCTCTAGGCGCTTATCCACCTTCGCTGAAGTATCAACGCTCAAGCTATCGCCCTTATCTGTCAGCTCATATTGAGTCAAGCCGCGCATCGCGACTGGCTCCAATAGTTTACCGTCGCGACTATCAAAGCTGGCATGATGCCACGGACAGATCACGCGATCACCGCAGCGCATACCCTCGCCTAAATCTGCACCCGCGTGCGGGCATTTACCATCAAAGGCGCTGAACTCATTATCATCGCGAGTGATTAAAATGATACTATCATCATCTTGCTTGTAGGACTTCATACCACCATTTGGAATGTCAGCTTTATCAATAGTGACGGTATTAATCATAGCGTTGCTCATAAGTTATCCTTAACGGTTGTTATTGATTATCGAGTAAAAAGTAATGCTTGCACTAAAAGCATTCAAATTGTACTAATTGAAAATATGATCCTTCAAAACGTGATCAAATATCAGTGATTTATCGATAGTAGCAAGAGTACCTAGCAGACGCTGTTTATTTGTAGGTTTGCTGCGTTGCAAAACGTAACTTCCAACTACGTAAATAGCCACTCAAACCATCCCTTTAAAAAAGACTGCTTTATGACCACAAATACTTATGACCTCCCTGATATCAAAACCGTTAATTTTGCGATAGTAACGGATACCTCAAAGTTGCCACAGCCAACTATACCTCCCATAAAACAAGCCACTTATAAAACCCATAACAAAGACTTTGTCGTGAACGAAATACTAGATATCGACTTCACGGGAGAAGGTGAGCACTTGTGGCTACACATACAGAAGTTAGGGATGAATACGGCATATCTGGCGAAGCTTTTGTCAGAATGGGCAGAGGTTCCACTGCGAGACGTCGGGTACTCAGGACTCAAAGACCGTCACGCGCTGACGACGCAGTGGTTTAGTCTGCGTTTGCCTTTGCGGCAGTTGCCAGAGTCTGAGTTTGCCCCTGTAGATATCAGCGACAACGAGTCAGTCGTTATCCTCACTCAGCACTGGCATAATAAAAAGCTAAATCGCGGGACGCATAACGCCAATCAATTTATAATTACTTTGCGAGATGTCATCTTGCGAGATATTGAACTTGAAAGTGGTGATCTATCATCTGTAGAACAGCATCTAACTCATATCAGTACGACAGGCGTACCCAATTATTTTGGTCCGCAGCGTTTTGGCTGGCATGGTAATAATATCAAAGAAGCCTTGGCTTTATTTGCGCGTCCCATGCAAGAGAGCAAGCCTCAAACTAAAAAAAGCAAACGAAAACGCGTACCACGAGAGCAAAACTCGATGGAGTTGTCGGCAGCGCGTAGCTTGATATTTAATGAGATATTGGCTGCAAGGGTACGTGACGGCAGTTGGACTGCTGGCCTGGCAGGTGAAGTATTTAACTTAAACGGTTCAGGCTCGATATTTGCTAGCGAACAAATAGACGACACGTTACGCGAGCGCCTTGTCAGCGGTGATATTCATCCGACTGGTGTATTGTGGGGTACGCTCAATGATAAAGTCAGCGGATTAGCCGCGCAGCTCGAAAATGATATTGTAAAGAGTAATCCTCTATTAGAGCAGCTGGCAAAAGGGTTAGAGTGTCGCGATGTCAAAGCGCAGAGGCGAGCGCTACGATTACCGATTGAAAATATGAGTTGGGAATGGCAAAGCGAGCAAGGTAGCAATGAGCAAATATTGGTACTCAGCTTTGCTTTAACAACAGGCAGCTTTGCAACTAGCGTACTCGCTTGCGTGGTTCAACACTTACAGACAGCATGATTAACGTCGTTGTCTTCGATAGTACTATTTGCAATAACGCTGTTTGGTAATTGTCCCTTGTGCCAAAAGCTCGTTGGCACTGATGACTTGATTGCGACCTAGATTCTTAGCTTTATATAGCGCTTTATCAGCGATACAAATAAAATGCTGGCAGATATCATTAGGTAATAGTGCTATATTTTTGTCTGCTACAGACGGTATTTTGTAAGTCATCAGCTCTTTATAATTGATAGTATAAACTCCAAAACTGGCACTGATATCTAGGCTCTCACTATTGTCAATCAAGGCTATAGGATGCTGAGCAATATCTTGCCTCAACTGCTCTGCGACACGCATTGCCTTATCATGTGTGGTATTAGGCAATACGACCAAAAACTCTTCACCGCCATGACGACTTACAATAGGCGTTTTTTCGGATATATCTGATTCTGGCAACGCCGTCAACAGTAGGCTTGCGACTTCTTGTAGTACTCTGTCACCTGTATCATGGCCTTGTCTGTCATTAATGTCTTTGAAGTTATCAAGATCGAGTAAAACAATACTAAAACTTTGCTCAGCTGACATTTGACTCAAAGTTTGTTGCATTCTTTTAAGTCCATAGCGACGACTTTTGAGTTGGGTCAGCTCGTCTTGATTGGCATGCTTTAGACTTTGATCTTTGCTAGCGTAAAGAACCAATAGCAATACTCTAAACACCGCAACGATAAATATCGCTTTGGGTAGCGCCAGATACATATGGGTCAAACGCCAAAAAAAAGCAGAGGAGTGCTGGATTTCTCTCACGCTCTCCCATCTCAGCTCATTGTTTTTAAAGTTGGAAGCGGCGATGGCATTTTCTAAGGTCATCACCTCGTTGTAGGTCAATTGCTGATATACCTCAGGAGGTAGAGAGGTAATGACCAGTTGACTGAGATTGGGCAACGCTATACCAAAATAAGGCAAGGACACTGCAAAGACAATCAAAAAGGTTTGTACCAAAAAAGCGCGCCAAATATAACGCTGCTCAATCAACATCATGCCAAGCATCGCCCCACCGACCAAAGACACCCCTGCGAGCAAGCTGCTATATCCCATAATGACGATAGCAATAGCAATATAGACGGTGTATATAGTGACAAGGATAATCTGCCAATTATGCAAACGTTGATCTAGAGTTTTGATAAGAGAGACGTGACCGACTATCCAAAACGAGAACAGTCCTATGATGGTTATCCATATCCAGACAGGATAGAGAAGTTCCATATCGACATAGAGGCCATAAGTATCTCGATTGAACCAGACAAATAGGCACCACAGCCAATGTAGTGCCACTTCAATCGCCACAAATAGAGCAAATAGTGATGCTCTGTCAGCAGCTTGCCACTCAAATATGATCTGAGTGAGCTTCTTATAGCCCAGCTGATCTACAGATACTGACATGAATAAGTAGCCAAATATTTTTCGCTTGTGTTACTCAATTATATACAAGTGTTAAATGATTACCGCTCTTACTTTGTTACAAGCTTATTCGTATTGTCTGTACCGCACTGTCTCAAATTGAGGTTCTACAATTATTCTAATGCTATGAATACAGTTTAAAGTCCTGCCAAACGCCCTGCTGATCAGGGGTCAAAGTAGGAATATCGCCCAGCTTGCGCCATGGCATATTGCTACCATGAAAGTCGCTACCTGTAGATACACCTAAATTATGTTCAGCAACACTACGATCGACCATGCGCCGAGTACTGAGCGGTTCGCTATCGGCAGGTAACTCGCAGGCATCACCACCAAGCGCGGCGAACTCTTCGATCAGTTTACGTACCCGCGTGGCTGAAAGCTGATAGCGAGTAGGATGAGCCAGTACTGCTTTACCGCCGCAGGCATGAATGAGGGCGATGCCGTCCTCCATACTCAGCGCATCGAGAGCCACGTAAGCAGGTTTGTTGTCAGCCAGATACTTATCGAATGCCTTTTGTACCGTCTTGACCTCACCGCGCTCAAACAATACTTGTCCGATGTGCGCGCGCCCTACTGCTTGGGGATTATTACCCGCTTTGATCAATACCTCCTGCCATAACGTGTCGAACTCAATGTCTAACAGCGCACTTAGTTTTTCAGTGATACGCTGGCCACGTGTAGCACGGCTGTCTTGTAAGTGCTGTAAAGTGGCATGCATCTGCTTGCGATCAGTAAAATCTAGACCCACCACATGAATGATTTTATTGGTGGATTTATTTTTGCCGTAGCCGCCGCTCAAAGTATGCTTGCAGCTGATTTCCACCCCATTGATAAGTTGCATGTCATAAGTTTTAGCCGCAGTACGCGCCTCGTCTATTCCTGCCAAAGTATCATGATCGGTCAATGCTAAAACATCGACACCAGCAACGTGTGCGCGACGAACGACTTCAGCAGGTGCAAAGGTACCATCAGAGCAGGTACTGTGGCAGTGTAAATCGATTTTCATAAGTACAGCCTTATTATATTTAATCCGTGCGTTGATTGCTTTTTTTTAGCCCAGTAGACGTGTAAACTACTCCTTACGTTTTGGTTGGACATTATCCTAGCTATGAAAGCTCTATTAGACTTTATTCCTCTGATTGCCTTTTTTATCGTTGCTCGTAATCAAGGTATCTTGGCCGCGGCAGGTGCTCTGCTTATAGCGACTCTCGTCGTTTATGCTATCCACTTTATTCGTCAAAAAGGCAAACTTGATAAGCAGCAATGGGTGGTTCTCTTGTTGACCATTGCCTTTTGCGGTATTACCTTGCTACTACGCGATGACATCTACTTACGCTGGAAATCGCCGATTATAAACGGGGTCTTTGCCTTTGCCTTGCTCGTAAGCGTAGCGATTAACAAGCCATTAATGCGACTGGCTATGAAAGACGTCTTTACATTAACGATGAGCGGCTGGAAAAGGCTAACCATCGTTTGGGCGCTATTTTTCATGCTGATGGGTGTGTTGCATTATATCACAGCCTTTACTATGTCTAACGAAGCTTGGATTAACTTTAAAACCTATGGCTGGATTCCTATTATGCTCGTCTTCGTCATTGCTCAATTTGTGGTACTAAAAAAGCATGTCAATCCAGCACTGACAGACAAAACTGCCAAATAGATTCGCGACTTTTCTTTTATCGTACACCTGCGATTTTACTCTTAATTAAGGAGTCACCATGGCCTTATTTGCCATTATTGGTCATGACGTTGCCAACAGTCACGAGCAACGCCTAATCACTCGCGCAGAACACATTGCTCGTTTACAATCATTAGACAGTGAACAGCGCTTGATTATCGCAGGTCCTACGCCCATCGAGCATGGTAGCGATTCTATGTCAGGTAGTCTTATTATCGCTGATTTTGATACGCTCAAAGACGCGCAAACGTGGGTAGACGCTGAGCCTTACTTGCGTGATGGCGTGTATAGTCATGTGGACGTCAGACCTTTTATACATACTTTGCCTGCTAACAAGGCTGCAAAATCGTGAATCAGCGGTTATCTAAAAACCATAAACGTAGTCTAATAAGCCTCCTGTTGCTGGCGACGATATCAGCGCAAGCAGCGTCGACAGTAGACACTACTGATAAATCAACTACTCTGCCGATTGCTACCCAAACTGATACCGCTCAGCCTGATTCAGGCTTGGCGCTGTCAGTCGATAATACCTTGGCGGCGCAAATGCAACCCTCCAATCAAGCGTTATCGGATGCCAATCAAGAGCTGCTGGGGCGCAACGCTAAATTGCAACGCCAGATCAACGACTTGCAAACGCAGGTCAATGTCTTGGTGTACGAGAGTAAAGGTCAGCTGTTTTTATACGGCGCGTTTACGGTACTCATCAGCTTACTCGTCGGTATCTTCGTTTCTTGGCTTGTCTTTGTACGCCGTGAGCGCTGGTAATCTGCTTTTATTGCCTTATCTGATGTGATCTCTTATGTCCAATCCTACCGCGCGCCCTAAAAAACCTGAGCCTACAAAAACTACGCCCTACGCCAATATCATTACGCCAGCGCAGGTCGACTGGCAGAGCGATGATAAAGGTAATCAGGTACCCGTATCAGGTGAATTTGGCGACGTTTATTACTCGCAGACTAATGGCTTAGCGGAATCTCGCTACGTGTTTTTGGAAGGCAATCATTTAGCTGAGCGTTTGGCTCGCTTAACGGCTTATCAGACCTTTAGCGTTGCTGAATTGGGTTTTGGTACGGGGCTTAACGTCTTAGCGCTCTGGCACTTATGGCGTGAGCTTCGAGCAAAGCATGCGCATTTAAGTACCGCGCGCTTGCATATTATCACCACTGAAAAGCATCCTATACCTTTAACAGATTTGACTCAGATACTAGGCATCTGGTGTCAGCGTGCGCCTGAGCTGCGACCGATGGTGGCTGAATTATTGACAGCTTATCCTATTCTTATCGCAGGCTGTCATCGACTGAACTTTGCAGCTGATAATCTAACGCTCGATATCTGGTTAGGGGATGCCGCCGATAGCTTAGCTAAACTTGCGACTGATAACTCTGATTTTCAATCTACTCAAAAAAGGGCGCAGATCGATGCTTGGTTTTTAGATGGTTTTGCCCCTTCTTGTAACGAGTCGTTGTGGGCGGAGTCAATATTTGTACAGATTGAACGCTTATCATCTATCGGCACGACCGCTGCGACTTATAGCTGCGCGGGTGTGGTTAAGCGCGGCTTGCAAAGTAGCGGGTTTGAGCTCAAAAAACTAAAAGGCTTTGGTCCAAAAAACGAGATGCTAACTGCTGAGATTAAAGAAAACATTGATCTACCTCAGTCTGATGACGCCTTTGTTGAAAAAATACTTGTCAAAGAAAACCCTAAACCCAATCATACACTCATCATCGGTGCTGGTATTGCAGGTTTGATGAGCGCATGGTCGTTGGCTAATCGCGGTATAAAAGTCACAGTAGTGGACAAAACCGCACCTTTAGCAGGTGCTTCTGGTAATCCGCGCGCCCTACTCGCCCCCAAAATGACCCCTATTCATCATGCCGCTGAGCACTTGCATACGATAGGCTATCTATATAGTAGTCGCTTGTATCATCAATTAAATGTAGCTGCTAGAACACTAAATGCGCCGCTCATAATAGAGCCAACAGGCGCGCTTGATCTATTATTAAAAGCGAATATTGATAGTGGCCAAATCTCAAACTATCCTAATGACATGGCAACAACTTTGGCAGATAGTGATGCAAAGGCAGTGACTGGTTTGCGTGAGCAAGATTTATGTGAAAATCTCTATTTACCACAATCGGGACTAGTTAATCCGCAAGCATTGAAGGCAGTTATACTAGCGCATCCGCTAATTACCTTTAAACCGTTTGAAGTCGTAAAAATAGAGGAAGAGGCGGACTGTATTAGGGTTAGCGGTCATACCAATAACGAAAAAATCGCTGATCTGATAACGATTCAAGCAGATAATGTAGTGATATGCGCCGCTTATGAGAGTCATTATTTGGATCAACGCATTTTTGATTGCCGAAAAATACGCGGACAACTGTCTTGGTTTACGCCAACGACTGAGCAGCTTGCGCAATTACCAAAACTACCGCTTAAATACGGCGGCTATTGCGCTTTGTTTAATGCTCAAGCTGATGACACTAAGTCAAATCAGACTTCAGAGAATGATGTAAAGTTCCTACTTGGCGCAAGTTTTGTGCGTAATGACATTGCCACTGATATTCGTCTTAATGAGCATCAGGTCAGCCGTGATAAATTAATCAAAGCCATACCTGAGCTTGACGCTATTATTCCGACCGATACTCAACTTTGGCAGGCCCGCGCAGGTGTACGCACCCAAACCCCTGACTATCATCCTATCGTAGGACGACTAGCACAGAGCACGCGACTATGGGTATTAAGTGCGATGGGTGCAAAGGGTTATGCTTATGCACCGATATGCGCCCAAGCACTAGCGGCGATGATGTTAGGAGAATTTGCGCCACTATCAGAGGCAATGCTTGAGAGGGTATCGCCCGATCGAAAGAGATTAAAAACGCCTTTGAATGAGTCATAAGGACACACTATGCCCTACCAACAAACCACTTTAACCCTACCCGCTTATGCGCGTGGCATTCATATCATTACTCCGCATATCGAACAGGCTATTAATGAGCTGATTACTGACAAAGCGGAAGTAGGCTTGGTTCATCTATTCTTGCAACACACCTCAGCGAGTCTCGCTATCAATGAAAACGCAGACGCCGATGTCAGATTAGACACCGAGGACTGGCTAAATAAAATAGCGCCTGCTGATCAGCCCGAATACCGACATACTTTAGAGGGGTCGGATGATTTACCCGCGCATTTCAAGAGTATGATGTTTGGGGTCAGTTTGACGATACCGCTAGTCAACGGTAAGCTTGGACTCGGTACTTGGCAAGGTGTTTATTTGTGTGAGCATAGAGATTATGGTGGACAACGCAAAGTTGTGATAACGATAAGTTATTAATCCTCGATAATCTCTACTACTTGATACTACGTTTGCTTTAGCGCCTAAATAAACTTGTTTGGTAAAAGTCCCATCTAAAACTTTACTAATAACCATCATATTAAGTTGGCTGTCTTATGAAAAACTTACTAAAACCTGTTCGCTACGGTTTAATTCCTGTATTAGCTATCAGTATTACACTAACCGCGTGCCAAAAAGAGCCTGAACCCAAAGCACCAGTTAACCTTGATACCCAAAGCACGCCTATTACTAGCGAGGTCAACACTGATCAGCAGCCAGTAGATAACTTAGATGAAACGAATGTAGAGACTGAGCGCGAGATTAATTTGGACGTGCTCGATGATATTGATAAGTTGAACCAAGAGGTAAGCTCGCAAGAAGTCGCTCTAAACCCAGAACAGGCTATAAAGGGTACGCAAATTACTGATGTTCAGTATCGCAGCAATGCAGGCGAGAGTCTTTCTGTTGTTTTTGAAACGTCGGCAAGCGGTGTGCTAAACGCTATCGTTACCCAACCCAACCGACCAAAGATGACGTTGAGCGCGCCTGAAGGGCAAGGCAACAACCCGATTTATCGCTCACAAGATGGTAGTATAGAGCTTATTAGTCATGGCGGCGGTAGTAGTATAGATTTGCTGCGAGATGGTGAGGTGACAAGCTATGATGCTACTAGTGCTGAGGCAGAAGTCGTTGCTGAGTCATAACTCAATTGAACAGGCCAATTAGCAGTCTCATAGCAGTCCATAATCCGAGTACGACAAAAGCAATAACGAGCATACCCAAGATATCGGGAATATGTAAATAAAGCCATGCGACTATAGGATTGCGCCAAATACGGTTTTGTTGCTGCTTATCCTCTAAGCTTTGGTGCAAAAAAGGTCTATCGATATGCATCGTATCCTTGATGCCGTATTCATCCTGAATATGCTGATGGACGATGCCAAGCGTCTTGCGGCTTGGGCGCAAAAACACATCTATTACAGTCCCTACACCTGGAATGATACCGACGACCATGTCAGCGAGCGCCATCTGCACCGCGGGCGTCATTTTGCGCGCAGGAACGCCTAATTGACGACCCAATACAAACGCATAGCTGGTGAGCGCAAGTCCTGCCAAATCGCCTGCTATCGGAATCGTTGAGAGCGCCGCATCTGCCCCTAACCCTTGTTTTGTGAACGGTATGCGTACTAGCGAGTCCATAGTATTGGCAAATTTTGCTAGTTTACGCTCAGTATCGATCACTTGCTCGCGCGTCAGTCCTTGCTCAGCCAATCTTAACTGACATTCGGTTTGCACCTCATTTAGCGGCGGTTTTTTGCTGGTGAAGCGTTTTAGAGAGCTCGGTAATTTAGCCATTAAAGGTAGTCCATATACAAGATAAGGCAACTAAGGCAAAGACGTAGCGTCCGACCCAAATATTGGCCAAAAAGGCTTGAAAGCAAGCAGCAGGCTTGCGAGTAGCGCAGACGCTGTTTTGCTTTGTGAACATCATCGCCACTAAAGCCAAACCAAATATCGGAACAATACTCAAACTGGTCGCTATAAAATAATGCCAAAGCACCACGCCCATTATAAGCAAAAATAGTACTTGTAGTACCGAGATAATAACAATGTCAAAACGTCCAAATAGTATCGCCGTTGATTTTACCCCAATCTTTAAATCCTCTTCACGATCTGCCATCGCGTATTGAGTGTCGTAAGCCACCGTCCAACATATATAGGCGATAAACAACAACCAGCACCAGATATCAGGCGTGCCTTGTACCGCCACATAAGCCATCGGTATCGCCCAGCCAAAAGCTGCTGCCAAAAACACTTGTGGCAAATGGGTAAAGCGCTTCATAAACGGATAAATAAACGCTAAAACCACTGCACCTATTGACCAGTAAAATACGCTGATAGGTAGTAAAAATAGCAAGCTGGCACTGAGCAGTACTAAGACGACAAATGCGGCTATTGCCTCCCGTCCAGACAATCGACCATCAGCGAGCGGACGACCTTTAGTACGCGCCACATGACCATCAACTTTGCGATCGGCAAAATCATTGATAGCACAGCCTGCGGCGCGCATCAAAATTGCGCCCAACGCGAAGAGCACAAATACCTTTAAACTTGGTAGACCTGCAACTGCCCCTCGCTGTTGCGCTTGACCCATCGCCGCGAGCATCACCGCCCATAGCGTTGGCCATAGTAGTAGCTCAATACCAACAGGCTTATCAAAGCGCGTCAATTGCATATAAGCATAAAACTTGTCTTTAAAGCTCAAAGTAGCAGGGTAATTGCTCATAACTTTGCGGTCTCTATAGCTGTTGCCATAATTTATTGGCATCAATGAGCGTCAGTTCAGGATACTTTTTGCGAAGGGCTTTTATCGAAGCGACTTTATTGGTGTTCGCGGCTTGCTGACGTAGATATAGTAACTGCTCTTTTGGATCGCTCAATTCTCTGAGTCGCGCTTCAAGTCGCAAAATCCGCGTTCGCAGTATGATATTGACTAACAACAATGCTGCACCTGCCGCCCAGATTACTATCGTTAGCATCCTATGCTCCTAAACTTAATACTTATTGTTCATTACTGATTGTTAATTACTAATGAAAAGATTTACCAAAATATCCATCAAAGCGCACCGCGTCGTTTTGCCAGCTCTCATCGGCTTGTCGCTCTGCAAACAAGGGGGCAAGTTGCGGACGCTTAACGATGACGCGGCCGCCCTGCTCGTTGTGTCTACTAATAAAATCCTCAGCACGTTGTAAAAGCTGCTGTTCCTCATGCAAGGTTGGCGGCTTAGCTAATTTATGGAGCGCTTGCATCTGCTTACCAACTTTTGCACCCTTACCCGTTTTGCTATCTTGATAGCTGTGCTCTGGAAACATCGGATCTAAGTACACTACATCGACGCCTTGATGATCTATTTCTCTTTTATCAAACACCCCAGCATGTCGGCTATTGTTATTAGCAAAAAAACTCAGCGCATCGGTATTGATAATGTGCAAACGTGACATCAGTTTTTGCCAATTCAACTCTACGCTCATGCGTCGCTGTTCTACTAATAATAATAACGCCATCACAGGATGCTGCTCAAGCATAATTACTCGTGCGCCTGTGCTTGCTAGTATCAGACTGTCATGACCAAAACCTGCGGTGGCATCAATCACTATACTATTCGCTGTAATTTTAGCCGCTTGCAAGAGTAGTTCTGATTTGCGACCTGCGCTGACCACACGCCGTTGTAATTTGTCCCACTCTGGCGCCACGCTCAAGCTATCACTGAGTAATGATAATTTATCCTTGTCATCCAATAATAGAACAGGACCATCGTGCAAAGCGCTCAACTGCTGCTTAACCTTTTGATTCACTTTGCCAGTCGTCTGCACAATATTTAGTTGCAATGATAACTGATGCTCATCAATCAGGTTTTGTAGCGCCTGAACTTGCAAGTTCTGCTCATCATCGACGTAATATAAGTGACATCTAAGCGGCGCTGACATGATTCACTCTCGTAGAATAAAGGGTTTGGCAAGACTGTTCTGCAACACGCTATCCTGCGAATTGATAGCCAAAGACCCAAGCGGCGACTAATACCACCACACCTGTGACAATGCGTAGCCATGCAAAAATCTTAAAATCGCGGCGACTGACCCAAGCGACCAGCCAGCGAATACACAGTAGCGCAACGATAAAGGAGACCACCGTTCCTATTCCAAGCACTAACCAATCCTCACTACTGGTTAACACTTCGTGATGCTTGAGCAAATCGAGTAAACCTGCACCTATAATCACAGGAATACCTAAAAAGAATGAAAATTCTGCCGAGGCTTTGCGCGAGACGCCAAGCCACAACGCACCGATAATAGTAGCCCCAGAACGCGACGTGCCCGGTATAAGCGCTAAGCATTGCAATAGCCCAATCTTGAGCGCTGTGCCCAAACGGACGTCTTCGGCCTCATTTGCGATAATGGTCTGCGGACGGTTTTCGACATAAAATATCAATAAGCCACCAATGATGAGCATAATCGCTACAGTAATAGGATTAAACAAGTAGGCTTTTATCTCATCGGCAAAGGTAAAGCCAACAATCATCACAGGAATAGTCGCCACAATAAGGCTGAGCCCCAGCTGCCTTGGGTTGCTCATCGTATCGGACTTACCTGTGATCAAACCCATTAGCGCATGCCATAGCCGTCCCCAATAGTCATAAATCACCGCCAATATAGCGCCTAACTGTACGACGACGACAAACAGATCAACCTTGTCTTTAGTCCAAAACTCCATGACATCAGCAGATAAAATGAGATAGCCCGTACTTGAGATCGGTAAAAATTCAGTGATACCCTCAACGATACCCATGATGATGGCTTGAATGAATAAAATGATATCCACGATATTCTTCCTAAGAGCAGCGCTAAACTAAAACTGTGCTGGTATGGGTTAAGTAAATAAGGAGTAATCTGACTAGGTAGAGCTCAGACAAGGATAAATGATTTTATGTTTTACCTTGCTCTTTAAGCGTTTTCCATGCTTGATTACGCAGATATATTGGTAACGCGTTTGCTGCATCCGTACCGCCTTTAGCCTTAAACTGCGCAATACCTAGTTGTCCGATAGTAGCAGCATTAGGGTTAAGACTTTGATAGATGACTTGCTCGTTATGCAAACTCAAAAGTTCTGCGCCATTACCAGCGATAGCAATATTTAGCTCAGTTTGGCTGTCATAATCTAGAAGTTGCTCAGTGTCCTCGTTTTGCTCATCAAAGACGGGCTGCATGATACCGTCAACTAGAGAATACTGTCCAAAATAGACCTGCTGCATTCGTGCATCAAGAGCGCTATAGACTTGTGCTAAGCCATTTTCTTGATAGGCACTCTGAGCAATCGCTTGTAAGCTCGAGACGCCAACGCAAGGCAAATCATGCGCTACAGACAGCGCTTGCACAACGGCGGTATTGATACGAATACCACTAAATGCACCGGGGCCACGATTGAATAGAAGCGCTTGGATATCGGCAAGTTTGAGCTGAGTCTCGGTCAGGGCAGCATCTATCATCGGTAGTATTTGCTGCGTTTGCATGCGTTTGCCTGATTCGGTTTGGCTAAACAGGACAGCGCCACCACTATCCAAAATCGCAATTGAGCATTGATCAAATACGGTATCCATCGCTAAAAACATCTGAACCTCAACTGGTAGTAACTTGCGTAATAAACTTACATGAGCAAAATAGCGCTTATGATAACATTTAGTATTAATGTTATTTACAATTTTGTTCTATCGCATTTTTTCTATTTCCAGCTTCTTTAGAAGTTACACTCGCAAAAAGCCCCAAAACTAACGTGAGTTTGGGGCTTATCATGATAATTCTTAGTTAAAGAACTAAAAGCGCTTTTTAAACCCTTTCGGTGCTTGGTTTTGCATCTCATCCATCTGCTTTTTGAGATCCTCAGCGCTTGGCATATTATTCGGATCCAGTCCCATTTGCTTCGCTAGCTGCGCCTGATTAACGTCTTTCATATCGCCGCCTTGCCCTTTCGCATTGCCCCCACCACCGAATAAAGGCCCGCCACCGCCGCCACCTGCGCCGCCGCCACCCATCAAACCTTGCATAGATTTCATCATTTTGCTGATGCCCTCAGGCTTGGAGATCATTTTCATCATCTTTGCCATCTGCTTGTGCTGCTTGAGCAGACGATTGATATCTTGAATCTCTTTTCCTGAGCCTGCCGCGATACGGCGTTTACGACTTGGGTTAATCTTGTCAGGGTTTTTACGCTCAAATGGGGTCATCGAATTGATCAAGGCCTCCATTTCACGTACCTTTTCTTCGGGCTTGGCATCTTCAACCGCTTTTTGCATGTCTGAGCCACCCATACCGGGCATTTTATCTAAGAAGCCTGCCATACCGCCCATGCTTTTCATTTGCTGAAACTGAGTCAAAAGGTCTTCGAGGTCAAAGTCGCCGCCTTTTTGCATCTTTTTCGCCATTTTTTCGGCTTTATCACGGTCGATCTTTTGCTCAACTTCTTCGACGAGACTTAGGACATCACCCATACCAAGGATACGCTGGGCAATACGTTCAGGATGAAATAGTTCAAGCGCGTCTAACTGCTCGCCGCGACCCAAGAACTTAATCGGCTTACCCGTAATGGCACGTACTGATAATGCCGCGCCGCCGCGAGCATCACCGTCAGTCTTGGTTAAGATAACGCCTGTCAGAGGTAGTGCATCATTAAAGGCTTTGGCAGTATTGGCGGCATCTTGACCCGTCATGGCATCGACGACAAACAGCGTCTCAGAAGGATTGACCGCCGCAGTAAGCGCCTTAATCTCATCCATCATCATCTCATCAATAGCGAGACGACCGGCGGTATCGATGATCAGGATATCTTGATATTGAATCTTGGCCTCTTCGATAGCGCGGCGAGCGATATCAATAGGGTTTTCATCCGTCGTTGAATTAACGAACTTTGCATTGACCTGCCCGGCAACTTGCTCAAGCTGCTTGATCGCGGCTGGGCGATAGACATCCGCTGAGACTAACATGACCTTTTTCTTTTGGCGCTCTTGTAGGTATTTAGCCAGTTTACCCGCCGTCGTGGTTTTACCCGCACCTTGCAAGCCAGCTAATAGATAGACGACTGGTGGCTTACCCGTCATCTCAAGCGCTTGATTGGCGCTGCCCATCATCTCAGTCAACTCATCATGGACGATCTTAACAAAGGCTTGCCCAGGCGCTAACTCTTTGAGTACTTCTGCGCCGAGCGCTTGCTCTTTGACGCGTTTGACAAAATCACGAGCGACCGGTAGCGCAACATCTGCTTCTAATAGCGCCATACGCACTTCACGTAACGTATCTTTGATATTATCTTCGGTAAGCTGTCCTGTACCTGCGATATTGCGTAGGCTCGACGATAATCGTTCGGTTAAGGTATCAAACATATATAATTCTCAATTGGTAGTTAATTGTTATTTAGTATTGATTAGTATTCAATTTTTATCTAACTAAGCACTCAGTGCTGTTGTCATGATGAGACTCAAAAAGTCAGTCATATAATGAAGATGATTCTCAATTCGCTTTCATTTTATGATAAATTAAACCATTATTCTAATCATATCATTTTAGCGCTTACTTGGCAGTGATTCTATTTTACGCTATGTTTTTTAGAGCATTGATACGATCATAGCAGTCTGTCACGGCGCTAGGTTTAGACTTTGTTTAAATAGCGAATATTTTGTCATAAAACTGCTATTGATACTTACGAGGCACCATCTGTGTTACTTGCGTTTTTGATAGCTAGCATGGCTTATCTTGTGGTCAGTATATATATCGGCTGGTCACTCACGACCAATGAGCCTATACATAAAAGTGTTACTCTAGGCTTACTACTCATCGGTATGCTGGCGCATATGCTGCTGTTATACCCTGATATCGTCACTTTATATGGCTTAAATTTTAATCTGTTTAATACCATAAGTTTGATCGCTCTATTATTCTTACTCTTCTATACGCTGTTTTCTCTGTATCGACCTATCGTTAGCCTCGGAATTTTAGCCGCGCCTATCGCCTTTATTGGTGTTACAGTTGGCTACTTTGGACGTGCACCCTATCGTCCCTTGACAGATATCGGTATCGGACTAGAAGCACATATTATACTCTCCTTTGCCGCTTACTGCGTGCTGTTCATGGCAGCGGTGCAAGCGCTATTCTTAAGATTACAAAATCGTGAGCTTAAGCATCAGACTATTCATCGCTTTTGGGTCAACAAGTTGCCCTCACTACAAACGATGGAAAGCCTGTTGTTCGATATGATTTTGGTGGGCTTTGTACTGCTGAGTCTCGCGCTTGGCATAGGTTTTATCTATGTCGAGGATCTTATGGTGCAGCATATCGCCCACAAGACTGTTTTTAGCGTACTGTCTTGGTTATTATTTGGCGGGCTACTCATTGGACACTGGCGCGCAGGTTGGCGCGGCAGACGCGCGGCAAATATTACGATATCGGCCTTTGTTTTATTAGCGATAGGTTTTGTAGGTAGCAAGTTTGTACTAGAGTTGGTGTTATAGATCAAAATCAGCGTGTGGCGATTTTTTTATACTGAGCATCATGCAATACTTGTCATTCAAACTTAGTTAAACACCACCGTCTTATTGCCTGTAACGATGATACGGTTCTGTACATGCCAGTTGACCGCGCGCGCCAGCACGTTGCGCTCGACATCGCGGCCAATCGCCCGCAACTCTTTGACGCCTTGTTTATGTGTAACGCGGTGCACATCTTGCTCAATGATTGGCCCTTGATCCAATTCTGCCGTCACATAATGCGCGGTTGCGCCAATCAGCTTGACCCCTTTATCAAAGGCTTGCCTATAAGGGTCTGCGCCGACAAATGCTGGCAAGAACGAATGATGAATATTGATAACTTGCATCGGCCAGCGTTCGATAAAGTCTGATGATAATATTTGCATGTAACGCGCCAATACTAAAAGATCATTACCCGCCATCAACTCATGAATCTGCGTTTCGGCATCGCTCTTACTGTCTTTGGTCACCGGCACGTGATGAAAAGGAATACCAAAGTTCTCCACCGCTTGGCGCAAATCCTGATGATTGCTGACAACAGACGTAATCTGACAATCGAGCAAGCCGCGCTGATGCCGCCACAATAGATCCAAGAGCGCATGATCAAACTTGGAGACCAAAATACCCACTCGGGTCTTAATCGCATTGTCATGCAAACGCCATATCATCTCATAGCGCTTGGCAACAGTATGAGCAAAACTTGCCTCAAAGTTATCGATAATCTCACTCAATCCTGCTAAAGCAAACTCCAAACGCATAAAGTACTGTCCGCCTTCATGCGCGGTTGAATACTGATCAAGCGCAATGATATTACCGCTGTAACGATGAATAAACTCTGATACTGCTTGAACGATACCCGCTTGATCGCGGCATTTAATAAGTAGGGTTGCGGTGTCTGACATAAGGTGTCCAATTCAAAGGTTAAAGCTATTAGTGAGTTAAGATTATTTGAGGTATAGCAGGTCGACTATCTTAGTTTGTTTTCAATGTTTTGATGGTTAAAACTCTGTACTCAATAAAAAACCCCCAGTGTTAGCTGAGGGTTTCGTTTTAAAAAACAATATTATCTATCGTTACTACAAGTACTAAAGTCTATTCCAAATGGACTATTGAAGTTTGGACGCAGTGGTGGGTTACTATTGATATCAATATCATCTATTAACGCTGGGAAATCTATTACCCGAGCTTGTTGCGACTCACTACCATCGACACTAGTATTGACAGTAATTTTTGCTTTGTACCATCTAGCGTACTCTTTAAAATAACGTACTGAAAAGTCAACTTTACCAGTATCATCAGTTACAAAATTAAAGTTCTGACCAGAGCCAACTATTTGTCCATCATCGTCAATGACAGTTGTTATATTAACAGGGTCTAATTTTCCATTGTCATTAAAGTCTTCGCCAGCATCTAGAATTCCATTATTATTCTCATCTTCATTTTCGCAAGTGATTTCGTTCCGACCCCAAACTTTTTCACCTTGCAAATTAAAATCGACAAAGTAATAGCCCTTATCATAGCTTTGAGGTATCAAATTGATAGTTACTGTCTGATTAACGGCAGGCTTACCAGTACTATTTAACACACTTATTGAACCCTTGCGAAAGTAGTACACATTACGAGAGTCTACTGAGACTTTATCAGCAAAAGCAAAACTAATGAACGTTGATTTAGTCTGAACCGTGATTGCTGCATCTTTTATTAAAGATTCTCTTTGACTCTCATCTACATCTTGTTCTGTACCATTTGGCAGTCTAATAGACTGAACTCGGGCTTCTATTTCTACACCATCAGTGCTGGTTGGATTCTGCCCTGCATTGTAAGTAACGGTTGCTAGACCATTATTATTCGTATAACCAAAGCCTTGACTGAGACTCCCGCCAGAGGCATCTCTAACAGTGGTAAATTGTACAATAGCGTTCTTAACTGGAGCATCGTCTTTATCCAATACTCTAGCAATGACAGAGGTAGCGCCTCCCGTACTTAGCACTGCACGCTCAATCTGCAATATCAATTTACTAGGCTCGATAGAGACATAATTCACCACCTCCTCTTTGCTATCACTGCCGTAGTCTGCTCTTACCGTTGCCGTACCAGGGACGTTTGATTCTGTATAGAAAACTAGCTGTCTATTGGTAACGGGCAATAAACGACGAGAGCTACCTTGCGCATCTGACTCATCAGGAGTTGCAAATATTTTACCTTTATTCGTTGAAACCGCTACATTATCTCCATTAACCGCATTCGGCACACTAAGCACAATTTTCTGCTTGGTACCAACTATGATGTCATCAACCAATGAGAAGCCAATGTTAGAGCTACTTACTAAAGCTACTGTCTGAATATCAGGGATACGTTGTACGCTATTGGTACCACGTACTTCAACACTAAATATATACTGATTATCGACCGCTGTGATACTAGAAGCATTTAGGTCAAAAACAAATCTACCCTCGGCATTAGTTCTTCCAACACCAGCTTCTATACCATTGCTATACAAGATTACATCAGCATTTGCCACTGAATTTGTGGCACCGTCTAAAATTCTTCCAGACACTCTGAAGTTATCCCCAGCTGAGACAGAACCCTTGGATGCTGTGACATCAGTAGCACGTGTTCCTGAGACTATAATTGGTAAGCTTTGCTCAACAATGCTGTTTTTGTTATCGTTGACGACGACAGTCAATAGACTTTCATGATTAAGTTGCGCGTCTATACCAGTTTTCGTTTGAACCAAATTGACCTCAACCAAACCTTCATCGTTCGTTATCTGTCTAGAAGGACTATCCAAGGACAATCCGTATAAAGCTGCATCCGTGATACTGATAATCACAGGAACCCCTTCGACGATACCGCCTTGTTTATCTGTGACTCTAATACTGACCTGTGTTTCATCTTCACCTGTAAGTAGCTGGGTTTTATCAGAGGCGATAAAAACATCATACACATCTTGTTTTTGAAGCTCTGAGCTGTTGTTTGAACCCAATAGTGTGATAGATTGTGATGCATTACCAACACTAGCTTCTACAGTTAAACCATCGCTTAAGAGATAATTTTTTTGAGCTGTAGTCAGTGCATTGGTAACCACTAATCTAACGACTGCTTTGCCATTTTCATCAGTGACAATACTAGACTGAGAATCGCTAAACACACCTGTTAAGTTAGGATTAGTTATTTTAAAAGTGACAGGTTGCTCAGCTAAATTGCCGTTGTTTTCATCTAACACTAAAGCAGTTACTTCAACAGAAGATCCTTTGACAATATTGATACCGCTATAGTTCGATGATAGATATATCTCACTCGCTTGCGTACTAACATCTTCTGATCCAGGATTACCAGTATTTGGATTATTTGGCGTTACTTGAATTAAACCCGTATCAGGCTTAGGTGCGATAGAATCTACAGTATCACCATCTCCACCGCCGCCACATCCAGCCAAAGCAAGTGCTATGGTCAATGCTGTACATTGAAAAAGCTTAGAGGAATTGGTCAGTGAAGAGTAGGACATTTTTGACTCCATATTAGAGGTAACTCGTTGTTTACAACATATAATAGCTGTTACACAGAACGAAGAAAGTGGTGAAAGTACATATATTTACAACCAGCGTACTAGTATTAATATTTTGTATGAGTTTTATAACAGTAACTTTACTGACTTTTATATTAACTTACAACTGTTAATTAATTCTTATCCCAAAATAATCAATCACATAAGCTTGCGATTTTAGAGTATAATATGCCCCGTATACCGTAATTGATATGACAAAATAATTTGAGTATCTGCTCATTTTGTGGTATAAATGTCGGCTTTAAAATTTCTGAATTGATCGCTCTGTTATTTGCCTTTATGTAATAGAGATATCAGCTCAACCTTCATATAGATTCGTTTGGTACAAAACGACGACTGCTGTGTCCATGCCGCAAAAACGTCAACATGTCCAGACTGGTATGGGTATCCCTCATACCTCACAGATTAGGAGTTCCCCATGGCTAGAGTTTGCCAAGTGACCGGAAAGCGCCCTATGGTGGGTAATAATGTTTCGCATGCAAACAACAAAACCCGTCGTCGCTTTTTACCAAACCTTCATAACCATCGTTTTTGGGTAGAATCTGAAAACCGTTTTGTTCGTTTACGGGTATCGACCAAAGGTATGCGTACTATCGACAAACTAGGTATTGATAAAGTATTAGCAGACATGCGCGCACAAGGCCAAAAAGTTTAAGTTTGACTTAAAATTAGGCCAAGTGCTCTGCCACCATTTAAAGGACCGTTGTCATGAGAGATAAAATCAAGTTGGTATCCACTGCTGGTACTGGATATTACTACACCACGACCAAGAACAAACGTACTATGCCTGGCAAAATGGAAATCAAAAAGTTTGATCCAAAGATTCGCCAGCACGTTATTTTTAAAGAAGCAAAAATTAAATAATTATCATTAACTACCGATGATTATTTATACAAAAAAAGGGTTTATCATTCAATGATAAGCCCTTTTTTTATGACTGGAGTGTCATAACTATTAACTATAATGCGTCGGTTCTTTGTCATAGACATGCGCGTGCCACTGGCTCATCTGTTTTTGCATGATGACCTGAATAGCTGCGTGTATCATATGCTGACCGATTGCTTGGGTATCACTCCCCAGTAGCTCTTTAAGCTTTTCTGAGAAATCTATAGTCATTAGCGGCGCTTCTTCTTTTTCAGTATCACGCAATAATAGTTTGCCGTTATCGCCCTCTACTAGCTCCAAAGTCGTCTCTTTGGCAAAGCTATTAAATTGCTCACTACTGTCATGCTCTACTTCTATATCGTTATCTATATCATATGGCATCTATTGGTATCCTTATTGTTTCCTCATGCGATAGTATTAATACAACGTTTTGATAGGCCGAGGAAAATCTATTATAGTCATACAATGGACGCTTAGGTAACCGATTTCAAGAGGGGTCACACAAGTCTTATAAACCAGTAATACTTTAACGCCAGTAGCGCAGTTTAGCCAAAGTGAATAAAAACGCGACAAACATCCCTAAGTAATAAGCCAGTTTTAGCTCAAAAGTAGGATCTCGGAACTTAAAAGGTAGAGCAACCGTTGCTGTCGCGGTTGGTAATATAATAAGCATTAATAGCCAACTCTCAAGCACGCCAAGCCAACTTTGCACCCCTTCACCATGACTCAATGCGGATAGTCCCAATAACAAACAAGCGATAATCAGGGCAATAAACAAACCCTTAGGCAGGTCTTTGGGAAAGATAATATCGGTGATTTTAGTATTCTGTTTTTGCATGCAAGCATCCAGTCATGAAAACGCTCATAACTTGTCGGTTAATATAATTTAAAGAGTAGATTAAGAGAATCAAAAGGATAGAGCATTCAGAATGGGATGTTAGCTGTAAGTGCCCATCAGCCATAGCATAGACACGCAGGCCGTCAACCAACCTAGACTTAGTGCATTTCTAGTCTCGATATGCATACCTCTAACCTTGTTCATTATTCGTGAACCCAGCCAAAAAAGTAGAGGAATACCCAGCACAAAGGCTGGTACGATAACGCCTGCGTGACGGAGCACGTTACTAGGGTCATCGCCAATCATCAAGCGAAATCCATAACCTGCCAAACTCAACACCAGAGCAAAGACTGCTAGACCAATAGTGATGCCTTTAGGGACTAGGCTTCTAGACTCAGTGCCTTTAGAGGACTGGTTAGGCTGCACGCTCTGAGATAAGGTTAAGTCCTCACTCCGTATTTGCGAACTACCGACTGTGTTTTGCGTGTCCATATATCACCTCTTGCTACCAAAGTTATGCTATGAGAAATAGGCGAGAGCCATATTATTACTATACCACTTATCGCTATTGTTGGACTAACGATAACTCTTCACGCATAGCGTCGATCGCTGTCTTATAATCCTCTTGATTGAATATCGCAGAGCCTGCGACAAACATATCAGCGCCCGCCTCAGCGATAGCGCGAATGTTGTTCGCCTTGATACCACCATCAACTTCTAATCTAATATCACGGCCACTAGCATCAATGCGTTGTCTGACTTCGCGGACTTTATCTAAAGTGCTGTCAATAAATGACTGGCCACCAAAACCTGGATTGACGCTCATAAGTAGTATCTGATCGACTTTATCCATCACGTAATCTAAGTAATGTAATGGCGTGGCAGGGTTGAACACCAGACCACATCTAGCCCCGCCATCTTTGATCAGTTGCAATGAGCGATCAATATGATGACTAGCTTCTGGGTGAAAGGTAATAATACTGGCGTCCGCTTCTAAAAATTGCTCAATCATGCCATCGACTGGCGATACCATTAGATGCACATCGATAGGCGCATCGATACCATAGTCCCGTAACGCTTTGCATATCATGCTACCAAAGGTCAGGTTGGGTACATAATGATTGTCCATCACATCAAAGTGAATGACGTCCGCACCAGCAGCCATCACAGTCTTGACCTCTTCGCCTAAGCGCGCAAAATCAGCGGATAAGATAGAGGGAGCAATTAGATAAGGTTTGTCAGGACAGATCATAGTAGATTACCTATTGAGCGTCATTTAGTTAAAAAAGTTTGGGTCGTTGTATTTATATACTAGTAGCGATATACCACTATCGGGGTTTATACTGAGTTTTACAATAGGCACGGCCCACTTCAAAACCGCGCTTGGCCTGATGTTTGGTATCACGCCCAGTGACGCGTTGACGCCACAAACGAAATGAGGACGGTTTAAGCTCTTTTCGCATCAAATCAATTACATCAGATTCACTTAGACCAAAGCTATGCTCTATCGCTGAAAATGGCGTTCTATCTTCCCACGCCATCTCTATCAAACGTGATATCTGTACTGGGTCTAGCTCTTTGTTACCAGATTTGTCTATCTCATTCAATAACAGATCGGACTCGCTATCTGGCGCAGTATCATTCTGCTTTTGCTCTATAGCCTTGTCCATATCAGCTTGCATAATCGCGAGCGACGAGCCGCCATTGTCTATCTGAGTAGCTACTGATAATGAGGGTTGATCTACCATAAAGATTACCTTTTTAAGCATCATATTAAGAAATAATCATAACGCGAATGGCAAAAATCTGCCGATATATCTAGCAACAGCGCAGTCATAAAAACACCCTTTAAATCTAAAAATAGGGTGCTTTATCAATCAGATAGTGACAGCTTACTTTTAATCAAAGCTATCAAGGTAGACTGAGTTTATTACTGACTTATCAGATGCTTTCACTCATGGTTCGAGATAATAGTTAAGCAAGCTGCGCCATACGCCAATGATGCCAAATATGATCGTTAATCACCGTTTGAATAAAGTAATAACTGTGATCATGACCTGCTTGGTAGCGAAGCGTTAACGGCTGCTCAGCTTTATCACAGGCTTGCTGTAATTTCTCTGTTTGCAATTGTCCTTCTGCTAAGAAATTGTCAGCAGCCCCTTGATCGACTAAGACGCCGGCATACTGCTGGCCAACTCTAGCAATCGTATGCGCCGCGTCCGCTTGCGTCCAAAGCTCTTTGTCATCGCCAAAGTATTCGGTATAGGCTGCCTGACCCCAATCGGACTCGCTAGCGGCGCAAACAGGCGATAGAGCTGAGACGCTGACAAACTTACTTGGAAATTTAAAACCAAGTAGTAACGCACCATGTCCGCCCATAGAGTGACCCATAATACCGATGCTGCTAATCGCAAACTCGCTACGCAGCAGATCATACAGCTCATCAACGATATAGCTTTGCATATTGAAATTCTCAGACCAAGGTGCTTTTGTTGCATCGACATAGTAACTCGCCCCTTGTCCGACAAAGTAGCGTTCATCGTCTGGTACCTCATCATCGTCACTACTACGAGGTGAGGTATCAGGCGCTATAAATATCATGCCAAGCTCACTACATTTTTGTTGAAAGTGAGCTTTGTGCGTGACGTTATCAGCGTTACAAGTTAACCCTGATAGATACAAAATCGCAGGACATCGTTGTCCTGCTAGCGCCTCATCTGGCAAATAGATACTAAAAGTCATCGATGTTTTGGTCGCTGGGGACTCATGACGGTAATAATGCTGCTCACCATCAAAGCAACGGTTGACACTGATTTGGGTCATTTGAGAGTTAGTAGCTAAGCTATGAGCGTAAGCATTATTCACGACAAGCATCCTTTTAATAAAAAAATAAAAAAATCGGGTATCTTATAGACTCAAAACTTTATTGCCTATACTTTTTATTCAACCACTAGTATTGTCTCAGATGTAATATCATCCTTGTTACGTTCAACACTATCGTTCAGTAGTGCTGGACGCTGATTAAAGAGTGCTTGTTCGAACGCTGGTAACGCCGTTTCCATCAGACTCCCAATCACCATTTGCGGCTCTGAGGGCTCAAAACCCATAAAACCTTCACGCTCTTGTATGCGTAGACGAGCATCCTTAAAGGCATCAGTAAAGCTAGTATTCTCGCGCAAGCTCTCAGCGAAGAATGCTTGACCAAAATAAGTCATCTCAGCGGTATTGGTACAGCCAAATGACATTTTGTCCGCTGCTGATGCGGTGATAACTACTGTCGTTGGTGAGGCTAAATCATCAATAAACGAGCCTGAATAACAAGCAGATATAACAACAACTCGCCAGCGAATACTCGCACTATCTAACGCCTCACGTAGCCAAACGGCGTCCAGATTGTCCATCTCAACAGGCGTATTTTCGAGTTGAATGATGTCCTTATTGCCATGAGAAGATAAAGTCAAAAGTAGCACATCCTCATCAGTATTCATTTGCTGACCGATTTTTTTGAGACCTTGCAAGATACTGGTCTTGGTCGCAATAGGCTCATCCGTCCAGCTATATGTATTATTAATGAGTGATAACGAGTGCCCGCTAGTACCAAAACGCACATCAAAAAGCTCTCGAGCATGCATAATCTCCGAGCGAAACACGTCTTGTCCTGCAAAACCTGCAACACCCATAAAGTACCAGTCTGTCTGACCTAAGACACTAGGATCAATGCTATTTAAGGCTTGCTGCAACAGGCGCGGCTGCTCGTATAACGCGGCCTCCTCCAGCACAGGCTGCACCGGTATCTGCTTAAAGATAGGCTGATCTGCCACGTTGTTTTGCCAAATTGTTAATAACGCGACCACTCCGACCAACACGATAATGCGCTCCCACCACGGCGCACGCAGGCGACGAGAGAATATCCAAAGCAGTGCCACCGTCTGCCACAAAAACAGCAGCAAAAACAGTATCGGCAAAAAGGAATAACTCCACTCAGGCAGCCAGCCTTGATGACCAAAAAACTGTACTAGGCTTTGTAGCAAGGCTGATAAAGTATCTGCAACGAGCCAAAGCACCACAGGGACAAACAGCAAGCCTTGATTACCTGAGCGCCGCGCCAAGATGATACCACCAAGCAAAATAATCACCGGCCAAATCAAATAACTGACCAGACCTTGCTCATTGAACACGCTACCGCTCTCGGCAGCTAGCCACGAAAACAAAACGTTGCTACCAAGGGCGAGTACTGCAAATAGAGCGAACTGAAAAAACGTCGGTTTAACCCAAGAAAACGCACGCGTCGAGCCTACAAGCATCCACAAGGCTGCGATGATATTGGCCGCAAAATTGAGTGAGAAGCGTTGAAGCGAGGTGGTTTTTAGTGATGAGAGTGACAAAGAGGTAGACCTCTATCGATTCGATAAATGGGTAGGCAGTGGAGCTATCAATATAAGTAATGACTCTAATCTAAGCAATGACTCTAATCTAAGCAATGACTGTTCACCGTTGAATGACATGTGAGTATTTGCAGCATGTTAAGGGATTCACAAAGCCAAAATATTTGAGTGATTAGTCTAACGCGATTGTAACGGATTGTCAGTGACCACTATAACTATGATTTGTAAATACTTATAAAAACAGCATTAAACCTATATAAAAAAGACCTTATATAAAGGTCTCTTTTTAATAAACAATTAAAGCTCGTTAACTCTAGCGCATCAACAGCTCATTCACGCGTTTAAGATAAGCGGCGGGATCATCGAGCTGACCGCCATCGGCTAGTAGCGCTTGATCAAAGATGACTTGTGCCAACTTATCAAAATCGCCGTCCGCCTGCTCGCTGCTCTCTAGTTTTTTGATCAGCGGATGATCAGGGTTGACCTCCAAGATAGGTTGCGTCTCTGGCACTTCTTGACCCATTTGCTGTAGCATCTGAATCATCTGCGGTGACAGCTCCCCTTCTGCTGTGACTAGGATAGCAGGGCTATCTACCAAACGATTAGAGACACGGACATCTTTGGCGCGGGCGCCTAGTGCTGTTTTAAGCTTATCGACGACAGGCTTCATGCTCTCCTGCGCCTTTTGAGATTCCGCCTTTTCTTCTTCGTCTTGTAAGTCGCCCAAATCTACCGCACCTTTGGCGATATTCTGTAGCGGCGTCTCATCGAATGAGGTTAAGAAGTTCATCGCCCATTCATCAACGCGGCTGGTCATCAAGATAACTTCGATACCCTTCTTTTTGAATAGCTCAAGTTGTGGGCTGTTCTTTGCCGCAGCCAAGTTGTCAGCAGTCAGATAATAGATGGCTTTTTGACCGTCAATCATCCGCGCTTTGTAATCCTCAAAGCTAGTCTCAACCTTGTCAGCAGTGCTAGTGACATAACGCAGCAATTTAGCAATGCGTTCTTGGTTGCCCATGTCCTCGCCAAGCCCTTCTTTGATGACGTCGCCAAACTCACTATAGAACTGAGCGAATTTTTCTTGTTTGCCGCTATCTTCACTATTGGCGAGACTCGCCAGCATCGTTAATATTCGACGGGCATTACCATCACGGATAGATTTGACGTCGCGCGACTCTTGTAATAACTCACGGCTGACATTCAACGGTAAGTCAGCTGAATCAATGACACCTTTAACAAAACGCAAGTACATTGGTAACAGCTGCTCGGCGTCATCCATAATGAACACCCGTTTGACATAAAGCTTGAGACCATGTTGCTGCTCACGGGTGTATAGATCCACAGGCGCTTTTTTGGGAACATACAATAGCTGAGTGTACTGGACGCGACCTTCGACTCGGTTATGTGTCCACGTTAATGGCTCATCCCTGTCATAAGTAATGTTTTTATAAAAATCAACGTACTCATCCTCTTCAACCTCAGATACAGATCGTGTCCAAAGCGCACTGGCTTTATTGATGGTTTCCCACTCATCAGTGAGCACCATCTCGCCACCAGCTGGGGCATCACTGTCACCCCCTTCTTCAGCAACGTCTTCTTGCCAGATCTCTTTACGCATTTGAATCGGCAGGCTGATATGGTCTGAATACTTATTGACTAGGCGCTTAATCTTCGCGCGGTCTAAGTAATTATCCTCACCTTCGCTATATTCTTCTTTTAGATGTAAGGTGATGCTTGTGCCACGCGTGTCTTTATTAATGGTCTCAACGGTAAAGCTACCCGTACCGTCAGAGACCCAGCGTACGCCAGTATCGGCAGGCTCGCCCGCTTTACGCGACTCGACACTGATAGTATCGGCGACGATAAATCCTGAATAAAACCCGACACCGAATTGACCGATGAGCTGACCTTCTTGCTTTTGCGATTCAGAGAGCTTGTCCAAAAATGCTTTGGTACCTGATTTGGCAATCGTACCCAAATTTTCGATAGTGTCGGCTTCATTCATGCCGATACCATTATCGGTAAAGGTAATGGTTTTGGCCTCAGTATCAACAGCAATACGAATTTTTAGCTCGCCATCATCTTCATAGAGGCTGTCATCATTGGTCGCCTCAAAACGCAACTTATCGCACGCATCAGAAGCATTAGAGACTAATTCACGGACAAAGATATCGGCGTTTGAGTACAGCGAATGGGTCACTAAGTGTAGCAATTGCGCCACTTCGGCCTCAAACGTATGTTTTTTTAATTCTGGATTATTCTCATCGACTATCGGGGTGTCGTTTTTTGACTCACTCATAAAAAACTCCTTTGATTTAGGTAAAAAAAGACTATCAAGTAGTAACAGTAATTAGTACTTAGCTTACTGTCATGCTGTCTATACTAATAGGGTCGTAAGAGAAAATTTCAAGCATAAATGAGTGATAGACCGCTAATAAACAATAATACCGCTCAAGGATACTTAAGCGGTATTATCGTTTATTAAAACGTGTCCTCATTTTGAAAATGGTGATAAAAATGAGATAAATTTTGAACCTATTTAGATATTATCGTTTAGATTGAGGACACGCCCTAGTACAAAATGCCATCATAATTTAGCACAGCATCAAACTAGCGTGGCATCGGACGAATGGTCAATATCTGCTCACTACGTCCAAATGGACCGTGTACATCATGGAGTACCGCACTGGTTACCCCAATACCATCAGCGCCGTACTGTTGCACCGCTTCGATACCTAGCCAAGCCCCCTTTGGCTCTCGGTGCATGTGGATTTGCAGATCGGTGTTGGGAAACATCCACTCAAGATTTGAGAGCCCAAGTCCAAGCCTTGGTACCACGCCATTAGCAGTATCTACCATACCAAGTAGGCGTACCATATCGCTTATAGGCGCGCCCTCTACCATCTCAATGTCGTTGGTAATCCAGACCATACCGCGACCAGCGCGGCGATCAGCATCGGAGACTAAGCGTACTGTATCAATAAAACCGCCCGGCCAACCTTTCATACCATCCCAGTTTTGCAATTCACTAGGCTGATGCTTGGCTGGCACATCCTCTAGACCGGCAATGATACTAGTATCTTGCGTCATCAGTCGCCATGCCCGCGCGATAATACTATCACGGCCATGACTACTCATAACGGCTTCGACAAGCTCAATAGTTCTTCCCGGACGAATACAGCGGGTAGTAATCGTAAACTCACCTAGCGGTATCAATCCCAAAATATCCAAACTGATACGAGCAACGCGCATATTCTCTTGTGGATCAAATCCAATTAGCTCAGAGGCAAGAAGTCCTGTTGCGGGCGCCATATGCTGTTCATGCTCATTCCAAGCACCTTGTACATGTTTGGTAGGCTTATACTGTGCCACTGTACTGCCATCTGTCTGTTGCTTGCGTTCGATAAACTGATAATACGCAGCCATAGTGATCCTCTATGTTATTGAATGAGTTAGTGAGTCAGCACTTGTTGTCTCGTTTTTAGAATTCTACGTGCTTTGATGATAAAGAAAAGTAAAACGACCATAAGTAAAGTGAGCATGGCGTAAAATAGACTTTTTTCTCGGACAAAGTGAATCATATTGATACTTAATACAAAGATAACCATGACAATAACAAACAGATTTACTTTTAGCTGTTTATTAATCTCAGTGATATCAGCCTGCGCCAAATCAAACTTCGTTCTTTGTTTTTTCATGAGGTCTTCTCTTACTCTTATCTACCCACTTGAGTGACTGGAATACGTAGGGCTTTGGGCAGACTAAAAGTCACGTTTTCTTCGATACCTGCCAGCTCGTTTGGTAACTCACCGCCCCAGTCTTGCAGCTGTTGCAACACTTCCTGAATGAGCACTTCAGGCGCAGAAGCACCCGCAGTGACGCCAGCGCTCTTCACGCCATCAAACCAGCGCTTATCCATTTCTTGTGCATTATCGATAAGATAAGCTTTACAATTCATGCGCTCTGCCAGCTCACGCAAACGGTTAGAGTTTGAAGAATTTGGAGAGCCGACCACCAGCACGACTTCACAGCGCGTCGCTAAATCCTTTACTGCATCTTGACGGTTTTGGGTGGCATAACAAATATCATCTTTGCGCGGGCCTTGAATACTTGGAAACTTGTCACGCAGCGCATCGATAACGCGCGCCGTATCATCCATAGATAGCGTTGTTTGCGTGACAAAAGCGAGACGCTCAGCATCTTGTACCGTAAGCTCGTCGACATCCTTTTCATCCTCGACCAGATGAATCTCGCCGCCGTATTTACGATTGAAGCGCCCCATCGTACCCTCTACCTCAGGGTGACCGGCATGACCGATCAGTATGGCATCCATACCATCTTGCGCAAACTTTGCCACTTCAATATGGACTTTGGTCACTAGTGGGCAAGTGGCGTCAAACACCGTCAAATCGCGGCGCTCAGCCTCGTCCTCAACTGCTTTTGAGACGCCATGTGCCGAAAAGATAACGATAGCACCATCTGGTACTTCATGGAGCTCTTCGACGAATACCGCACCGCGATTGGCTAGATCTGAGACTACAAACTTGTTGTGCACCACTTCGTGACGCACATAAATAGGCGGCTCAAAACGCATCAAGGCTTCGTTGACGATCGCAATTGCGCGATCCACACCAGCACAGAATCCACGAGGATTGGCAAGATAAATTTGCATAAGGTGACCTATCATTGGATAATTTGGAATCAAAGCTTAGATATACATCTAAAGTAGGAATAAAATGAATGCTCCACTTTAGCATATTTTGCTTTTATTGCGTTTTAACTTTTATGAGCTTTTAACATGCTTATCGGTATCTTTTAACAAACACGCTGAGGTACAAAATCTTTTTTTAGCTGGCAAAAGCGGTTTATAATGACGACCTATAATAATGAGTACGCCTCCAGTTATCGTGTCATCAAAAAACACGCTATTAACATCTCTGATATCTTTTTTACTTTCGATAGCTTACGTTAAATACTCACCAAAACACTTACTTGGACATATAGTATGACAGGTTCTTTATTTATTATTACAGCAGCCTCAGGTACGGGCAAGACCTCTTTGGTTAAGCAGCTATTAGCGACGACCAATGATTTGAGTGTTAGTGTCTCTCATACGACTCGCGCGCCGCGTCCAGGCGAGATTGATGGTCATCATTATCATTTTACGAGCGTCGATAATTTTGTGAGCGCTATTAATGACAATCAGTTTTTGGAACATGCTGAGGTATTTGGGAATTATTATGGTACCTCAGAGTCGAGCGTACGCGCGCAGCTACAAGCAGGCGTTGATGTGATTTTGGAGATCGACTGGCAAGGCGCTTTGCAAGTCAAAAAGATATTTGCGCAAGCGACGATGGTGTTTATATTGCCGCCAAGCATTGCCACTTTGCGCCAGCGCTTATCTACCCGAGGTCAAGACAGCTCGGAGGTCATAGAAAAACGGCTCGCAGGCGCGGTCACTGAAATGGCGCAGTACGTTAATTTTGATTTTGTGATTATCAACGACAACTTTGAGGTAGCATTAACAGAGCTCAAAGCAATTATCGTCGCCGATAGGCAGACTCTAGAACGTCAGCAACAACGTTATCATAGAACGATTGCAACTTTGCTCACCAATGGCGCAGATACAGATACTTAGCAACCAAGCGGTGTCAATAGCAAAAAGCAATGACGCCCTTGCACAAAAATGATATAATAGCGGGTTATTGATTCTTATATATATTTTATTGATATATTTATCCCTGCTGTTCGCATAAAGGGTAATTTGTCGATAGAGACAACTGAGGTAGCTAGCTATGGCAAGAGTGACGATTGAAGACTGTTTGGATAATGTGGATAATCGCTTTGAGTTGGTTTTGGTCGCCAGCAAACGCGCGCGCCAATTAGCAAAGGGCATCGCTGAGCCTTTGGTTGAAGTCGATAACGACAAGCCTACCGTTCTAGCGCTACGCGAGATTGCCGCAGGCAAGATTACCCGCGATATTCTCAGTCAACCTGAGCATAATTTTGCGACCAGTTCACTTGATTTAGCATTGTCAGGGGATCATGGTTTTTAATTATTGATATACTTGGTACTTGTACTGACAGAAGCCATTGCTCACGCGGTGGCTTTTGCTATTTGTGACCCTTTATATTTAGCACACCGGATACTTGTAATCTCTAACATATAAAGCTAAATAGATCTTTGAGGTGCTAGGTAGAGACAAAAAGATAGTCGTATATAGCCACATAGTTATAAAGTAATCAGTATAACTGTGAATACTAAAGTTTTTATTACCCCTACTCGCTTAACAGTTGACATTGGGGACAATTTGCGATTAATTAGAGGATGGTTCACGCGTTTTAGTAGTTCTCATGTCTCAATTGTTTATCTTGACCATAGTGAAATCAACAACCTCTCTTTAGCATTAGGATAGCCCTTCTATGAGTCAGACTTTACCCAAGCTTAGCCATCACTTGGTCGATGATGCCCAATATAATCTGCTGCGCTCAGTGGGATATTTAAGTGCGGATGAGCGCTGCGATATCATTGACGCTTGCGCGTTTGGTGATGTGGCTCATATCAAGGACAAGCG
Organism: Psychrobacter sp. DM4; assembly: GCF_051307035.1. GTDB lineage: Bacteria > Pseudomonadota > Gammaproteobacteria > Pseudomonadales > Moraxellaceae > Psychrobacter. The sequence continues at coordinate 2,257,237 of NZ_CP195536.1, forward strand.
TAAATCAGGTGAGCCTTATATCACCCATCCGATTGCTGTCGCTGAAATATTGGCAGGATTCCGTCTAGATCGAGATACGATCATCGCCGCCATTTTGCATGATACGGTCGAGGACACTGAGGTCAGCGGCGAGCAAATTGAGACACGCTTCGGTAAATCCGTAGCTCGGTTAGTCGATGGCGTCACCAAACTCAAATCCTCAGCTCACAATAAGCAGCAAAACAAAGCGGCGACCTTTCATAAGATTTTGACCGCGACCCTCGCAGACCCGCGCGTCTTGATTATAAAGCTCTCTGATCGCCTGCACAATATGTCGACCCTTGATGCGGTTAGCCCCAAAAAACAGCGCGACACTGCGCAAGAAACCCTTGATTTTTATGTGCCCTTTGCCCGTCTCATGGGACTAAATGATATTGCTGATTATATCGAGGTACTTTGTTATCGCAACCTTGACTTTGATATGTACAACAAGTTATCTGACAAGCTATTACAGCACGGTCTTGGTCGCAACTTTCAAAGAGAGGCCATCCATCGTTATCTGAGCATAGTGCTCAACAATTTAGATCTAAATGGACATGTCAAAGTACTAGACAATCGCGTCGTTATCTATCGTCAGTTCTTCCGAAATCGCGGTGAGATTAATGCGCTACTGCGTCATTATGCTTTTGAGATTGTCTTGGACAATATCGAGGCCTGTGACAAGCTGGCTTATTATTTGATTAAAAAGTATCAGATTGAAGATGCTAATATTCAGGACAATATTCGCAGGCCACTCCCTGGTGGTAACCAGTCTTTGACGTTGATCTATGAGCGCGATAATGACACTATCAAAGTCATCATTTTAACCAAAAAAATGCTGAGTGCTGCCAGACTTGGGGTTATCGGTGCAGAACACGCCTCAGATGTCAGTCAGTCCGTTATTCAGGCGTCCCTACGTAATATGAAAGATTTGGTCGATGAAGATACTTTGAATGAGAACAGTACCGACTTTAGCGCTGCGGTATCCGCCATTAACGAGCTGATGAATTATCTTCATTCAAGTAAAATTCTGTGTTACAGCCCAAAGGGTCGGGCTTATGAGCTACCACAAGGGGCGACCGCCCTTGACTTTGCTTATGCGGTTGGACCTTTAGTAGGCAATGTCGCCGTTGGTGCGAACGTCGATGGTAAGGAGGCTAAACTCGGTACGGTCGTCAAAAACGGTCAAACGATCGAGATTGAAACCATCAAACACTCAGAGCCAAAAGCCGAATGGCTTGGATTTGTAGTTACTAATAAAGCGCGAAAAGAGCTTTTGCGTTGGTTCAAGGACTTGTCTGCTGAAGAGAAGCAACGTCATGGTAAGCAAGCCCTTGATCGCGCCCTAAAGACCTATCAAAAGGGCCTTGATGATTTACATGACTGTGAGTGGGATAATCTGTTAGAGTGGCGCGGTCTACGCACTAAAGACGCCTTGTTCGAGCAGATTAGCTCAGGTACCTTATTGCCACAACTGGTGGTATCGCGCCTCTTTAACGATGAGGTAAGTCTGCAAACACAGCAAAACGATCTTGAAATGTCTCAGCCGCAGCAATTGGTTGCTAATGCGGCAGGCGTTGAGTTTGATTTTGCTAATTGCTGTCATCCTATTTATGGTGATCCTATTGTCGGTCATCTCTCTCGTCACGGTTTAGTCGTCCATCGTCACAAGTGCTTTTCTCTTGATGAGATCCGTAAAGACAACCCCTACCAAGTGATTCAATTACAATGGCATGACGATACCGCTGTCAAACAAAATGAGTCGAATGAATACGATAGCAAGATACGTTTTTCCGCCTACTTAAAGGTCTCTATTGCTCTAACTGATGAGCAAATCAGTGAGGTGATTTATCATCTGCGTCAATTGAACGTCGGTGTCGAAAATATAGAGGTACGTAGCGTCGATACTGTCGTTCATATTATTGTGCGTAGTCGCAATCATTTAGCCAAAGGCATTCGCGAGCTGCGCTCCGTGTTGGGCTTTCCTAATATCATGCGCTTGTATCAGTTATAATACCTCTGCTAAAAAAACAAACTAAAAGGACTAAAAATGAGTCGTCAAACCATTCAAACAGATAACGCGCCAGCGGCCGTTGGTACTTATTCGCAAGCGGTTAAGGTTGGCAATACAGTTTATATCTCAGGTCAGCTGGGCTTAGATCCGCAAACCATGGAACTAAAAGAGGGCTTTGAGGCACAGGCCAAGCAAGTCTTTGTTAACCTAAAAGCCATATGCGAAGCGGCGGGCGGTAGTATCAATGATGTCGTTAAGTTCAACGTCTCTTTGACTGATTTAAACGACTTTGTAGCTTTGAATGACGTCTTTGTCGCTAATTTAATACAGCCCTACCCTGCGAGAGCTGCCGTACAAGTCGCCGCCTTACCTAAAGGCGGTGTAGTTGAGATTGAAGCTATTATGTATCTCGAATAATCACGATTTGGTAGTACAAGAGTAAACAAACAAGCCCAAATCGTCCCGTTTGGGCTTGCTTATTTTGGTCTAAATGATTTTCAGACGGTACTTTCAAACTCAAATAGGTTGCGAGCGTTCTCTATGTTGGTACAAGTTGCCCTACCCGTTCCTCTATATCGAGTGTTTGATTACAGTGTGCCGACGGATACCCCGCAGCCTGTAATCGGTAGCCGCGTCGAGGTCTCTTTTGGTCGTCAAACCCTCGTTGGCATTGTCGTCGCCTATACCTCGCAAGCCGCGAGTGACGTCCCTATTAGCAAGCTAAAACCTATTAATAAATGCCTTGATAACGAGTCTATTTTAGATACAACTATGCGTGCATTGGCACATTGGCTGGCACGCTACTATCATTATCCTCTGGGTGATGTTTTGTCCGTCATGCTGCCAACGCTAGTGCGTCAAGGTAAGCCTTTAGACCTACTTATTACCCATTGGCGTATCTTGCCGCATGTCACGGGCGATGACTTTCGGGCCAATGCGGCGAAACAAAAGCAGCAGTTCGATATGCTCAAACTTCATGGCAGCCGCGGCGCTAGTGAAGACGTATTATTATTAGAAGGAATGAGGCGACCCTTTTTAAAAACATTAGAAGATAAAGGACTGATTGAGCGCTATATCGAACCTAAAGCGCCGTCCAAACCAGTGAGCTTAGCCAAGATGCCGCTTGATCTAAACGCGGAACAGCAGCTCGCTGTCGACGCTATCAATGACGCGCATAGGGCTCAGGAGTACACTGGGTTTTTGCTCAACGGTATTACTGGTAGTGGTAAGACGGAGGTTTATCTACAAGCCATGCAAACCGTACTTGAAGCCGGTCAACAAGTGCTTATTTTGGTGCCGGAGATTGGACTCACGCCGCAGACGCGCGCGCGTTTTGCCAGTCGTTTTGCGGCGCAGATTATCCTGTTGCATTCTGGCATGACCAACACCTACCGTATGCAAGGCTGGCAGAATTGTCGCACGGGTCACGCCCAAATCATCATAGGTACGCGCTCAGCGGTGCTTTATCCTTTTGCCAATTTAGGTCTCATTATCGTTGATGAAGCGCACGATAACTCCTACAAGCAGCAAGACACTTTGCGATATCACGCCGCTGATGTCGCTTTGTATCGCGGTTATCAATACAAGATTCCAGTGGTACTGGGTACTGCCACTCCGACCCTTGAGCATCTAAAACTGGTTGACGATGGCAAGCTGGTAGAGTACCAACTCCGTACGCGTCCAGGACTTGCCAAACCTGCCACGATGCAACTGATTGATGCGCGCCTGCAAAGCACGCATCAGCAGGCGCAAGATGACGGCGAGCCTTTCGATACTGGACTGACTGATGCGCTCATCAGTGCCATCAAGCAAACGCTAGAAGCAGGTGACCAAGTCCTTATATTCTTGAATCGTCGTGGTTATGCGCCTGTGCTTTTGTGCGAAGCGTGTGGCTGGCAGGCGGACTGTCCACGCTGTGATGCGCACATGACAGTGCACTATAATAAACACAGCTCTTATCTAAAGTGTCATCACTGTGATTGGCAAGCTTATATCCCAACGACATGCCCCGACTGTGCCAGCCTTAATCTAGACGCCAAAGGTATGGGCACTACCCGCTTAAGTGACAACTTACATGCTATTTTTGCCAATCCGCAAACCAGCAAAGACATCTACCCTATCATTCAGATCGACCGTGATACTACGCGTCGCAAGGACAGTTGGGAAAAGATATATCAGCGTATCAACGAGGGCAAACCTGCTATTTTAGTTGGTACACAAATGGTGGCAAAAGGTCATCACTTCCCCAACGTTACCTTAGTTTGCTTGCCTAACGCGGATCGCGGCTTTTTGTCCGCTGACTTTCGCTCACCTGAGCATACCGCGCAATTGATGATTCAAGTCGCAGGTCGCGCAGGTCGCGGGGATAAGCCTGGACGAGTACTCATTCAGACTTTGCAGCCTGAAAATGCACTGCTTTTAAAATTGGTCAAAGATGGCTATCTATCTTTTGCACGCACGCTACTCAAAGAGCGCAAAATGATGGGTCTACCGCCCTCTAGTCATGCAGCGCTCATCCGCTGTGAAGGTAAGACGCTGGCCGCGACCACGCAAGCACTGACCGATGCCGTAGCTCATTTGCCAAAGCCACATCATTTAGCGGTGCTCGGTCCTATTGATGCGCCTATGAGCAAAAAGAATGGTCGCTACCACTCGCAGCTATTATTGCTGGCCAAAGACCGTCAGCAATTGCACCGCGTATTAGAGCAATGGTGGCAGTCTGTACTCGCGATGCCAAGCGCTAAATATCTAAAACTGACTTTAGATATCGATCCTGTAGGCTGGTAATCTTGAGACTGATAGTTTTGAGACTGTATTTTAGGTAGTGCTGTTTATTCATAAAGCTTCTATCGTATAGATATGTTAAATTCAAAGTCGTTATATACTTATCAGTTGTTATTTATTTCGAGCATTATTATGAATCCAAAAGACCCTAGTACTAAGCACGATAGTCATGGTGCCCATGGTGATAATCATGCGCATGGCGAACACGATGATCAAAAAATCTATACCATCGATACCCAAGACAGTCACGATCACGACGAACATCTAGAACAGACCTCGCCGCCACGCGATACTAAAGGCTACCAGCGTACTTTGCTTATCAGCTTTATTATCATTACCGGGTATATGTTTATTGAGGCCATTGGCGGCTGGTTGACAGGGAGCCTAGCGCTTCTCTCAGATGCAGGTCATATGCTCAGTGACGCCATCGCTCTTGGTGCGACTTTAATAGCGTTTAAAATTGGCGAAAAAACAGCGACTCATCAGAAAACCTTTGGCTACAAGCGTTTTGAGATTTTAGTCGCTATGGTAAATGGCGCTACCCTCGTCATTATCGCAGTAATGATTTTTTATGAGGCTGTTAAACGCTTTAACACCCCGATCGAAATTGCCAGTCAAGGTATGCTTATTATCGCTACTATCGGCATGCTGGTGAATATTTTTGTGGCTTGGCTCATGCATAGAGGCAGTAGCAGCGCAGAGCGTCACGATCATAGCGTAAGTGAAGATCAGTCGTCTGACAGCAAAGAGCCTGTCAATCTCAATATGCAAAGTGCCTATTTGCATGTCTTAAGTGATTTGCTAGGATCAGTTGCCGCTATCATAGCAGCGCTTCTCATGATAGGTTTTGGTTGGATATGGGCAGATGCGGTGGCCTCCGTTATTGTCGCAGTCCTTATTATGGTCAGTGGCTACCGCGTGGTGCGTGATTCGGTACATATCTTGATGGAAGGCACACCTGCTAATATATCGCTTGTCAATGTTGAGCAGCAGCTGGTGGCGCACCCACAAGTGCAAAAGGTACATGATCTCCATGTCTGGAGTATCACTAGCGGTCTCAATGCTCTATCGTGTCACGTAGTAGTCGATGGCGATATGAGTATCTCAGAGTCTAATCTGCTCATTGTAGAGCTTGAGCAAAGACTATTGGATTTAGGTATTCATCATGTGACGATTCAAGTGGAGAGCTCATCGCATCCGCAAACAGACACTCATAGCGATGCTCTAGTGTGCGATATCTCAGAGCGTCCTGTTGATGTCAGTCATGCCGGACACAATCACTAATGCTATATATTGCGGTTAAATTAGCAGAAAACTTACGCAGCTTTGAGCGTCTGTGCTAGCATTATTTATTAGATAAATATTTATCAGGCCAATTTTAGAGCTTTATATTCTATCCCAAACGGACTTTACGACCATGTCTAGACGCTCAGCGCCCTTTGTCGCTCCCGACTACATCGATGACCCTGTCTCAAAAGGTGGCAAACAACAAGCAAAAGCCTTGCTATCGACGTTACAAGAGGACATAGCTAGTTTTCGTAATGAGCAGTTTCCGCCCGATATTTTACGTCAGGTTCGTGACATGCCTATATTTGAGGGCAATTTGGCTGAAGTGCAAGCCTATCAGCAGCGCTGGCAAAATCTTATAGCGCGTGCCATGGCATTTTATCCCGCAGCTTATTTGCCGCCCGATCTCCTGCCCCTGCCCGCAAGCCTTGAGATTCCGCAATTTATCTATCATGTCCAGCGCTTGCATCTAACCAAAACACGAGCCAAAGAATCAAAAAGCTTTGGCTCAGTCGGTGCGTTGACAGACAAGTGCGGCGATTATAGTAGCGATGAGATTGCTCGTATGACAGGGGTATTGGACGGTGATGACGAGGCTAGATTGGTCGCGCATCGTGAGTTTATTGATTTGCGAGCTTATGTATTTTGCCGTGACCAAAAGGGTGAGATGATCGAACCTGAACGCATACGCTTTTATCGCACGGGTCTTATTGTTCATGCGCTGCCAGATTTTAAGATAGTAGATAGCAGACAGACCCCGCGTAAACGCCGCAATGATGCTTATAATAACCCGCTTGCGGACAATGGTATCTGGAAGATATACCGCAAAAAATAACGTCTGAACTATCACTACTCTAAACATATTGGCATCACGACTATACCTCTATACCTTATATCAAACAAAGGAACACCTATGTTCGCAGCCGCCGCGGGCTCACCGAATTTAATGCTACAAGCCACGATCTTTTTGGGTGCAGCCCTACTTTTTGTTCCCCTTGCCAAACGCCTTGGTATTGCTACTGTATTAGGGTATCTGATTACGGGTCTGATTTTGGGCCCTAGTGTGCTTGATGTGGCAGGCGATGCTGAGAGTCTATTACACTTCTCAGAGTTCGGTGTGGTTATGCTGCTGTTCATCATCGGTCTTGAGCTACAGCCTTCAAGACTCTGGGCACTACGGCGTTCTATATTTGTCTTAGGTGGATTGCAAGTTGGTTTGACTGGCACGATACTGATGGCGATCATGTATCAGTTCTTTTCTTTACAATTGGACACCGCGTTTATCGTAGGGTTTGGTCTAGCGCTCTCCTCTACCGCATTTGTCTTGCAAATACTGAACGAAAAAGAGCAACTCTCAAGCACTCATGGGCGCGAAGCCTTTACTATTTTACTTTTCCAAGATATCGCCGTTATCCCGCTACTGGCCGTTATTCCTTTCTTATCAGGGGTACGTGAGCAAAGCTATGATCTCATTTATTTCGGTAAAGTATTTGCCGTGTTCGCAGGTCTTATCCTTGCCAGTCGTTATGTTATTAGACCGTTCTTTAAGTTTGTGGCCTCAAGCGGTGCCTCAGAGCTACTGACCGCCGTCGCTTTATTTATCGTCATGGGTGTGTCTATCTTGATGGGTCAAATTGGTCTATCTATGGCATTAGGGGCATTTTTGACTGGTGTATTGCTAGCGGATTCTGAGTACCGTCATGAGCTTGAGGCCAGTATCGAGCCGTTCAAAGGTCTACTCCTTGGCCTATTTTTTATGTCAGTCGGTATGCTTACTGATGTCAAATTCATTATCGCTCACCCCATATTTATTATTAGCTGTGCCATCGCGCTAATGCTCATCAAATTCTCAGTCATTGCAGGTATTGCCAAAGCCTTTGGCAATCGCTGGCCGACTAGTATCCGTCTAGGGGTAACACTCGCGCAGGGCGGTGAATTCGCCTTTGTACTTTTCAATGTTGCCTCAACCCAAAATGTTCTCAGACCTGAGCTTGAAAACACTTTAAACCTTGTAGTGACCATCTCTATGGCGCTGACGCCACTAGCATTTTTGTTACTCGAAAAGGTCGGTGAGCCACTCTTTGCCAAGAGTAAGCCGAGCCGTGATTACGATACAATACCTGATCATGAGCATCCTGTGATTATCGCAGGCTTTGGGCGCGTCGGTCAGATCATAGGACGCGTACTGCGCATGCACAATATCGAATTTACGGCCATTGAACGCTCAGCAAACCGCGTTGATTTCGTGCGAAAATTTGGTAACCAAGTCTATTATGGCGACCCAAAAAACCCTGAGATTTTGCGAGCCGCAGGGATTGATAAGGCACGTATCTTTATTATCGCAGTCGACGACCTAGAGCGCTCTATTACCACAGCTGAGTACCTTCATCACAATTATCCAGACTTAGTCGTCCTCGCGCGCGCCCGCGACCGCCAGCACTATTATCGCTTACGTGAGGTTGGCGTCCGTCATATTTGGCGTGAGACTTATTTGTCCTCGTTAGATATGTCACGTGAGTCATTACAACTGCTCGGTATCACCCCTGAAAAGGCTCGCGAAACCATTCAAACCTTCCGTGACTATGACGATGACCTAATAGAGCGTCAGCAAGCCATCTACGATGATGAAGCGAGCATGATTGCTTCGGCGAAATCTGCTATGGCAGAGCTTGAGAGTTTATTTGATGAAGATATTGGCCGCGCGCGCAAGATGGATTTGGGCGAATTTGAGGAAGCACTTAGGAATCAAGCCACTCCAGTTGATGAAGATGATAATAACGATACGGGTAACATTACTATCCATCCCAATTCTTGATAACGATTAAAATACCTTTATTAGAACTTGCATGCAAACTTTCTTAAAGCAGTTCACAACCATTAATAGCGAATTAGTCGAGCGCTAGTTCGGTGAACAGCTCACTGGCGCTAAGTCCTCATTCAGAGAAGTTGTGCAACGCCAGTTGTCGCTATTTGGCTCATGGTAAAACACCAGCGTATGGTCATTAAGATATCGCAGCGGAAACCTTACCTTTTGAATGGTAGCGATGACAGCGCAGTCAGTATCAGTCGCGCCTGCAGCCTCTATCGCAATCTGTAACTTGACTTTCGGATCATCGATCGCTTGCGATAGATCCGTAGGACACTGACCTGTTTGCGCATAAAGTAGCGCCACCTTGTTTTGTGTGGTCTTAGCGATATCGTAAGTATTAAAGAGTATTTCATTCTCTTGAGGTTTAGCGATAATAGGTAAAAACTGTACCTTGATGACGGTAAGTGCAAACACAAATAGCCCAAAACCTAATAACAAGCCGAATAAGCTTACTCCGCCTTCGCGTTGCAACTGCGCCTTTTGCGCCACCTCATCCCGAGGATAATCATTCAAAACATCGGCGATTTCACGCCTTGCCATACGGTAATAATAGGCATCCGTCCAGCGCGCTACCATAAAAGACCAAAACAGCCAGATGATAGCGGCAATGCCGATACGGGTCACCATCTGATAAGCGTCTGGCACAAAGGACATCGCTACAAACTCAAAAGTGACCAGTACAATGGCAATATTGAGCTGAATAAACGACCAGCCAGCAACGCTATAGACGATCGCATCCATATAACGTTTGCGATAGAGCAGCCAAGGAAAGGTAATGAAGAACGCCGCCCAGTGCCATTTAGGCGATAAGTATCCTTGTATATCGAACTGCTCAAAGCGCTGTAGATAATACTTTTGGGTGCGCTGACCGATAAACCACTGATCCAGCTGTCGACGACGCGCTGGGGTTATTTTTTCTTGATAAAACGGTGGTGGCGACTCTGTCTCGATAAACAGCATAACGATAGGCTCTATGAATAAATTAATAGCAGATTAGAAGTGCAAGAGGTCATCTTTATTATAGGCTTGTATACAAAGCAAAGGTGCAATGATAACCAATTCTTATCAAACTCGCTTCAGCTTAGGCAGATTGGTTATATGCCTAGTAACTGTAGACGTGCTAGCAGAGGATAATCGTTCACACCAGTCCCCATTTCACCTATAATACGCTCACATTTTTACTTAATTAAGCCAAATTAATCTTATGAGTTCATTTCCTAATAGCGACGAATCTACTGATAACCATCACCCTGTTGATAGCGACCACCCTGCTGATAGCGAGAATCTGGATAAAGATCAAGAACGTGCAAAACTTGAAGGCAACGATAAACACCTACGTATCGTCAATACCTTTATGAAGCGCCGCACCCACATGAACAAAAACGCTGAGCAGGCGCTCACTGATCCGCAGTTTGCGCATTACTTGGTCAATAAGAGCACCGGTGACGGCAATTTGGATGATATTCATGATCTGCGAGTATTGTTCGATGATACGCCTAACGGTAGCGCAGCACTGCTGACTTTAGAGATTGGATTTGGTCTTGGCGACTCGTTCATCGAGATGGCAGCGGCGGATCCTAGCCGCAATTTTGTTGGCATTGAAGTACATGAGCCTGGGATTGGTAAGTGCGCCTATATGGCAGGCACACAAAATCTGACAAACGTCAAAATCATTAACGGTGATGCTATTCAATTATTGAAGCAGCTGCCAGAGCAACATATTGATCGCATTCAGTTGTACTTCCCTGATCCTTGGCAAAAAAAACGTCATTATAAGCGTCGTTTTGTGAGTACCGAGCGCATGGCTATCGTTACGCGTAGCCTAAAGTCAGGCGGCTGGTTCCATACCGCTACTGACTGGGAGCATTATGCGTTTTGGATGCTAGAAGTGTTAGACCACGTTCCAGGACTAAGCAATCAAGCAGGCGCAGGTCAGTTTACCCCGCGCCCAGATTTTCGTCCTATGACTAAGTTTGAGCGTCGTGGTATCGATCGTGGGCACGGCGTTTGGGATCTCATTTTTATTAAGAACTGATTCTCACTGCCTATCATCCATACCTTATTATACAAGCGGCTGCTCTACTCACTAGAGCGGCCGATTTTTTGCATCCATATCCGCTTAGATATCAGTACCTATAAAGTATTCTTACTGTTTGACAACTTTATCTCTGATTACATCGCCAGTTTATTATCAATATATTAAATTTTCTAATACGTGAAACAGTGCTACCTTGTCTCGTTTTTTTGATTGTCACTGCTATGAAACCTTGTAGAACATCAGCTCTGGATTAATACCTTTGTCTCTTCGTTAGGTTCAATCGTAGGCGGTATAAGGGCTATAAGAGTTCTCCACAGTTGCTGTGGATAACCCTGTGGATAACTAGCGACTTGACAAGTATTTAACTTGATAGCTTAAAGGATAAGGTAAAACTGGTTACTTTTCATACAATTTTATTTCCAATATAAATCAGTGACTTACGTCAATTTATTACCGCTGTAAAATTATTTTCAATATTTATAAAATAAATTTTTTATCACTCTTATGTTTCACAAGTCTCAAACGTAAAGAATTTTTTTCTGTGGACAACTTATTTAAGTGTTGACAAAACCGCTCTGCTTGTATTGTCAAATTGGCATTAGCTTTAGGATGAATAGTGGTGAGATTACAAGCGACAATCACTGTCGTCTGTACTGTCTGAAATAGCGCTAATGGACATAAATTTTGCTATAATCACCTTATCGAATAAACCCGTAGGACGTTGAAAATTAGGTCTTTACTATCTTATTTCTTAGCTCAACACGTCCGTTAACCTTCTCATGGTTTTACTGTATAGTAGACTTATAACTATGCGTAAAACGTTATTGTCGTGACGATTGATTACTAGGCTCCAAAACGACTGTACTTCTATTTTTGAATGATTCATTGATAAAAAGGAATCCACTATGGATGACAATAAAGCCAAAGCACTTAAAGCGGCGTTAGGTCAAATCGAAAAGCAATTCGGCAAAAACACTATTATGCACTTAGGTGATGACTCTGCGGTGCTTGATGTAGACGTCGTCTCAACAGGCTCCTTAGGGCTTGATATCGCTCTTGGCATAGGTGGTCTACCCAAAGGCCGTATCGTTGAGATTTATGGCCCTGAAAGCTCTGGTAAGACGACGATGACTTTGCAAGCGATCGCCCAATGTCAAAAACAAGGTGGCGTTTGTGCCTTTATCGATGCTGAGCACGCTTTGGATCCTGTTTATGCCCGCAAACTTGGGGTAAAAACTGATGATTTGTTGGTGTCACAGCCTGATAATGGTGAGCAGGCACTTGAGATTACCGATATGCTCGTGCGCTCAGGTGCGGTTGATATGATCGTTATCGATTCTGTTGCTGCGTTGACGCCTCGTGCTGAAATCGAAGGCGAGATGGGTGATTCACACATGGGCTTGCAAGCACGTTTGATGAGCCAAGCCCTACGCAAGATTACTGGTAATGCCAAACGCTCAAATTGCATGGTGGTATTCATCAACCAAATTCGTATGAAAATCGGTGTCATGTTCGGTAGCCCAGAGACGACGACTGGCGGTAATGCGCTCAAGTTCTACGCCTCTGTACGTATGGACATTCGCCGTATTGGTGCGGTCAAAAATGGTGACGAGATCATCGGTAACCAAACCCGTGTCAAAGTCATCAAAAATAAAATGGCACCGCCCTTTCGTCAAGCTGAGTTTGAGATTACTTATGGCGAAGGCACCAACCATCTAGCAGAAGTTATCGATTTAGGCGTTGAGATTGGTGCGGTCGGCAAAGCAGGCTCTTGGTATAGCTATGGCGATGAAAAGATTGGTCAAGGTAAAGCCAACTCTGTTCTCTATCTCAAAGAGAACCCCGTTATCGCTGAGGAGATTGAAAGTAAAATCCGCGCTGAAAAACTTGGCTCTGCGAGCGATGCTATCGTTGAAGAAGACAGCGATACGATGCTAGATACGCCAGAGACTGACGCCGTTCAGTAATCTGCTACCAAGACAAATCGCGTGATGATCCATTATGCAAATTAAAACATTAGCTGAAATATTGGCCGAGTCAGATACTGACTCGGCCTCTAGCGCTACGCCTAAACCTAAAAAAAAGTCAAAAGAACAAACTCAAAAAAATAAGCGGTCTTCTCAAAACTCCTCTTCTACTCAAAGTCATTCTTTTAATAGCGATGACGACAAGACAGAATCGACTCGTACGCGCACCAGAAAAAACAACGATGATAAACCCGCTACAAGTCATTCAAAAAAAAACAAGAAGCCTAAAAAACGCTTTCATCCTGCAGCTACCTTTGAGGCTGAGCCTAATAGTACGCCCCTCTATCAAGACCCCGAATCGCAAAGTATAAGAGATATCCTTGCTGAAGTTAAACGTAATATTGACGTTGATCAAAGTAGCATAGACACCCAAGAATGCAAATTAAATAGCCCTTCAGATGATGAGATTAACTCTAAACTTGTTACCGATTCTAGCGCTCAATCTGGAAATGAGCTGACCAAAGCTCAGCTCGATAACCTGCCCTCCGCCCTAAAAGCCTACTTGCGTACTCCAGAACAAAAACAAGCGCAAACGGATGCCATAAAAGCAGAAAGTCGGCTACGTTGGCTGGCGTTTTATTACTTATCGCGGCGTGAGCATGGTAGAGCGGAGCTCAAACAAAAACTGATAGATAAAGAACAAGATCCGGACAAAATAGACGCCCTACTTGATGAGTTTGAAGAAAAAGGATATCAGAGCGATTATCGTACAACTTTGATGCTGATACGAGAAAACATTCGCAAGGGTCGCGGTCGTGGTCGTATCAAGCAAGCGTTTTATCAAAAAAAAATCGCTATGCCCAGTAATATCGATGAGCTGATCGATATGGCCAATACTGAGTCTGATGAGTTTAGAGAATTCGTCGATGACGATGATGACAGCTTGGTTGAAGGCGTTGATTGGCTTAAACTAGCGGTTACCGCCCGTACCAAGAAATATGGCGATTATGTACCCACTGAGCAAAAAGACAAAGCTCGGCAAGTGCGGTTTTTGCAGTATCGCGGCTTTAAGGGCGATATTTGTTTTGCTGCCCTTGAGTATACGCTTGAGACTTTGGAGGAGCGCTTTTAGCACTAATCACGTACTTCAAATTAAAACCAAAAAAAAGAGCACTTTAAGTGCTCTTTTTTATGGCAAAAACGAACTACGTGAAGATAAAACGTTATTTAAATGACCCTAAACGACTTGATAGCTGACCGATGATTTGATCAATCTCTTGATTGGCTTCAGTTTCATCCTCTAAGTTGCCATGCGGAGTGAGCTGATTCATCACCTCTGGTAACAGCTCAGCGAGACCTTGACGTACTTCAGTATCATTAGCGCCTGTACTAGCCGCCACTTGCTGAATCTCGTTCTCGTCAAATAGCTGGTTAACCTCACTAGGGTCTAAATTATCATTGGGCTCGCTATTACTCATCCAAGAGCGCGCCTGCGCTTCATGACCCATACCTGTAATCTTAGACAGTGCACCGCTTAAACCGCCATTACGTTGAATCCAGCTGAGCACCATAGGCATCAGCGCTGCAACTAGCATCCCTTTACCACCAAAGCTACCTCGGCTGCGCTGACCGCCAAGCACACTACCCAAGATATCACCTAGACCGCCAGCACCTGAGCTCATGCCGCCGCGTTGACTACCACCTGTTAGGCCACCTAAGATATCATTTAGACCAAAGCCATTGTCTGCTTGCTGACGCTCATAACGCTGCGGATTGTAGCCGCCTGCTTGAGTACCCCCGCCAAGGACACCACCCAAGATATCACCCAAACCCCCTGTACGGCGTGGGCTCATGCGCTGATTTACCGGATTGCGCTGTGCATCTTCTGGATCCATAGCGCGACGTGCAACTTGCGATACCAAATTACCTAATAAACTCATAATATATTCCTTTAATTATTTTATTTAAAATGTCTATTTGAACCACATTTATGTGACTGCTCTAAGTTATATATCAAAAACTTTAACTTATAACAACAGTCGATTCAATCAATAATATAGCAAATCTGATTCTTAATAGAGTTAGGTGTTTTGTTATAGCTTTTCTCAGATCAGCGCTTGATTAAGAGGGTTAAGGCTTATTTAATTAGATTGTGAAGGCAAAATACTGGCGAGGATATTAAGTTTACGCCAGTCATCTGTGCTCACCTGATCACGAAATATCGTTATAGATAGCGTACGCTGGTAAGGGCTTGTCACCATAAAATCAAAATGTATTAGCAGCGGATAGCGATGCGCATCGATCAGTCCTGCTTGCCATAACTCATCTCCTCGCCCCATCCGCAGTAGTAATTGCCAGTGTCTATCGATACGCTGATCTAAAGGCGGCTGGGTCAAATGTAGCACTATAGGTTTTGATAGCGTAATGTAGCCAAAAGCGAATACGCTTATAGTCATAATCAGAATATATTGCCATAATGACAACTGGGCTAACCAGGCGAGCACTAACATTGTTAAAGTCAAAGCGATATATAGCAGCATACTGATACGACTGGTAGCACTTACCTTGGTATCTATACGCAGCTCAGCAGTTGACGCTATAATCGAAGTCTCTTGCACTACTTCCTACTCTTTTTTCTGACAACTAAGCGCTCGTATAAGAGTTGAGCGATAGAAAGTTGATTTGGATTAAAAGCCTGTACTCAGTATAGAGTTACAATTTGTCTTTGGCATGACGCCAAGTCTTTATTTTATTAACCAGATCCCAAATTGCCTTATCGTCTGGCTGACTTTGATTGGTAAAGTAATCAAGTAGATCGGGGTCTTCATGAGTGAGCATTTGAGCAAAGGTGTCTTGCTCGGTTTGCTCAGCAGTCAGATACAGCTCTTTAATATAGGGATCAATATAAAAGTCCAACTCTTTTAAACCGCGGCGCGCTTGATAAATGATGCGACGCTGCTCGATAGTTGGTTCGGGGTGCAATTCTTTAGTCATATCAAGTCTCATGAGGGTACGTTAAATAAATGGATACTAAAATTATATGAAAAAATATCTAACCAGCGTGCTGAGCACTATATAAGGACAGCTGCTGCCATAAAGCGATAGCGTGTTGCATCATTGCGACGTTGTGCGTCCTTATGATACAAGCGCCTTGCTGTATCGCTAATAATCCAGCCGCAGTGCCCACCGTATCACGCTCCGAAGCTTGCGTCTGCGCGACGTTACTAACACCACTCTTACTAAGCACTTCCGCCAAAAAACGCTTGCGTGAGATTCCAAACATCATCGGTAAGTCAAGTGCCTGTAAGTTGTCAAGATTGGTCAACAATGCACAATGGTGCTCGTAGTTTTTGGCAAAGCCAAATCCTGGATCAATGATAATATGGCTGCGTTTGACGCCCAATCGTGTGACTTCATCAATACGAGTGATCAGCTCAGTGCTGACTTCTGCAACGACGTCATCATATTGCGCTAGGGTGTTCATAGTCGCAGGCTCACCGCGCATATGCATGAGCATCACAGGTATATCAAGCTCTGCTGCCATTTGTGCAGCGCCTTCTCGTTTGAGCGCGCGGACATCGTTCCAAATATCTGCGCCAGCATTAATAGCTGCCTTTATAACAGCTGGATTGCTGGTGTCAATGGAGAGCCATATCTCGTCACCGCATTGCTCACGTATAGCATTTACAACAGGCACTACACGTGCTACTTCATCTCTAGTCGCTACCGCTTCAGCATTAGGACGCGTAGATTCACCGCCAATATCGATGATACTCGCGCCAGCTGCCATCATCTCTTTGCAGCGAACAACTGCCTTACCAATGTCATTAAACTGTCCTCCATCCGAGAACGAATCTGGCGTCACATTTAAGATACCCATAATATGCGGCTGAGCCAAGTCTAGCACTTTATGACGGCTGATTATCTGATGCGCTGGCAAAGGTACAAATAAGGTCATGACTTATCCATAAAATTTAAAAAGTGCTTTGATTTATCATACCAGTAAAGGGTCTTTTCAACTAACGCTTGCTCATAAAATAAAGACAATAAAAAAGCCCTTTATAAAAAGGGCCTTTCTGTATTTCCAAGATTATCTTGAGCTGTCAATACCTACATCGCTGGTAGTGGCGGCGGCGTAGTCCCTTCAGGCTTAGGTCTATCTTTTGATAGGTTCACTTCGTTAGACTGGTAAACTTTTGGTGGACGTGGATCTTCACCTGCCAAAATATCTTGCAACTGATCACGATCAACCGTCTCCCACTTCATGAGTGCATCTACCATCGCATGCATTTTTTCTTGGTTGGCTTCAATAAGCTCACGCGCTATATCGTATTGCTCCTCTAACATCCGGCGGACTTCGTCATCCACTTTCTGCTGCGTGGCTTCTGATATTGTACGACCACCGCCGCCAAAGTAACCTTGCGACTGATCATCGTCTTCATAGACCATGATACCTAGAGCATCAGACATACCGTACTTGGTGACCATAGCCCGTGCCATTTTGGTCGCCCGTTCAAAGTCATTAGACGCGCCCGTTGACATCTGATCGATAAAGACCTCTTCTGCGATACGACCACCGAACAAGATTGCGATATCGCTTAACATCTTAGACTTATACATACTCGTCTGATCATGCTCAGGTAACTGCCAAGTAACCCCCAAAGCAAAACCGCGTGGCATGATTGTGACCTTGTGCACAGGATCCGTACCTGGCAATAATTCAGCCACCAAGGCATGACCTGCTTCGTGATAAGCGGTCGCACGGCGCTCTTCTTCGCGAATGACCATAGACTTGCGCTCAGGACCCATGTACAGCTTGTCTTTAGCATCCTCAAAGTCATTCATATCGACGCTACGCTTGTTACGGCGTGCTGCAAATAATGCAGCTTCGTTCACTAAGTTTGCAAGTTGCGCCCCACTAAAGCCTGGCGTACCGCGAGCTAAAGAGCTGGCATCAACACTAACAGTATTTGGCAACTTGCGTAGATGCACCTTTAAGATTTGCTCACGACCTTTGATATCTGGTAGGCCGACTTGCACCTGACGATCAAAACGACCAGGGCGCAGTAGTGCTTTATCCAGTACATCAGCCCGGTTAGTAGCCGCAATCACGATCACGCCTTCATTACCTTCAAAACCATCCATCTCAACTAAAAGTTGGTTGAGCGTCTGCTCACGCTCGTCATTGCCACCGCCCATACCAGAGCCGCGATGACGACCGACCGCATCAATCTCATCGATAAAGATGATACATGGCGCGCTTTTTTTGGCTTGCTCAAACATATCACGAACTCGAGAAGCACCAACACCGACAAACATCTCAACAAAGTCAGAACCTGAGATTGAAAAGAACGGTACTTTGGCTTCGCCAGCAATAGCACGAGCTAATAACGTCTTACCCGTACCTGGTGGACCTACCATCAAAATACCACGTGGAATCGTCGCACCTAATTTGGTAAATTTATCAGGGTCACGCAAGAACTCAACGACTTCAACGACTTCTTCCTTTGCCTCTTCACAGCCTGCCACATCCGTAAAATTCACTTTGATTTGATCTTCGGTTAGCATTTTGGCTTTAGATTTGCCAAAGCTCATAGGACCACCGCCCTTGCCGCCCGCGCCGCCTTGCATATTACGCATAAAGAATAAGAACAGACCAATAATCAGCAAAATAGGGAAGCTGGCAATTAGTAGCTGCATCAGTACACTTTGACGTTTTGGTGCAGTACCTTCGACATCAACCTGATTTTCGCGCAATAGTGGCATCAGCTGTTCATCAGATACAGCTGGTCTAATGGTCTCAAAAGTTGAACCATTCTTTTTCTCACCGGTGATCTGCTCGCCGTCAATCTCAACACTGGCTACTTGATTCTCTGACACTGCGGTCACAAACTCAGAGTAGTTAAGGTTATCAGGCTCAGACGATTGGTCGAAGCCGCTAAACACCAGCACCAAAACGCCGATTACCACCAGCCATAATAAGGTATTTTTTACCATGTCGCTCACAAGCTCTCCATCCCTTACTTATTGGTGTGTTTAATAAACACGTGACGCCATCAAAGCGCTATCTTGTTGATTATCTATGTCTTATGTGGTTGCTATCGATTGTTTTTGCAACCAGTAATCAAAACTTAATAACCTTAAAATATTCTTTTTTAGACGACTTTGCTTAAATGCTTATAACAAAGCTAATATATCATGATATGTGGTTTTGAGAGGTACAATTCAAGCGAAAGCGGCTTTTATTGGGTTAACTAATGTAGCGTTTTCATGCAGCTTTAAGGTGAGTAGACATTGACTATTGCGTTATCTTACTATTTGAAAGCATTGAACCCTTTGTCTATTTAATCGCTATCCAAAACATCTCTTTTGATCTGGCTCTTGACGCTGCAGGCTTGATGCTTCGCACTTTGCTAAAATCATTTTGCATCTGCTGACGTAGCTCTTGTGTACCTGCGCCTTGAAATACCTTCATGATTAAGGCGCCGCCATCAGGCAACGTCGATAAGGCAAAATCGACAGCTAGCTCACACAAGTACATCATACGCGGCTGATCTACCGCACTATTCCCCGCTGTATTGGGCGCCATATCAGACAATACGACATCTACTTGATACTCTCCGACCTCAGACATTATTTTGTCAAAGATTTCAGCTTCCCGAAAATCTCCTTGAATGAAGGTGACATCAGGCAAAGCATCCATCGGTAAAATATCTGAAGCAATCAACGTACCTTTTTCACCAACCAGTTGACTTGCAACCTGCGACCAGCTGCCAGGTGCGCAGCCCAAATCCACGACAGTCATTCCTTTTTTGATAAGATTAGTCTTGTCGTTGATCTCAATTAACTTGTAAGCGGCGCGCGCACGGTAGCCTTCTTTTTGTGCCTTTTGTACGTAATGGTCGTCCAAGTGCTCTTTCATCCAAGCGCGGCTGCTTTTTGACAAAGTCTTGTTTTCGATACGCGTAGCCAAATCTTGCTCCTATTGCTTTATGCCTCTTATCTATACTGCTGACTTATTTTGAGCAGCAACTCGTATATCCTAAAACCTAACTGTCTAAAAGACTATGAGTTTAAAACCTGTTTTATAATGCTATAGCGTTTATAATACTCTTAATAGTACTAGTTTAGCATTTTCAGTAAGCAAAATCGTGCGCTATAGACGATAATACTGATTAACTTTTTTAACCATATTTAATAAAAGACAGGAAAATTATGGAACTCGACAACGCGACAATCAAACGCCTAAAAGGCATCGGTCATGAACTAAAACCTATTGTTATGATCGGCAACAATGGCGTGACCCCTGCTATCTCTGAAGAGATCAATCGCGCCTTAGATGATCATGAGCTCATTAAAATAAAATTGCCCGCAGGTAACAAACATGATCGCGATGTAGTCAGTACTGAAATTGCAACAACTGCTAAAGCAACGGTCATTCACACTATTGGTCGTATGGCCTTGCTACTACGTCAAAATCCCAATGCCAATCCCAAATTATCCAATTTAGCTCGTCACGCGCAGTAGTTCATTTTAACGCCTTTAATTTATATGATTATAGCAAAGCCGCAGCACCTGATTGTTCGCGGCTTTACCATAAGCGACTTTTATACCTTCACCGTTCCACTTTAAATTTAACGCTTTCTTATCAGTGCAAATTCTATTAGTGCTTACTTATCATGACTCAAAATCTTAATTTAACTCTAGCGACTGACAGTATAAATACGGATGCTAAAAATATTGGCGTTAGCGTAGATTGTCTCGAACAGATTGAAGTTTGCGTTAGCGTAGATATCATCCAAAAACCAGAGCCAAGTCTTTTATTGCATTTTAGAATAAGGCTTTTTGATGATACTTTGGCCGACCAATTAGACTGGCTAGACTGGCAACCGCAAAATGTCAGCTCTCAAGATTACTTATGGGAGCGCACTTGTCTTGAATGCTTTATAAAAGGCACTCCGCTAAATCAAGATCAAACCAATCGCTATATCGAAATTAACGTCAGTCCAAGTGGTCATTACGCATTTTATAAGTTTGAGAGTTACCGTAACCCTGCCACCCTACCGCCCATACCTTTATTAAAAAGAGACACCACTAGCGGTCATGCTGACATCATATGGCATGAAACCAATATGATGAATGCCATTAACAATACAGGTACTTATCAGCGTAAATTTGCTATTCCTTTGGCTCAGCTACCACAAGATATCTTTGATTATCAGAGTCTCACGATTGAGCGCTTTAATCTAAGTGTCATCCTCTATTTTGCCAGTACGCCCTTGTACTTTGCGCCCGGTTATCTTACTCCGCCTGACTTTCATGATCAGCGCTACTGGCTAGACTTTAACAACTGTTAGTCAGTACATCTTTATAACTTCAAACTTCTTACAAGCAAAAACCCAGTAATACGGTGATTACTGGGTTTAACTGTCTACCAACACCCGACTGCGAAGCGATTAGTCAGCCATAGCAAGGTAAATTCCACGGTTTGAGGCGTCGTCAACATATTCTGAATCACGCCATGTGGTATAGCTGTGAGTGCCGCTATAGGGATTAATGCTGTTCTGACGAAAATCAGATACCCAGTCGTTACCATCAAAGATCTGAATATGACCATGTGGACGGCTTGAGGTACGATTAAAAACAACCACGTCGCCTACTTGCGGTGACATATCATTACCGATCTTAGTAAAGCCTGCGTTAGATAGCGTGCCACGAGAGGCGTATTGATAAGCTGACGGGTTCGGCGTGAACTCATAACCTGCAGACTGTAGTGCTTTACGCACATAGCGGGCACAGTAACCAGAGCTTCTAGATAATGCAGCTCTTGAAGCACGAGCGGCAGCAATAGCAGGCGCTGAATTGCGATCTATAACCTTGGTCATTTGCTGCTTTTCATAAGATAAGCGGCTAGTCAATGAGGCGAGCTGATATTCTTTTTGTTTGGCATGAGCACTTAGATTATCGATAGCTTGACTGATTTCGTCGTTGCTGTAGACATGAGCGCTACTGTTGGTGCTATATATATTGCGGCTAGAGCCATAGTTTGATGAAGCAGAGATATTGGTTATTGTTTGGCTAAGAGTATTGTTTGGTTGAAAGGTCGTTTCTACAGCACCACTAGTTTGTGCTACGCCCATACCCAATACCGACAAAATCAATAAAGCTTTTTTCATAAAATTTACTACCTATGTTAATGCAAGATTACTCGTCATCCGTAACGAAGTATCAATTAATTTATAGGATATTATTATCAATTAAACATGATAAAATCCTGAGTAAAGCTGCGTCCTATTTAGTCTACAGCGGTGGACCTTGGCATCATTACCTTAGTAGTCTCTCGCCTCGTAAATCGTTTGCTATTGTTATGTGTAACACCAATTAGCCAATTTTTTGTAAGTATCGCCTTGATCATATAAAGATGAGTCAATTCAATGTCAAAAAAACAACCTAATCGGCTTGCCAAGCTTATCGATCATCAAGCTTTTGCTGGTAGCGCGCTACCTAGAACACTTGCTGATAATATGCAGCTGTATACAGAGGCTACCGATGAGATAAAGAGTTTATTGGTAGATTGTCTACCTGAGGAGATTCTCGATACCTGTATGGTAGTCGGTTTAACCGCTAAGCAAGTGACGCTTAGTGTGGGTTCAACCACTGCCGCTAACCATATGCGTTACTTACAAAATGCATATCTAAAAGTACTAAAAGACCAATCAGTTACCTTTAATCAACTCGAGCATATACGTCTTGTAGTTACGAATAACTTTGATGCTAGAGAGCAATCTAATTTGGTAAAAACATCGTCGAAATCAAATGAAGCCGTTACCAACCGAGCCCTTAGCCAGAACACAAAGCGGACTATAGCACAGGCAGCAGACCATGTCACGGTAGACGAAAACCTCAAAATGGCACTTTTGAGACTAGCAAATGACTAGAAATACACTTTTAAGAATGTAAAGTTATGTAATTAAAAATAAAATTATAGTGCCATACTTCTTTAATTTTCTTATCTGCAAAAGCAAAAAAACCACCTTAGAAAGTCATTCGATTTGCGAATTTATTTCTAAAGTGGTTTTTTATGCGACTAAGCTTAGGTATTACGTAGTGTCCGATATATCCATATATATGCATACAAATCTGAACATAAGAAAGCGAATTATAAGTGAACCGATTTGTGTAATCTTACGTAATTGTTTCGATACATCGTGTATATCCGTGTATTCATCCTTCAACCATATAGTCATTTATCGTTAAATAATCGATAGGACAGGTTACATTGTCATCAAATGTTACAATTTCGAAATTATCGTGGTCAGATAATATCTCTCGAACGAGTAGATTATTGAGAGCATGTCCTGATTTGTATGCATTGAAACGACCTAAAATAGGATAACCTATCAGATATAAATCACCTAATGCATCTAAAATCTTGTGACGGACAAACTCATCACTGAACCTCAGACCTTCAGCATTGAGTACGCGAGCATCATCGATAACGATAGCATTGTCCATGCTACCCCCTAGAGCGAGATTGTTATTACGCAAGGTCTCGATATCTCGCAAAAAACCAAAAGTACGAGCTGAGCTCAGCTCCTCGATAAAATTTTGCGTAGAAAAGTCCAATTGTGCATATTGATAATCTTTGTCAAAAGCAGGATGATCAAAATCAATTTCAAAATTTAGCTCAAAACCATCATAAGGTTTCAGCTCTGCCCACTTATCATCAACCTCAACTCTAACGGGTCGTACGATTTTTAAGAACTTTTTAAGCTCATTTTGCTCACGAAAACCTGCTTGTAGCAGCAACCCTATAAAAGGTGCAGCGCTACCATCCATAATAGGAATCTCTGAGTCAGAGACACGTATCAGTAGGTTATCAATGCCAAGTCCTGCAATAGCACTTAGTAGGTGTTCTACGGTACCCACGCGCGTACCACCAAATACTAGGTTTGATGACATCATGGTGTCTTGGACTAAAAAAGCACTAGCAGGAATAGGCGATGAGCCTACAATATCTGAACGCTCAAACACGATACCTGTGTCACAAGGTTGTGGATGAAACTCTAAATCAACAGGTTTGCCACTATGTAGACCGATACCTGTAACAGCAATAACTGCTTTTATAGTTCGTTGATTCATGGCTGCTCTCTCACATATTTTGTTACAATTGCCCTAGTGTATCACTAGTTATCCCTTATTCGCTATAGTGAAGACATGATAATTTATCAATACTATTGATAAGCTGCGCTTGTTGTCAATAGTATATCTTCTTATTTTATTAAACAGCGTCTAAATAAAACCCATATAAACAAGGCCTTACCGCTTTCGTAGATACAAGTTATTAGTGTCTGATTGTTTCTATGACCTAATAATTTACTTAATAAACTCCCACAAAAAAGCCAACAACCCAGTGCTGGCTCTTTTCCTATATGTTTCAAAAAACTTATGACATTACTTTATCTACTCTCATCAGAACTATTTATTCTGCTGACGCTTGAGATAGTCTTGAATGCTGTTCGTTTTGGTTTTTTGGTCTTCTTGAGCAACAGTACTACGTAACGTATTGTCTTGGTAGGTTTTAGTATGAGCCTGTTTTTGACTATTCAAGGCACTAGTATGCACGCTAGGATCAACAGATTGAGTGCTGTTGACAGAAGGTACAGGCGGTTCAGAGACAGCCTCTTTACCCGCATTTTCATCTAACGTTAGACCTGTCGCGATAACAGTCACATGAAGATCATCACCCATTTTCTCATCAATAACCGAACCATAAAAAATGTGCGCATCATCGATATCAGTAATTTCATCAACAATAGCGCTGATCTTGCTCATCTCATCTAAAGATAGTGATTCAGAAGAGATGACATTGACCAACAAACCTTTGGCATTTTCTAACAACAGATCATCCAAAAGCGGCGATCTAATCGCTTTTTCGGTTGCTTGACGGGCACGGTCGTCGCCGCTGGCACGGCCAATACCCATCATCGCGTGACCTTTAGCCGTCATAGCCGTACGAATATCATTAAAATCGATATTAATTACACCTTCGCTGGCGATAGTCTCAGCGATACCTTGTACCGCATGTAATAGGACATCGTCAGCCTTTTTGAAGGCATCTTGCATAGAGATGTTGCCGTACACGCTCATTAGCTTGTCGTTTGGAATGGTAATAATAGAGTCAACGAAATTAGTCAACTGCTCAATACCAGCTTTGGCCGCTTTGATACGCTTGCCGCCTTCGAACTTAAATGGGGTGGTAACAACAGCAACAGTGAGAACCTCAAGCTCTTTTGCAATACGAGCCACAACTGGCGCCGCGCCCGTACCCGTACCGCCACCCATACCAGCAGTAATGAACACCATATCGGAGTGCTCAAGCAATTCGCGAATGGCTTCCTCTTCGCTCTCAGCAGCTTCGCGTCCAACTTCTGGATTGGCACCTGCGCCTAGGCCGCGATTGGTCTTAGCACCCAATTGTAATTTGTTAGGCGTCGTCAAGCGATCAAGCGCTTGTCTATCCGTATTGGCACAGACAAAAGTAACCCCTCTGATACCTTGTTGCACCATATGCTCAACAGCATTACCGCCGCCGCCGCCGACGCCAAATACGGTAAATCGAGCTTGTCCATTGTCATGAACTTGGCTATCGTCTGGCATGGTATATTTTGACATAGTAAAGGGTTCTCCAGTTGCATATAGTCTAATCATCAATGTAACAACGCACTTATCTGGCGTGCTACCGACTCATGAGTGTATTTAAATAAAATAAAGAATGAGCTGTTCGGAATATTTGGGTAAGCAAGTACACTAAAGAATCTTTTTTAGAACTTTAGATAAGCGTTGTCCTGCACTTTGGAACACGCCTTTGACTCGAGCTTGCTGAATGGCTTCAGGTTCGCTTTGCTCACTATGACGAAACTGCTCACTTTGGCTATATAATAAGGTACCAAAAGCGGTATGAAAAGCGCGATCATTGATTTGAGTGTTGATGTGTTTAAAGGCCTCATCATTCTCAAAATGATCGTGAGCGCTGATCGCAGGGTGCATGTTAGTCATAACCACTCGCATTTTTAATAGTTTTTTGGCGAACGGTATCATGCCTTTAATGGCACTACCGCCCCCTGTCAAAACAATACCGCGGTCAATATATCCTATCAAATCTGCTTCGTGCAAGTGGCAAGCCACTTCAGTAAAAATTCGAACGTAACGAGCTTCAATAATACGAGCTAAGTTGTATATATTGACATTGATATCGTCGTTTGGCCCTTGAGGTTTAAAGGTAAAAAACGAGCTCGGATCCAAGCTATGAATATCAGCGGTACCATGAGACTTTTTGAGTCTCTCAGCATCTATCATCGAGATACCAAAATCGGCTGAGATATCCATGGTGACTTCGTGGCTACCCGTTGCCAAGCAGTGCGTAAAAATCAATTTATTTTCTTTATAGACGCAAATACTAGTCGTACTAGCACCAATATCTACTAGACAAACCCCCTGCTGTCGCTCTTCTTTAATGAGACTATATTCAGCACTGGTAACCGCATCAAAAACGATATGATCAATACCGACATCACAGCTTTGGAGTAGTTTTTGGATGTTTTGACGACTGGCAACAGGCATCATCATCATGTGATACATAACGTTGATTTTGTCAGCGACCATCTCGATAGCATCATCAACCATAAACTCTTGATCATCGATATAAATGCCTTGCTGACAGCAATGCATCAAATAATAGTCAGAAGATAGATCTTGAGACTTAGCATTAGATAGCGCCTGTACCATATCCTTGGCACTAACAACGTCATCTTCTACACTTACGTTGCCTGCGCTATTTTTGCTCGCAAGCTCTGGTGTCGCAAGTGTAAGCCATACACTATGCACGCGGCAGTTTGCCGTGTCTTCTGCCTCTTGAATAGCCTGCTTGATCGCCCCTTGCAGACGCTCACGATGCTTTATTTTACCTTGGTAAAAATCGCTATTTTTGACTCGACCAACACCCATAATACGGATGTCTGTTGCAGAATAAACACTGCCAATAACGACATATACTGCCGTGGCGCTTAGATGAACAACAACCAGATTTTCTGTATTTTTCATGGTACCAAACAAATTATCGCTAGACAGGAAACTAAATGATGCTTCCATTAAATCATTAAAAAAACACTACAATCTCTGTAGCGTCACAAATCAAGCTTTACTACGTTAAAGCGCTGATAAACTCAAAACTGATAAATTATGGCACTGCTGATTCGGCTTTTGGCTCATTACTTAAAGGTTCAGCGAACGCTTTGTCCATGTTCCAAGCAAGTGTAAAGCCGTTCTTGTAACGTAAATCTATAGCTTGAATATCGTCACGCTGCGCGCTTAATTGATTACCAAGCAGTTGACTTAAATTGAGCAGTTTTTGTGCGGTATTCTCATTGTCTACTATCACTCTTAGACCGTTATCAAAACGAATCAGCCAAGTCATACGTGGTGACAATATAATGTCTTCGACCTGAATATCGAGCGGCGCGTACCAGTCATTAATTTGTTGCATTTGTTGCATGATAACTGGTGCTTGTGCAATCTCGCCTTGCAACATAGCATACTGTACTTGTTGCAAATCCTTGCTATCTACAGGCACAAATACGACGCCTTTAGCATCAACCAAACGTTCTGTACCGAATTTGGCAACCGCCTGCTTAGGCAAAGCTTCAATGACGATACCGCGTTGCCAATCACGTGTCACACTGACCTGATCTATCCACGGCAGACCAATAGTAATGTCTCTTAGTGATTGCAAGTCGGATGTAAAAAAACTACTAACGGCTTGTTGGCTCATTACCTGCTTTAACGCCTGATGTTGAGCAATACTCAGATCCTGACTACTCACAAAAATAGCGGCAGGAGGCGCATCACGAAGTGCTTTGCCGCCCATAAATAAAATCACCAAAAGTAATCCAAGAACCGCTGCTATAAAGAAATACCTAATAATAGTAGGCAGCTGGAAATTAGATTTTGAACCATGGGTCTTATCACTCATTAAGCCAGTTGCATTGTTGATAGCTTGAGCCATGTTCACCATCGTCCTTAATTTTAGTGTGTATTGTTTATAAATCTAGTAATTTTATAGTTATAACTGATGATTACATGTAGAGTCATATCAGTCGAGAAACTAATTAATGCTTATATCACTTATAAAAAAATCTTATAAATGAATGAGGCTATCATATTTTTACGATATTAACGTATTTTACTAATAAACAATAGCTTAACCCATATTACCATCGCTGAATTTACACAAGTTTACACAATGTTGTGCTATAGCAGGTATGGCGATACATTATACATTTTATGATTGCGAAGTACTGTAATCCATTTATAGAGTCTGCGCTAAAATATGCCAACACAACTGATCAAAATCCATACCTTTTGCCTTGGCTGCCATAGGTACTAAGCTATGACTGGTCATACCTGGTACTGTATTGACCTCAAGTAGCCAAAAGTTACCCATTTCATCTTGCATGGCATCAACGCGCCCCCACCCTTTGGCATCAACTGCGCGAAATGCGGCTAAACTCAAAGCTTGCAAATGTTGTTCGTCTTTATCACTTAAGCCACACGGAATATAGTATCCCGTATCATTGCGAGTGTACTTGGCCTCAAAATCGTAAAAATTTGAGATGTCAGCAGGTTCTAAGCGAATAACAGGATAAGCGTCATCATCAATAATCACAATAGTAAATTCGCGACCTGTGATCCAGCGCTCAGCCATCACCGCGTCTCCGCACGCGACCGCGGTAGTATAAGCCGCTGGCAGCTCGTCAAGATTATTCACCTTAGTCATACCGATACTCGAACCTTCATGAACAGGTTTAATAATCAGCGGTAGCCCTAGCATATTGACCACTTGCTGCCAGTCAGTGTCAGCAGTCAGTAGTGAGAACGGCGCAGTCGCAAGGCCACAACCTTGCCACAATTGCTTGGTGCGAATCTTGTCCATGCCGAGTGCCGAGGCTAATACACCTGATCCTGTTTGCGGTATATCCAGCCACTGCAACACACCTTGTAAGATTCCATCCTCACCGCCGCGACCATGCAAGACGTTGAATACACGATCATAGTTGCGTAGCTCAATGATGTCTTGATCTTTGGGGTCAAAGTGAGTGGCATCAACGCCTTGGTTTTGTAATGCTAAAAGTACCGCAGCACCACTATCTAAAGAGACGCTGCGCTCATTGCTATTGCCACCATAAACCACCGCAACTTTGCCAAATTGACTGGCATCTTCTTTATCTAAAACATTGTTTTTGGACACGTCTACATTATTGTCCTGCTCTATATAAGCCTCAGATAACGCTGATTCTGGATTATCGATAGTTGTTGGCGCACTGTCTTTTTGCGTGCTAGTTTTTTGGTCATGAGTAGTCATATATAATTCCTAAAACGCTTACTTTAGATACAAGTCATTGGCTGCTAAATCTACAGCTATTTGCCCCACGTTACCTGCGCCTTGTGTGATCAGCATATCGCCTGCTTTTAGCAGCCGTTGCATCACAGGGGCGAGATTATCTTTGTCCACGACCGTCGGTTCAATCTCCCCGCGCAAGCGAATGCTACGGGCTAAGGATTTGGTATCTGCGCCTGCGATTGGATTCTCCCCTGCCGAATATACCTCTAATAATAGCAGTTCATCAACGGAGGAAAGCACATCGACAAAATCGTCATAACAATCGCGAGTACGGCTATAGCGGTGCGGCTGAAATAACATGACTAAGCGACGCTCAGGGAAGCTTTGACGAGCCGCCTTGATGGTCGCATCAACCTCTTTTGGATGATGACCATAGTCATCTATTAAAATGACATCGCCGTTGTCTATAGCCACTGACGCATGTTGCTCAAAACGGCGACCTACCCCTGCAAATTTCTGTAGAGCGCGTTTGATTGCTTCGTCATCAACGCCCTCATCAGTGGCCATAGTAATCGCTGCTAGGGCATTGTAGACGTTGTGCGTACCAGGGATGTTGAGCGTCAAACGTAGCGGTTCGTTATCACGGCGCAGGACGGTAAAGTGCGTTTTGGTTCCTTCAACGACTAGATCGACAGCTTGCACATCATTAAAAGGTTCAAGACCGAACGTGAGCACAGGGCGACCAATATCATCAATCATTGCGTACAGTTCAGGGTCATCTCCGCAGACGACAGCTAAGCCATAAAATGGCATATTTTGTAAGAACTGAATGTAGGCAGCTTTTAACTTATCAAAACTATTCTCATAAGTATCCATGTGATCTTGATCGATATTGGTCACAATGGCGGCCATCGGATGCAACGACAAAAAGGACGCATCGGACTCGTCGGCTTCAGCGACCAAATAACGACTACTACCAAGAGCGGCGTTCTTACCAGACGCGTTTAACTTACCGCCGATGACATATGTTGGATCCAGCTTACCTTCTGCTAGCATCATCGTTAGAAGGCTGGTCGTTGTGGTTTTGCCATGAGCGCCTGCAACCGCAATACCATGACGGTAACGCATAAGCTCGCCCAACATATCGGCGCGGCGGACAACGGGCAGACGTGCTTTTAGCGCCGCTTTTATCTCAGGATTGCTACGATCTATCGCGGACGACACCACGATAACATCAGCATTGGCGATGTTTTTGGAGTCATGACCAATAAACAGCTCTATACCGATATCTTGCAAACGCTTGGTCACAGGGCTTTGAGCAATATCAGAGCCGCTGACCTGATAGCCTTGATTACTCATAACTTCAGCGATACCACACATGCCAGAGCCGCCAATACCCACAAAATGCAAATGCTGAATACGGCGCATCTCTGGAATTTCAATTAAGCGTTTGGGTAGGACTTTGGTAGATGTCAGCATAGATCCCTCTTAATAAAGCACTCGAAGATAGTAGTTTGTAAACAAAACAAAAATAGTCGGTAAAAATATTAAAGCGTTTGCCAAATGATATCAGTCACTTGTTGACTGGCACTGCGATTAGCGAGTGCATGTCCCTTTTGTGCCATTCTCAGGCAAGCTTGCCTGTTAAGTACCGCCAGCTCATCGCTCAAACGTTGCGGCGTCAACTCAATTTGCGGCAATAAAATCGCTGCATCATACGCGGTTAATGTTTTGGCATTAGCCGTCTGATGATCGTCAACAGCATGCGGTAGCGGTACAAAAATAGCAGCAATACCTACGTTTTGAATTTCGGTGACCGTCAGTGCGCCTGCTCGGCAAACAATCACGTCAGCCCAATTGTAGGCCGCCGCCATATCGTCTATAAAGGGCTGTACCGTAAACTGATGATTGCTCAAATCTTCGCGCTGGTAAGCTACAAGAGTAGCGGACTCATTATTGCGGCCACACTGATGACGCACCTCAAAGGGACTATCTAGCAACGCCAAAGCTTTTGGCACGTTTTCATTGAGCACTTGTGCCCCTAATGAGCCACCAACGATAAGCAGGCGTAACGGTGATTTGTCAGTGACATCATAACGAGTAGAAGGTGCGTCAACACCAGTAATAGTATTGCGTACTGGATTGCCGACCGTTACGATTTTACGGTCATTTTGGCTATTTGCAAACGTATTATCAAAAGCTTGGAGCACTTTACTAGCAATCTTAGACAAGTAGCGATTGCTCATGCCTGCTATGGCGTTTTGCTCGTGAATGATGAGCGGCGTGCCAGTCATACGCGCAGCGATGCCGCCAGGAGCACTGACATAACCGCCAAACCCAACGACGACATCAATCTGATTACTTTTAATGACTTTTATAGTCGCCATCGTTGCTGACAACAAAGTCACTGGCAGCTTTAATAATCGAGCAATCCCTTTACCGCGTAGCCCTTGCATGTCGATAGCATGAAAATCATAGCCTACTGGCTTGACCAGACCATTCTCCATACCGCTAGGCGTCCCCAACCAATGAATCACTGCGCCGCGCTGAGTTAGCGCCTCACTCACAGCGAGTGCTGGAAAGACGTGCCCACCAGTACCAGCGGCCATCATCAATATGTGCGGTGTTTTCATAAGACTACCTTTATTATTTTATTAATCGGTAAGTAGTTGCCGTAGCATGGACAAGATAATGTGGCTAAATGCATATAACAAATCATACATATAACGAATAAAGTTCGCTAGTATAAATCAAATCATTCCCTGACAGATACTATTTTCAAAAGCTTATTATAAACTTGCAAACCTCTGATTTTATTCACTCTATAAATAGCTAGGCTCTGAGTTTAAGATGATAATTAAATCGTCTTAAACTCAATTAAAGACGCTTGAGAACATGCGTTTTACCCAAAAATGTGATGCCTTTATAGCCTCGCAATTTTAGCGTATTACCTTCCAACTTAGCTTTTCCGGAAAAAGAGATACCTGTCTTTGGGTCAATGCCAGTACCGTTGTCATAAACATTGGGGTTACTGGCATCCGGTTCTAAATCCCAGATCAAGGTAGCACCGATCAAAGGTTTGTTGTGGTATTTGCCTTTGCATTCATCACACTTGGTTTTGTTTTTAGGATTAATGAGCACCTTTTCAACTTTGGCTGAGAGTTTACCGTTATTCTCAACGAACCGTAGAACCGCGTTAGGCTTACCTTCTTTATTAAAATTCACCCATTTTGTATTGTTCAACTGATCCGCGGCATTAGCGCTAGAGGCTATTATTAATCCCGCTGTGATTAAAAATGCATTGATAAGTGTCGTCATAAAGATTTCCTATAATGAATAACGAGCTGTCGCCATTCGCTTACAGCACGTTAAAATAAGAGGTTATTTACTATTTAGCTTATGCTCTATAGCGATAATAAAGTCGGTTGCGATGTCTGTGCCGCATTGATCATCGATCTCGCGTACACAAGTCGGACTGGTTACATTAATCTCAGTGATACGCCCACCAATTAAGTCAAGTCCCACGAACATCAATCCTTTTTCTTTGACTATAGGCGCTACCACTTCTGCTACCTGACGCTCGATATCTGTGAGTGGCATGGCGACCCCGCTGCCACCTGCGGCAAGATTGCCCCGAGTCTCGCCCTTGGTGGGGATACGCGCTAAGCTAAAGTCAACCACTACGCCATCGACGATTAACACACGTTTATCGCCTTCTTTTATTTCTGGCAAATAGCGCTGTGCCATAATCGGTAGCGTCTCAAGCTCAGTCAAAACCTCAAGTGTTACCCCAATATTGGGACTATCAGCCGTCAGGCGAAAAATACCTGTGCCGCCCATACCGTCTAGTGGCTTGACGATGACGTCTTGCTGCTCGCTGATAAACTTACGGATATGAGCCTGTTTGCTGGTCACTATGGTTGGACTCATATAACCGCTAAACCAAGTAGCAAATAGCTTCTCATTACAGTCACGAACCGCTTGTGGATCATTAACGACTAACACGCCTGCGGCTTTTGCATGATCGAGCATATAGGTTGCATAAATAAAACGCATATCAAACGGTGGATCTTTACGCATTAATATCACATCATACTCACTAACAGATGCTGTTGATTTGTCGCCCAAAGTATAAAAATTCTCAGGGTCACGCTGTACGCTAACGGGCTGCGAATCTACCATAAGATCGCCGCGATCTAGCCATAAATCATGAATCTGACAGTATCCTAAACGGTGTCCGCGATCTTGTGCTGACCACATCATTGCCAGACTGGTATCTTTTTTATAATTGATACGCTCGATAGGATCCATGATAATTAGCATGTTTAGCGACTGGCTCATAATAAGGCTCACTTTTATAGTATTATTTATTAATGATGAGAAGATAGCTCATAGTAGAATGCAGAATTTAGACACCGTACTGTTCGCGATAATGCTGCATTTTTGCCAGTTGAGTCGCGTCTTTGTTTTGACTGCGTTCATCCGCTAGATAGTCAATCAAGTTATCGATATCCACAAGCGCGAGTACGGGTACTTGTAAATTTGCCGCAAGCTCTTGAATCGCTGAGTGCTCGCTCTGGCCTTTTTCTTTACGATCTAGAGCCACAATAATACCGGCAACACTTGCGCCTGCTTGCTCTAGTATCTCAACGACTTCACGCATTGCTGTACCTGCGGTAATGACATCATCAAGCACCCACACCGCCTTGCCACTGACATCAGCGCCGACTAGGTTGCCGCCCTCGCCATGAGTTTTGGCCTCTTTGCGATTGTATCCCCATTTAGCATTGATACCATGGTGCTCCCATAGCGCTTGTGCTGTCGCGGCTACAAAAGGAATGCCCTTATAAGCGGCGCCAAAGATAACCAACTCTTGCTCATCTAGGTCATGACTGACAGCGCTCATTTGCTTGGCTAAAGCATCGGCATAACCGCGCGCTAACAATGCTAGCATCTCTCCAGTTGCTAGCAGTCCTGCATTAAAAAAGTAAGGACTAATACGGCCAGACTTAAGTACAAATTCACCAAACTTTAAGACATGATTATCTAAAGCCAGTTGAATAAAAGCTTGTGACGAAAATGAGATCGACTGCGCATTGTACATGAAGCGTTCCTATTGGTAATATCGCAAAAAGGTAGACATTAACAGTGCTATTTTGACCCTGTTACTAGGTACTGAATTATTAGGTACTAAATTACTAAACAGTGAGTTATTAGATATTGATAAACATTACTTAGTCTTAACTTGACCAGCCATTGATATAGTAATCATTGATATTGACGTAGCGCGTCAGCAAACAACAGCGCGATGAGAGATTAAAATAACACTCCCCATCCTCAGATACCTGTATGTCCCAGCCTAGGTGGTGAGCTGCAACAATGATGTGTCCTGCAAATAGGCGTATTTGACGATACTGATGGCGCTGCATGAGTGCGATGGACAGCTGACTGAGCAAATAACTACGGACATATTCACAAATTTGCGCCGCGCTATAGCTCTGATTAATGCTTTTACGCGTTGAGCATTGCTGTAGAGCATGAACCGCGACACTACAAGCCATAATATCCGTCGCAAGGTTACCTGCGCCCGTTTCAAACTGCTGTGGTTGTAAAATAACTTGCCAATCATCCGCATAAAGGCTGTTCAATATCTCGTCAGGATCATAGTTGTCATTATTCTTATCATCGTATAGAGCTGTTTTGTCGCCGACTACTGGTACTTTGGATGTGTGAGCAGAAGGTGCCACAAAACCGTAACGACTCAAGGCAGGGTAATGAATCATCGCACGTTGAATATCAGACATATCGAGCAAGGTCATATGCTCAAGCGACGATAACAAAGGCTGCTCACTATAATTATGATAAAAACTATCAGGTAGCGCGATGAGCTCTGCAGCCTCTAACAATGCTAAATGTTCAGCAAGCGCTTCAGAGCCGATCAGTCTCCATTTAGATAAAGCGCTTTCGTTGGGAACAAAAAAGCGTACTGACTTACCATACAAACGGCGCAATTGGCTATTAATTTGACGCGTGGGCTCTGGAATATCATTGAGCGGACGCGCAGGATCGATCGGCGTCTGCCTGGGGTCAAAATTTGGATGTACGATCGCAGGATGCTCGCTATCTGGCAACGAGGACTTCTCAGTGTTGTCTTCATGGCCCTGACCTGACTCTGATAACGAGGCATTGAATAAGTACTTATCAGATGTAGATGGTTGGGTCATGGTGTCTCCACAGACTTAAAAAGTAAATACTGGCGATTAGATTTTTGAGGATATTAGGACAGTTCTTACTACTGAGAGCCTTCGTTTTGCAAGATATCGCGATAACCTGTCTGCCAATCAGGATAATCAAGCCATGCTAACGGAATATTGCTATGTAAGCGTTTCCCCGTAACTGCCGTTTTTTGCTTATCAATAGTAGGTGGCGCCTCTCCTATTTGCTCACTTAGCCAAACGCTTAGCTCAAAGGTCGTTACAGGCAAATAATCTGTCGCTATATACAGTGGCTTTGGCATCTCAATAGTCAATGCCTTGGTAATGATAGTCACCAAATCGCGATCCATAATGCGATT
Organism: Psychrobacter sp. DM4; assembly: GCF_051307035.1. Classification (GTDB taxonomy): domain Bacteria; phylum Pseudomonadota; class Gammaproteobacteria; order Pseudomonadales; family Moraxellaceae; genus Psychrobacter. The sequence goes on from NZ_CP195536.1 coordinate 2,293,187, forward strand.
GCTCCAGTGCTGCGCTGCCAGTACTTCTTTTTGTGGCTCGCGCACTTTACGTAGTCGCATGAGCCGCTTACGTCCATAAATACCGCTTGGGCGAATAATAAGTGCTCTATCACCAAAGCCTCGTTGCAATACTTGTTCTGCTTGCAAGATAACTTTTGACGCTTCGCGCTCAGGAGTCACGGGTGCGGTAGTGTCATCCACCCATTCGCCATTATCTTGCCCATAAACGCCCGTCGAGGATATAAAAACCACGCGTGTAAGCTCTGGAAGTTGAGCTGCTAAGCTTACCAAATGCTTGTTTATAGCTAAATAACTGTTCTGATAACCGCTAGTCGAGTACTCATCAGGAGTCACGACAATAGCGATATGAGTAAAGTCTTGCAACTGATCAGCACTCAGTGTCAAGGCATCCGCTTGCAAAAATGCTGCGCTATCGTCTAAATTATAATGCTCGCGTGCACTACGGGCAAGGCCAGTCACTGATAGTCCATTACGAGCGAGCACATTGGTTACTGGCAAACCAATATCACCTTGTCCAATAATCAGTAGATGTGACTTACTCATACTATATCCTTACCTTTGACACTTATAATAAAAAAGCGAATCTAGGGCGTGTTGAACAATCTCTAAAAATAGCGTCTGTATGCCAGTTTGATATCGTCATTGGCATCGACGCGGTCTTGCCAGTCATAACTGGCGTCAAGTCGCAATGCTTGTGTGCGATCGATATCGTATTGCAAACCCAAAGTTGTTATCGGCTGCCAATAGTGGCCTGTTACATCGGACTCTTGGCTGTCGCCATGATACCAATATGGCAGTTGCAATTGTGCCTGCGCACGTAACTGATTGTTAATCTGATAATGACAGCCTGCGTTTATGCCGGCGCCTACCCGAAAGCCATTATTAATGCCTCGTCCTGCCTGAGCTGTGCCCGATAATAAGGTATAACACAGTTGCGGCGGCATCTCACCAGTCCCGGATCTTGGTGACCCAAATGTCCACGACCAACCTGTCTCATAGCCGACGCTACCTACCAAATGATCGCGACCCTCTACTTGTGATCCATCGTCAACGCGGGTGGCCTCAATGTTGACGCCCCACGTTTTGCCTCTCTCAGCGCTATTGACTGGATTAAAAGAGCGTCCGCGCAGCACCGTAAAGTTTTCTAGTACTATGCTATCAGGGTCGTTTTCATTATTGTCGTTAGTATCATAAAAGCGCACTGTCGCTGCTAACGACTCTAAATTAAAAAACTGCGAGAATCCCAAGGTGCGATCTAGCATGTCATGAAAGCCTGCGCGCACGCCTACATCGATATAGCTGTTGTCACCGCGCTGACCGATACCTATCTGCCCCATTTGAAAGGGATGTCGATCAATAGGGTTATTATTTGAGGCAGTGATACCGTAATCTATAATTGTTTTGCCATCAGCCGATATGCTCGATATCGGATTACGCTCAGCTAATTTGATAGCAAGAGTATCCTCTTTGCTCAACGCCTGATAGCCAAGTTTAGCCGCCGCTTTTGCTTTATTCAGCTCGCTTTGACGCATAGTACTATCTGATGGCGTAAAACGGGCATCTGCTAATAGGCTGTTATCATTTAACAGTTGCACCACATCAGAGGGAATAACTACATAGGGCAGTTGGCTGAGCAGATTTTGCTCAGGACGTACGACATCGACTAGACGCAGAATCTCAGAGGCACAGTTATCGGTAGAAAAATAATAGGGAATATCTAGATCTTTGGTCTCCCAAACGTGCAATATAATCTGCTGTACCTCTGCTGGAGTCAAATCTAACTGATACGTCCATGCATCGCGCTCATCGTCCTTGAGATATTGTGCTAGTTTCTTTGGATAAGGGTCAATCTCAATTCTATTATTATAGCCGCCAGTAGCTGACCTAATAGCATAGATGGCAAAAGCGTCGTCAGGATCGCCATCGACAGTATCATTAAGCGCATAAGCATGATGGATTTGACTGCGATCTGCCGCGCTTGCTGGCGAGTCAATACGCAGTAAAGTATGACCAAAAGCGGAGATCGGATTGTCTAGATATTCCTCAGCGAACATGATAGATAACTGCTCAGGGTCTAGCATTTTCATCCAAGAGGCAAGCTCTGGGCAATCCGCTTGCAAGCGCGTACCGTCGATGCCTAGACTATCTGTAAGCCACTGCGTGCGTGCAGGAAAACGGCAAACTGCCGACGTACTAGATGAGATACTAGATAGGCTTTGAGCTGTCGTCTCTTTAGACATTGCGTTTTGAGATGCGACCATTTGGGTAGCAATGGCTACAAGCATCGCGTCAAGCTCGGCACTAGCGTCTTGTTGTCCGTTAACACTCAAAAAGAAATCTAGCTGATCAATTAAGCTTTTCGGTGTGCTCTTATTAAATAATGATTGTTTATCATCTAAAAAATATAACAACCGTCGCCATGTTATATGCTCTGCCAGTTTATCTGACTGTACTTGCTTACGCAAAGTGGCTAATAGTAATTCGGCCTCATTGTTCAATACGCTTTGAACCTCTTGCTTGATTATGGTACCAGCATCGAGAGTCGTATTAGCCGTCAAATTTAGCACTGCGGTTTGCGGTTTAAGAGATTCATTGAGGGCTACATCAGGAGCTAACTCACCTGTCGTCACTAACGATACTGGCGTTGGCAAAAAAGCTTGTGCTGGTATACAAAATAGCAGCCCTACGATAGCGCAAGACAAACGCGTACGCAGGCTTAAGTCTTTAGACTTAGTATTTATAGCGATACGATTTGAATCTATCGTTGAATACTGGGACATCAGGTGGCATCTCGCTTTTTTATTGTCTGAGCTAACAGGCGATTTAGGGTTATATAGCATTGAGACTATAAGTTCATGACAACTACAAGTCCGTTAGCTAAAGGTTTATCTTAGAATCGTACTAGAGTTTGAGTTTTTATCCCGATAGTGTATATGATATACCAAGTTTGGAGGTGCTGTTTATCCTAGCTTGTTTATTCGCTAAATAATTGAGAGTACCATGTCCGCATCTGTCATAAATATCGAAGCTGGTCGCCTATCCTCAGCCACTTGGCTTGCCTCACCTAATTTTAATGAACGTCCTAAAGGTATGAGTATTGATACTATTGTCATCCATAATATCAGCCTGCCGCCTGATGATTTTGGTGGTCTTGATAGCAACGGCTTACACTATGTCAAAGCCTTGTTCACCAATCAACTCGACTGGAACGCACATTCTTATTTCAAAACCATTGAGGGCGCAGAGGTATCCGCGCACCTGCTTATCGAACGAAATGGCGCGGTCACTCAGTTTGTCAGTTTTGATAAACGCGCGTGGCATGCGGGCAAATCAAGCTATTTGGGACGACCTGAATGCAATGATTATAGCATCGGTATTGAGCTTGAAGGCTCAGATTTTCAGGCCTTTACCGATGAGCAATATACTGTCCTTGCCGATATTATCGCCGCCATTTATCACGCTTATCCCAAAACGCGCCGTCACTTAACAGGGCATAGCGATATCGCACCGGGTCGTAAGACTGATCCGGGTGAGTATTTTGACTGGGTGCGCTTACGTGAGACCATTAATCAAAACAGCAAACGATAAGTCAATAAACGACACTCTACATTCCACAAGCAATTCATTTATCTGCGTGACATAAGTGCTATAATCCGTCAGTTTTTTGGCATTCCGTTTTTCGATATGTCGTTTTTTGATAGTTAGTTTTGATAATAGCAACTGGGCAGAATAATCCTCATGGCAAAAAGTCGCTTGTTTCGTTCAACCATGGTGGTCAGTAGCATGACCATGTTATCGCGTATCTTGGGTTTGGTGCGTGATATTGTACTCTTAGGAGTCTTTGGCGCAGGCGGTCTGATGGATGCCTTTTTGGTCGCCTTTAAGATACCGAACTTTTTGCGTCGTCTATTCGCTGAAGGCGCCTTTAGCCAAGCGTTTGTTCCTGTATTATCCGAGTACAAAGAAAAATACAGTCTTCAGCAAGTACAGATTTTGGTCAGTCGTACCTCTGGCGCGTTATTGTTGATTTTATCTATGCTAACGGTAGTCGTCATTTTGATGGCGCCGTGGGTCGTCACTTTATTTGCTCCCGGGTTTGCCGATCAGCCCAATAAATTTGCGATCACCGCTGAGCTATTACGCCTAACCTTTCCCTATCTATTATTTATATCAATGACGGCCTTTGCTAGCGGCATTTTGCAGAGCTATGGCCGCTTTGCCGCTCCTGCCTTTGCGCCCGTGTTATTGAACTTGTGTATGATAGCTGCCGCGCTTATCTTTGCGCCGATGTTTGATACGCCGATTATGGCACTCGGTTACGCGGTCGCCATCGCAGGCTTATTACAGTTTTTGCTTCAATTACCGCAGCTATGGCAACAAAAGTTATTGGTCGCACCCAAAGTTGACTTCAAACACGAAGGCGTTAAGCGAATATTGAAACTTATGCTTCCTGCTATTTTTGGTGTCTCTGTCACCCAGATCAATTTATTACTCAATACTATTTTTGCCTCATTGATGATTGGCGGTTCGGTCTCTTGGCTGTACGCCGCTGAACGCATGAGCGAGTTACCACTAGGTCTCATTGGCGTAGCGATTGGTACGGTTATCTTGCCAAGTCTATCTAAAAGTGAGGCGCAAAAAGATGATGTGACCTTTAAAAAGACGATCGATTGGGCTGCTAGGCTTATCATTGTCGTCGGTCTACCTGCCGCTGCTGCCTTGTTCATTCTCTCTGATGTGCTTATGCAGGCGCTGTTTTTGCGTGGTGAATTTACCTTACGCGATTCACAGATGAGCGGACTTGCTCTACGTAGTATGGCAGGCGGTATTTTGGGATTTATGCTGATCAAGATATTTGCTCCAGCATTTTTTGCCCGTCAAGATATCAAAACTCCAGTTCGCATCGGCATCGTTTCTGTCTTTGCCAATATGATATTTAGTGCGATTTTTATTGGTATTTTTTATCTGTTAGAGATTCCACTACATGGTGGTTTAGCGCTAGCAACGACAGGGGCGGCTTTTGTCAACGCAGGATTGCTCTATTACTTCTTACATAAGCGTGATATTTTTCGCTTTGATAGCCATTGGAAAAAGCTCTTTGCACAGTTTATCGTGTCCACTGCGGCTATGATTGCCGTCCTCTACATCATGCTACCCTACTTCCCAACAGATTCGGCGCAGTGGCAGCGACTCGTTGCCCTGCTTATCATGTGCGTGGTCGGTGCCTTGGTTTATGCGATCGTACTGCTAGCGACTGGCTTTCGCCCTCGTCAGCTCAAACATGGCTAGTTATGGTTGCTTTAGATTATGATTTGTTAAACAGTAACTTTACCAAATAAGCACAAGGTTAAATCAATCACTGACTGCTAATCACAATGATAGTTGCCATAATTAATGACTTATTGAATAAAAACTTGAGGTGTACCATGAAGCCAAATATAACAGTGAAATTGCATATGACTGCCAAAGCGTCATTATTGCCGCGATTGCCACTACTGTGTACTACCGGTTTATTAGGTATGGTTTTTTTATTAAATGGTTGTAGCAGTAGTGATTCTAATGAGATAGCAATAGACGCTGATGATGTTCCTGTGATAGTCGATGATACCAATGGCTCCATAGATGAAACCATTACTACTGATGCGGAAATTTTAGAAGATGGTGGGCTAGCTGATAAGGATACGGCTAGCAACCAAACCAGCATGCCAAGTCCAAGCGCTACTCCAGCACCGCCTTTAGCCGATCAGCCAAGTCTAGTGACCAATACGACTGAACCCAATAGTCCAGAGGATACTGTGAAGCAAGCGCTGAATACCTTGTATTACGGTGATATTGAAGATGCGGTCGGCTACTATCAAGTCGATATGGCAAACTTTGAACAAGAGCTTGCCAATACCCAAAGTGCTTTTCAGCAAACCGTAGAGAGCGTCACCATTACGGATACTCAGTACAATGACGACAAAACTATAGCCACTATCGAAGGCGAGCTAATGCTAAGGGGTCAAAGCGAGCCTGCGCCGCTCACTTATAGGCTCAAAAAAGTAAAGGGTCAATGGAAGATACTGGGTTAAATTTATCTCAAAGCTCGCTATTACTATTAGGTTTGATAGCTAGTCCTAGCATCACTACATCAGCGATGAACCCATCCATATCACACACCTTTGGCATATATCCCCACTGCTCAAATCCAAGCTTATAAAACAGCCCTAAACTTGGCTGATTGTGAGCAAAGATAAGGGCGATGACATTCGTAATGCCTAGGCTTGGCGCTTGCGTGAGCATCCAACGGGCCAGCTCACTGCCTAGGCCTTTTTTATGATAATCTTTGTGCAAATAAATGCTCATCTCACTGCTGATATGATAAGCGATACGCGCGTACAAATCACTAAAGCTACCCCAAGCGACAATCTGCGCTGTCTCTATATCATGATTTTCTACTTGCTCACTGTTTGTAGCGCTCAAACCGTTACGTTCAACTAAAGCTTTTACCACATAAATAGGCCGTGTTCGGTTCTGGAGATGCTCATCAAACCAAGTAGCGCGCTCTTCGGTAGTTACCGGAGTTAAATTAGCAGTCGCTTGTTTGCCTGCAATACTTTGATTATAGATCGCTAAGATAGCCGTCAGATCAGACCTACTCGCACGTTCTACTGTAAATTCATTATCAAGCAGAGCCTTTTTATTACCGTGTTCATCCATAGTCGTTCTCATAAAATATGTTGGGGCATCTGGTTTTGAGTGTGAGGACGCTCATTTTACTTTATAATGACAAGTTTTGAACATATCAGTCGCTATTTGCGCGGTGTTTTTATCTCATTAGTCTTATATTAGCTGCGATACCATAAACTCTTATGAATACCTACTTCCTTGAGCAACTGATTGCGCCACCATATGTGGCTGGTGACAGTGTTATCTCCACCAAGCTTAACGCCTGTGTGCTAAGCATTGGTAACTTCGATGGTGTGCACTTAGGTCATCAAGCGATGCTTGCCCAAGTTAGCGCATTGGCTAATGAACAAAATCTAAGCGCTGCGGTCATGATATTTGAGCCACAGCCGCGTGAGTTTTTTGCACCAGCAACAGCGCCTGCCCGCTTGACTACTCTAGCTGAAAAACAAGTATTGCTTGCCCAATATGGGGTCGATACTTTAATCGTTGCCAACTTCGATAGCGACTTTCGTGCTTTGTCTGCTACCGCTTTTGCCGACCTATTGACTAAACATCTTAATGTAAAAGCTTTAGTATTGGGTGATGACTCTCGCTTTGGGCATGATCGCACGGGTGATAGTCAGTTCTTGCGTGATTATGGGCTACCGGTGACCAATTTGCACACTATCGCTGATAATGCCGATATGACTAGCACTAGTCAGCGCATTAGCTCGACGCGTATCCGTGAGCTACTACTAGCGGGCGATATCGCTTCAGCGAATCAACTACTGGGCCGAGAGTATACGATTACAGGTGACGTAGTAGGCGGCGATCAGATTGGTCGTACTATGAATTTTCCGACGGCCAATATAGAGCTGTCGCGCCTCAAGCCTGCCTTGCACGGTATTTTGGCTGTCGATGTGGTTTGTCTAGATGAGACTGGCGAAGTTATTCCTGATGGCCTAACAGCGCTTGCAACTGATGCCCAGACAGGCGTTGGAGGATTACGCGCTCATAGCCTGTTTGGTACGGCCAATGTCGGTACTAGACCGTCTGTTGATAAAGGTGATAATTGGCGCTTAGAGGTTCATTTTCCAAAGTTTCAAGCTGATCTATATGGTAAGACGCTGCAAGTACGATTTTTGCATTTTTTACATGGTGAAAAAAACTACGACGGTATAGAGGCGCTCAGAGCAGGCATTCATCAAGATGTCGTAGACTTATTAAATTGGCGACAAAATCAGTAGTAATCGAAATGCAGCGCTAAAAAAACCCACGACATATTTGAAGTGGGTTTTTTGATTATATACGTTTATTCTTGAAACTAAGCATCTGGATGCATACGTACATTTAGATCATCGATAACCTCAACCCATGCAGCGTCTTTTTTCCATTCTTCTTGCAAAAATGCGCGCTGTGAATCAGTCCAAACGTTAGCACTAATGAGCTCTTCTTCTTTTGCCAATTGATTGTTTTCAACGAATATATCAATCGCTTCATCTGAGCTCTCTAAACCCAACTGTGCAAATAAATCATTCATAGTATAATCTGGTTCGCCTAACATCTGCTCTCTCCTTTTAGAGGACTTAATTTTTTATATTAGCCCTAATTGCTATATTAAGGTCTATTCATGTACAGCTTTATTGTAGCAAGCCTTTGACAAAAAACTGTAAGGGCTCGTTAAGTGTTTTGTTAAAACTGTCTTTTTGTTAATCTTTAAATTTGCTAGTCTTTGAATTTGTTAGCCTTCAGAGTTACACGCTACGTTTTAGTAAGACGCTCTAGCAAAAAAACCCCGCTTACGAATAAGCGGGGTTTTTATTGCAAGCTACTAGCGCAGTTTATGGCAGTAGATGTGATACCGCATCACGCTCTTCGCTAAGCTCTTGCTCAGTTGCCGCCATCTTCTCTTTCGAGAAATCTGATGACACATCAACGCCTTCTACGATAGACCAGTCGCCGCCCGTACAAGTACAAGGAAAAGAGTAAATCAGGCCCTTAGCAATGCCATACTCGCCGTTTGAATAGACGCCCATAGAGACCCAATCGTTCTCATCTGTACCCATCGCCCAAGTGCGCATATGTGCGATAGCGGCGTTAGCTGCAGACGCTGCAGAGGATGCACCGCGAGCTTTAATAATAGCTGCACCGCGCTGCTGTACGTTTGGAATGTAAGTGCCTTCGTACCAGTCACGATCGACTAGATCAAGTGCAGGCTTACCGTTTACAGTACAAGCCGTTACATCCGGATACTGAGTAGAGGAATGGTTACCCCAAATGATCATCTTTTTGATGTCATTGACGGTACTGTCCGTCTGTTCAGCTAATTGTGCCATAGCACGATTATGATCCAAACGGGTCATTGCAGTAAAGTTACGCGGATCCAGATCTGGTGCGTTACGCTGAGCGATAACCGCATTAGTATTTGCAGGGTTACCGACGACCAATACTTTGACATCACGGCTAGCAACATCGTTAAGCGCTTTGCCTTGAGCTGAGAAAATAGCCGCATTGGCTTCTAGTAAGTCTTTACGCTCCATACCTGGGCCACGAGGACGGGCGCCTACTAACAAAGCATAATCGATGTCTTTGAATGCAACCGTAGCATCGTCAGTTTGAACAATATCCGCCAACAATGGAAAAGCGCAATCTTCTAGTTCCATGACAACACCTTTTAGGGCGTCAAGTGCTGGAGTAATTTCGAGTAATTGCAAGATAACAGGTTGATCTTTACCTAGCATCTCACCTGATGCAATACGAAATAGCATAGCATAGCTGATATTACCAGCTGCACCAGTGACGGCAACGCGTATAGGTTGTTTCATAGAATATTTCCTTAGTGATTGTCAAATATGGTCATACTGAACCTTTCAAACTGTGCGCTAGTGTAGCATCTCGCTCAATAAGACGTCTAGGTCAGATAGAACGGTCGTTTATAATTATATTGTTACATTTTATACTTACGCTCAGCGTCGAGCTAATTACCACCAGAGATTATAAAATTGCTACCGCAGCTATTGATAGGAGTGCTACATTTGCCAAAATCACTACCGTCATAACATACGTGAATATCCGTCAGAACAGATTGGCGGCGACCTGCTTGACAGATCAGATCTATGTTTGAAGCACGCATACCACTGTTTAGGCGAGTCATTTGCCTCAAAAAACGTGATTTTGAGACGGTATAGCTATTACCTGTCGTCAACTCACTTGGTAGTTTGAGGTTGCCGGCATAGTTAGTGATAAGGCGAAAATAGTTGTTAGCGCTGATCGGTCCGCAAGCACCATAATGCTGCCATGTCTGATTGCGTACTGTCGTATCAGGCATAATACGGTTGACGACCTTTAGTTGTAGTGGCGTCAATCGTGGCTCACTTACGCTACCACAGCTGGCACCATAGCCTAAATTTAAACCCGAGACAGTTAACGAGTAACCCTCCAAACACTGGCGCATGCGAGCCCGTGTCGGCTGCAAATCACATAGTGCTGGTGTCATCTCAATCATAAGTACGCGCTGACCTGACTTCGTCACACTCGCCGCCTGAACGGGCATAGATAGAACACCTTGTACTACCAAAAAGCCAAGCGCACCAATCGCGATATGACGCATACGATGATAAGAATAGTGATATGGCTTTATGGTGTCAGCGATTAGATTTGGGTGCGGTGTTGTCGTAAGTTTGGGATGCGCGTGCGTCAAGGCAAATGTCTGATATCTGCTCGATGCTATCAATGACTTAAACGGTTTTTTTATCATAATTAATAGAGTATTTGTTAGGCAATCATTATAAATCTGGATGCTAATAAAGAGAATACAGACGGCAACCAAATCAATGGTAGCAAAACACTTTTTTTAGTGTGTATTACGAACGTAAGCAGTAGCTGCCATCAATTATTAAGCTAAAAACAACGGGGCAAGGAACCTATGAGTTATCATAGTGATAAGTGGATCTGACGTATTAATTAGTACAAAGTATTTGGATAAAAAAGACCTTTAATAAAGTATCCAAGGTCTCTTTTATGATGTGTATCTTATGGTGTAAGCATCTGCAACAACAGTTTAGAACGCCGCTGGCACCGTACCCATACGCTGAGTAATAGGCTGAGCGCGACCGAGTAGGCTGCTATATATAGTCGCATTTTCCATGACGTGCTTGACGTAGTTACGAGTTTCAGGAAAAGCAATCGATTCGACGTACTGATCAGCTTCAAGTGACCCGTAGACAGGCTGCCAGCGTTTGGCATTATTAGGGCCAGCGTTATAGCCTGCGGTTGCGAGTACTGGTTGATAGTTGAGCTTGCCTAAGATATCACCCATGTACCAAGTACCATAGCGAATATTGGTGTCGCCGCTGTTGGCGCGGCTTGCGCTATAGGTTTCACCTAGATTACGCGCGATATATTTTGCGGTATCAGGCATAACCTGCATAAGACCACTAGCGCCCACGTTTGAGCGCGCTGAGGTCACAAAACGACTCTCTTGGCGCATGATGCCGTAAGCCCATGCAGGGTCGATACGAGCCTCTTGGCTATAGCGTACAACAGCGCTTTGATGCGGCATTGGATGAGACAAAGCAAAGCTATTAATTTGTTGAGTATTGTCTGCTGCGTAAATGGCGCGATCAAGCCAGCCCATATCGTGTGCTTGGCGCGCTGCTGCGACAATTAGAGTGTCATCACGGTTGTCACGGGCTTGTTTGACCGCCCAGTTCCACTCACGATTGGCATAAGCACGGCTTGCATCTGCATTGTAGAGTGCAAACGCACGGGCAAAGTTAGCATCCTGCATGACGCGCGCGCGGTCGCTATTACTAACAGTAGGTAAGTTACTACCTCCTAGGCGCGTAGTATCAAAGCGTTGACCGACTTTGTCCTTTGCCATTAGACCGTAATATTCGTGACTACTAGCAAGTTTTTGGTACATCTGTTTGGCAAGACCACGTTGACCTGCGTCACTTGATTGCTCATAAGCGCGTGCCAGCCAATACTGCCACTGCTCCGACTTTTGTGTCTCACTATCCATGCGCGAGATGGCTGCAATGACATCGTCCCAGCGACTAAAACGAATGGCTGCCATCGCATAATCCTCAGCTTCTTCAAAATTAAAATCGTCATCCAAACTATTACGGAACCAGTCTACCGCTTCACTATTGAACCCATCATCAGTATTATGGTTCATACGTTTGACACCGATGATGCGATAAGCATAGCGGCGCGTATCATCGTTTAGCAGTTTTGAGGCGCGCTGACTGTCTTGCTTGAGATCGAACTCTAGCTGTATGGCAGCTTCGCGGTAAGACTTATCAGCCAGACGCCCTAGAGCATACAGGTAGAGATACTGGTTGGTTTGGCTGGTAGACTCACGACCAAAACGACCAAAAAAAGCGGATGGATTAAGCTGAATCTCACTCAATGAAGAGTAAGGAATAGGCGTACCAAGACGCGATGACAGCGCCATAATATCGCCCGTTTTACCAACGCGTAGCATACGCTTTAGACGAGACACGCGATCTTGAGTACTAATGAGTGCATTGTTGTTCATCTCCATCGCCAGCTGATCACATAGTGCAGGCTGCTTTTTGGTGGTGAGCCAGACATCAGACTTCGCTGCCATGGCGCGCATCGTGTCACCGCCGTTATTGAATCCAAGGGCAACCGCGCAGCGCTCAGAGCTATCTGCATTGGTAATAAGATTTGCCACTTGTCGTACTGACGCATAATCATTAGAGCCCGCTTTGGTCTCAGCAAAGTCAGCGACCAGTTTTTCTGCCATAACCGTATTGGGATACTGACGAACAAACTGCGATATCGCTGCTGAACTTTGTGAATTTAGGTCAAGATTCATGCGCCAATAGGTGGGATACATGGCAAATATGCCGCCGCTCATCGACTGCTCATAACCGTACAGCGCACTGGTATCACCGCGATTCTCCGCTTGAGCCGCTGCATTAAAGTCATTAATGCTACTATCAGTTTGATAGTTGCTGCTCTGTTGCATACTGTCCCCATCGCCCCAAGTCAGCTCAGCACAGGCCACTTGTGATAAGCCAAGCGCACTCATTGCGGTCGCCAAACTCAGTACGCTTAATCGCAGTGGTCTTGCTCCCAAGCGTCTGGATACCATAGGCAAAAGAGTATAGTTGTTTTTTTGAATAAGACGGGTACGGTTTGGCTTTATCATACTGACTCTCTATATGGTATCGGTACAGATGCTTGGATGCGATGGCGTTTCACTAACGTTAAGGCGTTCATCATACTATAATCAAAGTACTTTCAACCATAGCCTTTACCTTTTATTAATAAATAGGATAGCGGCGCGTAACACGGCTGTGATAATAGACGGACATTCACAGTTATATTGTCACTGTTAGTGCTAAGCAATTGATACTACTATAAATAAATAATGATAACGATTATCTTAAACACCAGCATACTTTTCACTTTAATAAAGGGTTGTGATAAAATACGCCACCTATTGTCTGGGTAGGCTATTATAATTTAGCCGCCTCGCTATATTTTGCTCAATCATGGACTTATGCTTATGAGTGTTACCGTATTTAACCCCCGTATAGATGACGCCGCTATTGCTAATAGCGCGCCTACGCTCAACGAGGCAAGTTCAGCGCAGTCCCCTGTCAATAAGGTCGTTAGCAAAAAGGTATTTATCGCAACCCAAGGTTGTCAGATGAATGTCTATGATTCTGACAAGATGCTCGATGTGCTCGGCGACTCACACGGTATGGAGGTCACTCACAACATCGATGAGGCTGATGTGCTCCTCATGAATACCTGCTCTATCCGTGAAAAAGCGCAAGAAAAAGTATTCTCAGAATTGGGCCGCTGGCGTAAACTCAAAGAAAAACGTCCAGATCTGGTCATCGGTGTCGGTGGCTGTGTGGCTTCACAAGAAGGCGATAATATCCAAAAGCGCGCGCCTTATGTCGATATGGTATTTGGTCCGCAAACCTTGCATCGTCTGCCAGAGCTCTATGATCAATCCAACGAGCAGCGTGATATCGCACCCAAAAATCGCATTGGTACTATCGATATCTCCTTTCCCAGTATCGAGAAATTTGACTTTTTACCGGAGCCAAAAGTTGATGGCTACAAAGCCTTTGTCTCTATCATGGAGGGCTGCTCTAAGTATTGCTCATTTTGCGTCGTGCCCTACACACGCGGTGAGGAGCTATCGCGTCCACTCGATGATGTTTTGGCAGAAATCGATAGCTTAGCTGAGCAAGGCGTACGTGAAATTAATCTATTAGGTCAAAACGTCAACGGCTATCGCGGCGAAAAAGACGATGGCAGTATTTGCCGTTTCGCGGAGCTCTTGCATTATGTCTCGCATGTCGATGGCGTTGAGCGTATTCGCTATACTACTAGCCATCCGCTGGAGTTCACCGATGACATCATCGATGCTTACGCGCAATTGCCAGAGCTGGTCTCGCACTTGCACTTGCCCGTTCAAAGCGGTTCAAATGCGATACTCGCTGCGATGAAGCGTAATCATACGATTGATGTCTATATCAATCAGATCAATAAACTCAAAGCCGTTCGCCCTGATATTCATCTATCGAGTGATTTTATCATTGGTTTTCCGGGCGAGAGCGATCAGGACTTTCAAGATACGCTTAATCTAGCTAAAGCGCTAAACTTTGATCATTCATACAGCTTTATTTACTCTAAACGTCCCGGTACGCCCGCGGCAGAATTACCTGATGATGTCAGCTTCACCACCAAAAAAGAGCGCTTGGCCGAATTTCAAAAGGTCATTATTGACTCAACCCTAGCCAAGTCTCACGAGATGGTCGGTACGACGACTCGCGTATTGGTCGAGCAAGTTGCCAACCGTCACCCTGATTGTCTAATCGGTACGGCAGATAATACTCGTACGGTGATGTTCAAATATGATGTCGATGAGATGGATGAGCTACTTGGCAAAATCGTTAGCGTACGCGTGACTGATTTTGTCAGCCCGCATATGGTTAAGGGTGAGTTAGTTGAGGTGTTGGCTTAATACTTTATCAGAGTTGAATCAAAAAAAGCCGTTCGCTACTTGGTAGTGGACGGCTTTTTTTAATAAAAGCTGTCTATTTCTGAGCCTTATTCATGCCTAAAAAGTACTAGCTACTTCAACCAATAAAGCTATAGCAATCAGAATAAATATAACTCCGCAAGTACGGTTGAGCCAAGTCAAACGATTACCAACATCGAGCCAGCCTGCTAGTTTTTTGCCCCCTAATGTATATATCAGCTGCCATATAGATTCACTCAAAAAGAAGCCTAACGTCAATAGTGCGTATTGCGACCATAACGGCGCAGCAAAATTGATAAACTTTGGAAAAAAGGCTGCAAAGAAAAGAATAGCTTTGGGATTGGATAGGGATACCCATATGCCTGTGCGAAACAAGTGCCAATTGCTGATAGTCGCTGTGATAGTCTCTTGAGCACTTGCTATGTCAGCGCTCATCTCCTCTGCATCTTCTATCAATCCACTACTATCGCCTGTATCACGCCATGAGACCACTCCTAGATAGATCAGGTAGAGCGCACCAATGACTTTGATAATATCGAGTAGCCAAGGCGACTGACGGCTAATAACATCAAGCCCGAGCAAGGTTGAGAGTAGTAAAATGAACAAGCCAAGACTCAACCCTGCTAGCGTCCATAACGTACGTTTGACGCCATAATTTAGACCGTACTGAAACGCCAGTAGCATGTTGGGGCCTGGGGTTGCGGATATAAAAAAGGTAGTGATAAAGAATACTGTGAATAGATGCCAAGACATTAGCAGCCCTTACTTTAAACTGGAACACTGATTCAATATTTGTATATAAAAAGAAAACACCGTCAATAAGACGGTGCATTTTATATTTATTCAAGACGTTAGCGTATTAGCTAACCGTGCAACTCTCTAGTAACTTTTGCAAAAATGCATCACAACGCTCAATCTCACTCAGCGCTACAAACTCATCGGCTTTGTGTGCTTGCTCAATACTACCTGGACCACAGATAATAGTCGGAATGCCCGCATTGGTAAACTGCCCACCTTCAGTTGCATAAGCGACTTTATGCGACTTGTCATCACCTGTGAGTGCGGCTACTAAAGCTTGTAGCTCACCATTGTCGCTATCGGTCATTGCAGGAACGCTCTCTTCTTGCGTCAGCTCGATACTCGTCTCAGGAGACCTCGCCTGCATTTGCGCACTTATCTGGGCTATCTTTTTTCTGATAGGCGCAATAACGTCCTCTTGGGTCATGTGCGGTAGGTTACGATAATCAAAAGTGAACTCGCAGAGGTTGGGAACGATATTGGTCGCCGTACCGCCCTCTATCGTACCCACTGACAGGGTTGAGAACGGGACATCAAATAAGTGGTCGTTGTCGTCACGACCACTAATCTTGTGAGCTAACTCATCGACATAACCGACCAGACGACTAGCATAGCTAATGGCATTAACGCCTTGGCTAGTTAGTGATGAGTGTGCTGACTTGCCGTGCACACGGCAGCGATAGACAGCGATGCCTTTATGTGCCACCACCATAGTCATCTTGGTTGGTTCCCCAACGATACAGTACTCAGGCTGAATACCGCGCGCCTTTAGATCTGCCAATATAAGCGGCGCACCTAGGCAACCTACCTCTTCATCAAATGACAACGCCAGATGTAGCGGACGTTTAAGCCGACCTGCTTTAGAGCGCTTTACCGCTTGTGGCAGCAGCGTCAATGCACAAGCGATAAAGCCTTTCATATCACAAGCCCCGCGCCCATATAGCTTATCGCCACGAATTGTCGCAGTGAACGGATCGGACACCCAGTCCTGACCGTCAACAGGCACGACATCAGTATGACCTGAGAGTACCAAGCCGCCATCTACAACATCAGCTTGCTCCCCTGCTGGGACGGTAACGAACAGATTGGCTTTGTTTTGCCTCTCATTAAAGGTCAAATCGACGTTTAGTCCTAGCTGAGCACAGTAGCCTTGGACGTCTGTGATAAGCGCCAAGTTTGAGTGACGGCTGACGGTATCAAAACCAATCAGACGGCTGAGCCAATCAAGACTAAGTGCTGGATAACTAGAAACAGTGGTATGATCATGGGTTACAGTCATAAGACATCCTTATCACAATAGAAAATTAGCAAGCATTAGGGCGTGTTTAACGGAGCGCTGTTGTAGGGCTATCATATGGATCTATGATGGGTTATGTTGATTCATGATATCGATGACAGGCGGCATAGGTTTTGATAGCTTACTCTCAGCCTGACGCTCCTTTGTGGTTTTGGCATTAATAGCGAGTCCAGAGATGAGAGCGATGTCTTTGACAGCCTTACGCTTACGTGTGGCAAAACTGACTGGCACCATACGCGCGAACTCATAGATATGTAAATAAGACTCTTCACCGCCTTCAAAGTCCTCCTCTTCATCTAGGCGAATGGCCCCAATCTTGGCAAGATCTGCTAGCATCTCGTTTTCATCAGCGCTGATTTGACAGTCAGTGATCCCAAAGCCCGTCATAAACCCATTAGCCCACTGTTTCAGTGCTATCACGCGCTCGTACAAGTCATGTTCATCATCTGGCACCAGTGGCGTATAAGAATAAGCATCGTCTTTGTCCTTGAGCTGAAATACTATGTCTTCGCTCTCTTCTGTTAGCAGTGTCAAGGCCGGCTCTGGTAGAGGCGCAAAACTCAGCTCCTCAAATACCTTTGCCCAGACCTGCTCATCGGGAGCATGACAGGCCGTCATCAGTCCTGTCATAAAACCATGTACTTCACTAATAGACACATCATTCCAATCCTCAAATGCGCTCAGCCAAGTATTCCAACCAGAGATATTATCATTCATAAACGATCCTAATTATTAAAATGAGCTATGGGTTGTGATAACCAATAGCACGTTTTGTCATCATGTTGTGTTGTACAGTAATGCGTGCAATTACTTTGTTGATATAGATATTATGCGGTCACCTATGGCATTATTAAACATAGTATTGACTCTAACTACTCAAATTCATTTGTAGACGCCACTTAAGGATAAACACTGACTATGTATGACCAACTCAAAACATTAGAAAAAACGGTACTTGATATCAAAAAACAGTATCAAACAGTCAGTCATGAGCTCACCCGTCTCAAACAGCAGCCAACTGCTGATCCAAAAGAACTATCAGCGCTCAAAATCAAGCTCGATAACAGTGATAAAGAGCGTGATAACGCCAAAAAACAAGTCGTTGATTTTGATAAGCGTTATCAAAGTCTAGCAGAAGCACATCATATGATTGGTGAAGAGCAAGACAAATTGCAGACTCAAATAAGCACTGTAGAGCAACAGAACAACGCGCTTAAACAAAGTAACGACGAGCTACAGCAGCAAAATGATAAGCTACAAAAGCAAAATAGCGACTTGCAAGAAAAGAATCAACTTGCCGCTGAGCGTACGCAAGTGGTCTTAAAACGATTGACTCGTATCGATCAAACAGACAGCTGATAAACTCATATGGCTATCGGTTATAGCTGTCATTTGCATATTTTTTAAATAGATCGTTTACCCCATTATTCTTATACTTTGTAGGACTTATTATGACTGACAACCAATCTGATGTATCAAACACTAAGACTGATCATGAACCGCAAACTGCTCAAAACAGTCCAAAAAACGAAGCTCAAACGCAAGAAGCGGCTATTAATAAATCAGTAGTAGAACGCCGTGTGTCGGCGAACGATATATCTGATTCTTCGCAATCCTCTAAGCCTGTGCAGACAAAAGCTGCTGTCGCAAAAGAGCCACAAATGAAGAAAGTAGAGATTACTATCGCTAGCGGCAAATATCCTATCTATTGCCCAGTACACGAAGAGGAAGAGCTGCGCTCAGCGGTATCTTATATCAATACTTATGCGCTAGAGCTTAGAGCAGAGGCGCCCAATCTGAGCCAAGAGAACTTATTAGTACTGTGTTGCTTGAACTTATATGAAAAAATAAACGGCAATAATAAAGATAATGAAGCACGTCGTAATGAGCATGAAAAGACACAAGGTCTGTTAGATAAAATCATAAAAGACGCACGGTCTATTTTATAAATTATCCAACCACTGAGGGTGTTAACGATAAGTTTTGCCAGCATGAAAGTCTGCTTGATGCTCGTAATTGCAAAAGAACAGCTCATTGGTTTGGTTTAAAGTAGGGTTTGTAGTCATAGCAGAACTATTAGTTTGGAGAGTTTCATTCTCTGTAGAAGATAACGGCATAGTTTCAACAACGCCGCGATATTCGGCCAAACTATGGCTACAAAAGTTGCAAACACGCGGCGTTGTGACATCGCCTTCTTGTGGCATCATGCTTCTAGGCGCGCGCGGGTACATGAACTTATAAAATGCCCACATACTGACCCAAATGATAATAAAAATGACAACCGCAGCAAACACAGCAAAGCTCCTTAGATTAGTAACCTACCTATAATTAATAGTGTAAATTCTACGTAAATAATCGCTATAGCACCGTCGTTATACTGTTAATAAAAAACTGGCTCACAAAGCCAGTTTTTTATTAATTGCAACCTGTTATCTTAAACTCATGACTTTCTCTAAACTTGCAGTTTGCGCCACTCTCAAAGTTGCAACTCACTGATATCAGCCACAGTCAAAAACAGCGCACGCACTTGCTTGAGTAGCGCTAAGCGATTGGCTTTTAGTGCCGCATCTTCGCTATTCACCATCACAGTATCAAAAAACTGGGTAAGCGGCTCATCTAAGCGAGCAAGCGTCTGCAACACTGGTGTGTAGTCGGCTGTTTTTAGCAGGGGTGCGACATCATCTTGAGCGTGCTGTATGGCTTGATATAAGTCTTGTTCGGCACCCTCATTTATCAGCGTCTTATTAATACTATTCACAACGTCGCCTTCAGACTTGGCTAAAATATTAGCCACGCGTTTGTTCGACTCTGAGAGCATACTCGCTTGCGGCAGCTCACTAAACGCTTGCACCGCACGGATACGTTGATCAAAATCAAGTGGCATATGCGGATTGATCGCTTGCACCGCTTGAATGGTATCGACGCTAACGCCTTGTTCCGTATACATCGCCCGATAGCGCGAATTTAAAAAGGTCATGACCTGCGTAAAAGTATCGCCCATTTTGGCAATTTTACTACCGCTATCATCGCTATACCCTTTAATCGCTTGCTCGACTAGTGCAACGAGATTAATCGGTAATTGCTTCTCGATTAATATACGCAAAATACCAATGGCTGAACGACGTAAGCTAAACGGATCTTTGGAACCTGTCGGCGCTTGATCAATAGCAAAGATACCGACTAGAGTATCTAAACGGTCTGCTAGTGCCAGACAAATACCAATCGGTGTCTGCGGCAGGACATCACCACTAAATTTAGGTAAATATTGCTCCTCAATACTAGCCGCTACTGCTTCTGACTCGCCATTCAAACGCGCATAGTAAGTTCCAGCAATCCCTTGCAGCTCAGGATATTCTCCGACCAATGAGCTGGCTAAGTCCGCTTTGGACAAGATTGCAGCACGCACGGTTTCGTCAATATCAATCGTCTGTCCCTGCTCTTGTATTAACGCTGCAATGAAAGCGGCGAGCTTTGCAACACGTTCAGACTTCTGCCAAATCGTCCCCAGCTGATCTTGAAACACTCGCGTTTTTAGACTGTCAGTTAGTGCAAACAGTGGTTGCTTTTGGTCTTGTAAAAAGAAGAATTCGGCATCCGCTAAACGTGGGCGTACGACCTTCTCATTACCTTCTATAATTTGCTTGGGATCTTTTGACTCAATGTTAGTAATAAAAATAAAGTAAGGTTGTAATTTTCCCGCCTTGTCCGTCAGACAAAAATACTTTTGATCCGCTTGCATAGTTGAGATCAGCGCCTCTTGCGGCACTTGCAAAAAGCGCGGCTCAAAGCTGGCGCGTAGTGCAATTGGGAAATCAACGAGCGCCGTGACCTCATCTAACAGACTTTGCGGGATGATAGGATTGGCATTGACTTCATCCGCTAGCGCCTTGACTTGGTTTTTG
Source organism: Psychrobacter sp. DM4 (assembly GCF_051307035.1). GTDB lineage: Bacteria > Pseudomonadota > Gammaproteobacteria > Pseudomonadales > Moraxellaceae > Psychrobacter. The sequence continues at coordinate 2,313,888 of NZ_CP195536.1, forward strand.
ATGAGCATTTGACGCTGATCAAAATCTGCAATGACGTTGAGGTTTTTTAATAGCGCTTCATAGTCATTGGCGTGAGTAATCTTGTGATAATCAGGACTGTGAAAGCGATGACCACGAGTTTGCGTACCCGTGTCATGACCCTGAATTGTGGCGTCAATCACTGTGTCATCCTGCATCAATACTACCCACTGTACCGGACGGACAAATTCATCGCGGCTCGCACCTGAACGCATACGTTTGGCAATTGGTAGATTATCAAGCGCAGTTTGAAAAATGCTAGGTAGTAGCTCAGTGGTCGCTTGACCCTCTATTGTTTGCTCAAAACCAACGTAATCGCCTTTATCGGTCTTAATAGTCACAAGCTCACTGGCGTCAATGCCCAAACCCTTGGCAAAACCCATTGCAGCGCGCGTCGGATTACCATCGGCATCAAACGCCGCTTTAATCGCAGGACCGCGCTTTTGCTCACTGCGATTAGGCTGCTTATCACTAATACCTTCAATTTGAATCGCCAAACGGCGCGGCGCGGCAAAGGCTTTGATACTATCAAAAGTAATATCTGCTTCATTCAACTGCTCTACAACACTGTTCTCTAATGCATCACGAAGCGGTTTTAGGCTTTTTGGTGGTAGCTCTTCACACCCCAATTCAAATAAAATAGTACTCATAATGGACTCTATTTTTATAAATTTTTAATTAATACAAAAGCTTAATATTCGGCTATCTGCGGCAAATCATCAGTAATGTGATACCAAGGCGCTTTGCTAGCAACAAAGATATGACGTCTAGGGGTGACTTGTGGATCAGTATCCAAAGTTCCTAGTGGAAATCCTAATACATCAGGCTTGGCATCAAATTTGGTATAAATCTGCGAGCCACAAACACCGCAAAATCCTTTGTGCTCGCCTGCAGAGGATTCATAAAACGTTAGCAGCTTTTGACCTTGAGTCGTCTGCCAATCTTTCGTCAGCACCACGCCCCGAGTTCGAAACGCACTACTATGCAATTTTCGGCACATTGAGCAATGACAGTTTAAGACATCGGCTATGTCGCCATTGATTTGATACTGGATACCGCCGCAAAGACAGCTGCCTGCATGACTCATAATTTGCTCCATTGGCTTGCTACTCACTCTCAGATTTTGGTAGATACTTATCAAGCGCCGCTTGGCGATGTACCTCATCTGCGAGTGGAAAACCTAATTTAGCGCGTGCTTCGACATAGCCAAAAGCGACTCTGCGTGCCAGCGTACGCACGCGCAATATGAAACGCTGACGCTCAGTGACCGATATCGCGCCGCGAGCATCGAGTAGGTTAAAGGCATGCGAGGCTTTTAGCACCATCTCGTAGGCTGGCAATGGTAAACCCACATTAACTAGTTTGTCCGCTTGCTGCTCATAAAAGTCAAACATCTGACCCATCATAGGTACATCAGCGTGTTCAAAATTATAAGTCGACTGCTCCACCTCATTTTGATGAAAGACATCACCATACGTGACGCGTCCAAACTCACCATCTGCCCAAACCAAATCATAGACGCTATCGACGCCCTGCACATACATGGCCAAACGCTCAAGACCGTAAGTGATCTCACCTGTGACGGGGAAGCACTCGATACCGCCCACTTGCTGGAAGTAGGTAAACTGCGTGACCTCCATACCGTTGAGCCAAATCTCCCAGCCAAGTCCCCATGCGCCAAGCGTAGGCGACTCCCAATTATCTTCAACAAAACGCACATCATGCACGAGCGGATCGATACCAATAGCACGCAAAGAATCCAGATATAGCTCTTGAATATTAGGCGGATTAGGCTTTAGCACCACCTGAAACTGGTAATAATGCTGCAAGCGGTTAGGGTTGTCGCCATAACGACCATCAGTTGGGCGACGTGAGGGCTGAACATAAGCGGCGTTCCAGCGCTCAGGACCTAAGGATCGCAAAAACGTCGCCGTATGAAAAGTGCCTGCGCCCATTTCCATATCGTAAGGCTGCAAAATAACGCAGCCTTTTGACGCCCAAAAGCTTTGGAGCGTTAAAATCAGATCTTGAAAAGTCATCGGTTGCGTATTTTGGTCTTGGGTCATATCTTGACTGGTCATAATAATCACTATGAATGAGGGTTTTTAAATGATAAAAACTTGCGCAGCGGTTTTGCTGACAAGCCATATCTTGCTCACCTTACTAAAAATTGACTATTTTATCCATATTTACGTCAACTATATTTATAAGGAGCATTAGCTCTACTAGATACCGTAAAATTAAAGCAAAAAAATACCCAGATGAATAAACATCTGGGCAGGAGGAAAAGTATATCAGTCACCCTGTTCAGTCAGGATTTTATTTTTTTATACATTGTAATTCTTGTTATTACTACTTATTGCTATTAATACATAATTTATTGATAAGAGTGACTACTCGCTTTTGGCATAACAATCCAAAGAATCACGTAGATCAAAATACCAGGAACCGCAGCACTCAAGGTTGACACTAAAACAAAAAGTACACGTATCCACGTAGGCGACCATCCAAGATACTCTGCAATACCGCCCATCACACCAGCAAGCATACGATTATTGGTAGAACGATGTAATTTTACTAACTTAGCCAAATCCAATACCTCTCTGATATTTTATAATTTTAAGTTGAGCTCTTTCTATTTATTGTGAACTAACAATACAATACTGACTCAATTTTTATTCTAATATTTGTCAGTGCTTTCAACTTATGAATAATTATAGCAAGTATCTCCATAATGTCTGTTGATAGTGTAAGTATGCTTTGTGCATGTTGTGCTAATTAAGGTTGCTACAACCTATCATTGAGGTCAGTAACCCCCTGATTTTAAATAGATATTTCAAAATGTTTCAAAGGCTATTTGTTGCTCAATTATTACCTGAACTATACTGCTATCTCCACAATCTGATTACCTCCTTGAGCTTCAATGCTATATAATTCTGCTACATTATCGATAGAACCTCATCAAAAGTGATTGGTTTATAAGGGTTTTTATGCACGATGCCGGTCTTATGATAGGTCACTTTGAACCGCTACATTTAGGACAAATGCGCAGTATATTAGACGTAGCAGGTCAAGCCGAAACCTTACACATAGTCATCACCAAGCACCCTTCACCGCATCCAGACTTCGCTATTAGCTTACAAGACAAAGCGCGTTGGCTACAGATGGCTTGTGCAGACCTGCCTTTTATAGAGTTGCATGTCACGGACGAGATTGCCCTGCCAATGCACGAGCACTTATATAAGCACTCAAGTGATATCGCTATAGATATAGACAGTAGCAATGCCAAGTTGCAGCGTTTGATTGATGATTTAGCTTTACCTAGTGATTCGCCGCTTTTCGTCGCCCAGAATCATCCACTATCGCAACCTGATGTAAGAGAACAGCTAATAATGGATGTTGTAACAACGCCATTGCAATCTGAGTATGACTCTTATGCTATCGCTTGTGATCCTGTAGCACACTGGTCAGCGATTCATCCAGAGGCGCGCGGCGATTATACCAAGACCGTCGCTATCGTTGGCGGTGAGAGCTCTGGCAAGACGACTTTGGTACATAAGCTGGCCAACTATTATGGCGCCGCCTTTGTGCTGGAGATGGGACGCATATATATCGGTACCGATTTAGGCGGGCGTGAGCTTGGTTTGCAATACAGCGACTATACGCCGATCGTCCTTAACCATGCGCAAGCCATACGCGCAGCAAAGGCACAAGCGCGCGCGCCGATTACTATCGTTGATACTGACTTTGTGACGACGCAGGCGTTTTGTGAAGAGTACGAGGGACGCACGCATCCTTTTGTATCCGCTTGTATTGAGGAGCTACGTTTAGATTATACGATTATGCTCGATAACAATGTGCCTTGGGTCGATGACGGTATGCGCACGCTGGGTGATCCTGACGCACGGGGGCGCTTTGAGCAGCGGCTCTTAGATATATTTGCGCGGCATAACATAGAGCCGCATTTGATCGACGAGCTTGATTACGATGCGCGTTATAAACGAGCCATTATGTTTATTGATAAGCATATCTATAACAAAACAGCTTAAACTAAATAAAAATAGCGTACCTTATAATTTCACGCTCTAGTATTCTCAAGCCCTTATATTATCCATAACTTTTAGGACAGCACCATTATGCGCATTCAGCTTTTAGATAACATTACGGGTAAATGGTCGATGCAATGGATCGTCACTTGGTTCATTTTCGGCGTAATTGCGTTATCTGCAGGGTTTTGGCTCACTACCGATCATACTGGCCTAGATATGTTTTATCTGGGCGTATCATTCATTGGTCTGATCTGCGTCGTGTCTTTATCCTTTCGCAAAAATATATTGGGCAATGGGTTTGGTATGGGAGCGACCGCTGGTGAGGTTATCGTGCAAGGAACGGCAGGCTCAGTGGGTTTAATGCTCGCACCCCTATTCAACTTTTTCACCCATTTATACGGCTTATTTTACTGGTCAAAGAACACGGACGCTGATGGCAATATGATACCCAAATCAGCAAACAAGTGGGTGTGGCTGATCACTATCACTTTTATGGTAGTTGGTTTGGCGTTGTTTCCAACTATCAATGACCTGCTTGCCAGCTACGGCTATGGGGTCGTTGAAGAAGATAGTAGTCTGTTTTTAGGGTTCATCTCGTTCTTTTGGATTAACGTGATTGCTTTTATCTTGTCTATTACCGCACAGACGGCGATGATTTTGCGCTACTCCTTTAACTGGTGGCTTTGGATCATCTCTAACTTCGTCTGGTTGACTGTGAATTTGATGTCAGGCAATTATATCTTTGCTATTCAAACGATGGTTTATCAAGTCAATTCGTTCGTTGGGCTTTATGAGTGGTATCGTAGCGAGCGCGATTCGGTAGACGTGCCTATCTAGCTTAAAGCGTCATTGATCGATACTTATACTGGAGCTTATGACCGTAGGGTTGTTAGATAAGATGGCGCGATAAGGCAAATAATGCTACAACGGGTTGTATCCGTTCATGTATTTTGTACCCTGTTACTTAATAATGATTATTTATAAACCATCACTTACTAACATGGAGGTTAGCATGTCTCGTACTTCGCAACAACGGATGTCAAAACGCACGCTTGAGCAATGGCTCTCTGAGTATGCGGTCAGTCACCAAAACCTTGTCAACAAAAAAATCCATTGGATGGCCGTACCCACTATCTTTGTCAGTATCTTAGGTATGGGGATGTCACTATCTGTCTGGATTACTTTGGTACTGAGTGCTTTGGTTCTACTGTTTTATATGCAGCTCTCAACGCCGCTCTTTTTAGCAATGGGTATTTTTATCCTAATTTGTTTGAGTGTTATGGCAACGCTACCAATGGGCTTCAAAGCCTGGGCGTCTGTATTTGTCATTGCATGGATTGGACAGTTCATCGGGCACAAGATCGAGGGTCAAAAGCCATCGTTTTTTGAAGACTTAAAGTTCTTATTGATCGGTCCAGCTTGGGTTGCGAGCAGTTTGATGGGCGGCAAAAACAAGCAGACAGCTTAGTATTACGAATTTTAGACAAAAAAAAGGCCTCACAACTTAATAAAAGTTGTGAGGCCTTCGTGCTTTTTCAAGCCATATTTGGAGCGGGAAAAGAGATTCGAACTCTCGACCCCAACCTTGGCAAGGTTATGCTCTACCACTGAGCTATTCCCGCATAATCAAAACGTAGTAGCGTGAACTATTACCTCTCGATAGGCTGGCTATTTTAGCAACTATCCTGCTCATGTCAACCGCTATTTTGGCTTTTAACAGCAAAGATAAGCACACAAAGGCTATCTGCCATACTCACTCATTAGCAGGACATTGATTCTAAAGTTAATTGTGTCATTGTCTGCACTCTCATACCCTTACTATTTTTCAAGTTATTAAGCTCACTACTGGTAAGTATTGTTCTGCTAAATGTTGCCTGTAACCTTCTTGTAGCGCTTTTGCTTACAGTGCTACTTATTAATGTTACTTATGTCATATTACATTTAAGGGTAAACCCTTATTATACTCAGTCTATATTTTTTATTTTTAGTCGGCTTGACTTTTGCTATGCTTAGTTTGCTTTAGATTAGCATTGGCATATAGCGAGTTAATTGAATCTTATCTATTTAAGCTTTGTACCATTTTATATCAATACCATTTTTTATTTAGTTTTGAGGATTACTCTTATGAAAAGATTACTGACGACAACTATTATGGCAGCATCGTTATCTGGCCTTGCGCTAACAGGTTGTACGAGCACAACTAACAGCGGCGCGGTCGGTGTTGATCGACAGCAGCTATTACTAGTGTCAAACGAGCAAGTATTGCAAATGTCAGCGCAGAGCTATGCTAAGACGTTGCAAGATGCCAAAAAAGCTAGAGTACTTGATACCAATAGAGCACAGCTCAATCGTCTAAAGAACATCTCTAATCGTTTGATTTCTCAAGTGGGCGTTTATCGTCCAGACGCGGCCAAGTGGAATTGGGAAGTCCATACAATCAAATCGAACCAGCTCAATGCCTTTGTTATGCCAGGCGGCAAAATCATGTTCTATTCAGGCATCATTGATCGCTTAAATTTAACCGATGATGAAATTGCTGCCATTATGGGACATGAGATATCACATGCCCTACGTGAGCACTCGCGCGAGCGTCTTTCACGCCAGTATGCGACTCAGACAGGTATCGGTGTCGCAGCTAGTATCTTTGGTCTATCGCAAGGTCAAGCGCAAATCGCTAACGTTGCAGGTGACCTTGGTTTGAGTCGTCCGCACAGTCGTACCCAAGAGAGCGAGGCGGACCAGATCGGTCTTGAGCTCATGGCACGTGCAGGTTACAACCCGCAAGCAGCGATTACGCTATGGCAAAAAATGCAACGCGCCAGCCAAGGCGAGCCGCCGCAGTTCTTAAGCACTCACCCAACAAGTGGCAATCGTATTGCCGAAATACAATCTCTACTACCAAGAGTAATGCCGCTGTATCAAAAGTCGCGTCGTTAGTACGGCGCAGGTAATAGATTAAAAAAGGCAGAGTGTCATATGTATGTGCTCTGCTTTTTTATGTCTTTTAGTCTCTTGTCCTACTGTCTTTACCTATACCGATGTCTGTTATAATGACGTGAACATGACCTAATTTTTATCACTTGTTTTTATGGCTTACTGTCATTAAAGGATCGCTATGAGTAATTTGATTTCTAATGATGCGCCAGTAGCCTCGGCACTCACAATGGCGTTACAGACCTTACATCCTGATTATCTTGAGCTGGTTAATGAATCGATGAATCATGCAGGCTACTTTGAAGGCAAAGAGAGTCATTTTAAGCTGACACTCGTTAGTGAGGCGTTTAACGGTAAGCGCTTGGTCACGCGTCATCAGTTGGTATACGAAGCCGTGGCAGAGTTACTAACCTCAAAAGGTGGTAGCGTACATGCTTTGGCTATTCATGCTTATATTCCTAGTGAGTGGCAGGCTCAAGGACGCAGTCCTGATAGCCCTCTATGTGCTGGACAAAACCAATAACACTGTCTTATTCACTATAAAGTATCGCAGTTAGGGAAACCCTATACAATGAAACATCTACATACGCTATTGGCACTGATCGTTATCGGACTGTTTATCTATCAAAGTATTCTAGTGTTAAGCGCCAACAGACAAGCGCCGCGCGTCATCAAAATTGCCAATCATATTGTCTACGCCCTAATTATCGTCTCGGGTGCTTGGATGCTCATGCAATTAATGAGTGTTAATGCTCCCGTGCAATGGGTCTTTGCCAAGATTATATTGCTATTAGCTGCTATCAGCGCGAGTGTAAAGGCGTTCAAACCTGACGCAACTTCTAGTCAAAGCAAGGTCGGTATCGTTATCGCTGGTATTGCCTATGCCAGTATCGTAACTTTGGCTTATACCAAACCTGAGAACTTCTTTTAGTACTTAATCTTTCTTTTAGTACTTATCTAAAGTGATCGTGACGCCTAGATATCAGAATATAGACCCTTGGTTACATTGTTATTGCTATCTACAACTATCCGTTTTATAGTAATACAATCAATTAGATACCTATCTTTAGCATTTAGACTTAAGCCTACTGGAATGACTATGAAAACTTTGACCGCATCAACACTATTGGCAGCAACTAGTATGCTTACCTTGGCAGGTTGTGCTGCTACTGGTAGTATTACTCCGCAATATGTCCCGCCTAACACGTATCAAAGCTATGACTGTCAATCACTCAGCCAGGAGTACGCGCGCGTTGAACGCTATGTAGATGCTGCGCTCAATGAGCAGTCCACTTTTTCGGCATCTGGTGTTGGCGTTGGTATATCAGCAGGACGCTGGGGTATCTCACCTAATATCAGTTTTGGCGTTGGTAGAAGCAACGATAAAAAAGTGCGCAATGCCAAGTTATCTAGGCTTTACGGTGAAGCTGATGCTATCATCCAGTCCGCGCGCGTTAAGCGCTGTAGCTTTGCCAACGGCATAAAAATATACGGTGAGTAATTAAGTAAAGCACTTCTTGTCTAAAGTAAGAAAAGCCAATACGCGATTAACGTATTGGCTTTTTTAGTTGTGAGAGACTACTTATATACAATAACAGTAAGCGAATTAGAGCTATAGACCACTTACCCATTGTACAATTTGACCCGTTGGTAGCGCACCGGATTGACGAGCTACCTCTTTACCGCCTCTAAAAGCGACCATCGTCGGTAGACTGCGGATATTATAAGGCGCTGCCGCTTGCTCATATTTATCAGTTTGAATTTTTGCAAACACCACTTCTGGTAATTGTTTGGCGGCTTCTTTAAAACTAGGCGCCATCATCAGGCACGGCTGACACCAGCTTGCCCAAAAATCTACAATCGTTAATATATCGTTTTTTTGAATGACTTTATTAACGGTTCGACCTGTGAGCTCTTGAGGACTTGCGGTTAGTAGTGGCTGACTACATTTGCCGCACTTAGCCTCATCACTTAAACGCTCAGCTGGCAGACGATTGGTCGCTTGACAACGCGGACAGACGATATAAAAGCTTTCTGTGCTCATATAAACTCCTAGTTTACTATTTTAGACAATCTCAATCAGCGTATGCTCTGAGAGCACTGAACCGATCTAATTCATAGCGATTTTAGCACGGTTGCTCACACTTATCGTCTAAACGGCTTGATGTGCTGAGCCACTGTATACATAAGTCATCGGTCGCGGACCAGGTAGATATTCAGCAGTCAAGTCATCGATAACAAATCCACCTGCTCGAATGAGTGCTGGTATATCACGATCCAAATGGCAGCCGCCGGCCATGGGCTTCCAAAATGGTGTCAGTCGATGCTGCCAACGCTCAACAGTAGGATCTGGTGCTAGGCCATGCTCACAAAATAACAGTCGACCATTGGGCTTTAACACGCGCGCCATCTCTTTAAGCGCAGGCAGCGGATCTTTGATACTACAGAGCGTAAAGGTCATAACGATAGTATCAAAACGATCCGTTTCGGCAGCGATACCCTGCACATCTACGGCCAGCACCTCGACAGGGATACTGATATCAGCAGCACGCTCACGTGCCAGCGTTTGCATTTGCGCCGCTGGGTCAACACCGATGATAGTAGACACTTTATCAGCATCATAAAACGCTAAGTTAAGTCCGCTACCAAGCCCAATCTCTAACACCTCACCTACTGATTGAGGGACTATGCTGGCACGCGCTTTCATTACATTGCCTGTACTACAGGCCATATCTATCATCTTTGGTAGCACATAGCGCTCATACGGATTCATTACGCTCTCCAATTATATAAATGATAAGGCTTCTAATAGAGCACTTCATAAAAACACAGCATAATTTGGCTTATTATTCAAATGCTTTGGCGTTGATAGGTACTTTGAGATAGCGTACGCCATTGTCTTCAGGATCTGGAAAGTGACCTGCGTCGATATTGACTTGAACCGAGGGAATAATCAGACGCGGCATATCTAGCGTAGCATCACGGCGCTCACGCATCTCTACGAACTCAGCTTCATTAATACCGTCTTTGACATGGATATTACCCAGTTTTTGCGCGGCAACAGTCGTTGAGGGGCAATGCTTGCGACCTTGGCTTGGGTAGTCATGACACAGGTACATCATCGTATCTCCATCAAGCGCTAATAGCTTTTGGATCGACTGATATAGAGTTTTGGCATCACCACCAGGAAAATCACAGCGCGCCGTACCAACATCAGGGGCAAATATAGTATCCCCCGTGAATACCGCTGACTTTTCATCATCCGTTGCCACATAAGCCATGTCAGCTGGCGTATGACCGGGTACGTGCATGACGCTAATATTGATATCACCCAAAGTCAAAATGGTGTCTTCATCTGTTAAGATATCGAATTGGCTGGCGTCCGTGCGAAAGCTAGTATCAAAGTTATAGACTTGCTTAAATATCTTTTGCACGTCGGTGATATATTTACCGATAACCAACTGCCCGCCCAGCATCTCTTTGACATGTATTGCAGCTGACAGGTGATCGGCGTGAGCGTGGGTCTCGATAATATAAACTAATTTCCAACCTTTTGTGCGGACGAACTCAATGACCTCATCGACGCTAGTGGTATCGCTAAAACCAGACTTGGCATCAAAATCTAACACAGGATCGATAATGGCACATAGGTTGTGTTTGGTATCTGCCAATACATGACTATAGGTCTCAGTATCTTGGTGCAAAAAAGAATGAACTTGCATGGTTACCTCTCTAATTGTTTGCTCTATCTATTTTTGGATAAAGGGAATAGAAAGAATATAGCAGTTAGCATACAATTTATCAATTTATATAATGTTAATAATAATAACTTGATAACCTTCATTAAATCATGAATACTTTACTAAGTATTCTGATACTTGTGGATATCTATCTACACTAAGGTCTTATCTTATAGCCAATGTTAGATATATATTTGCTAAGGATAGATAATAGATTGGTCCTGCACGTTTTAATGTTGAGTGTTAAAATACTTGCTTACAACCATTTATAGCATTACTTTAATAACCGCGATTCATTTCGCGATGCTTTTCTCTAAGGAGATCACTCTGACCACTTCTACCCCAGCCACAGCCTCGAATGATACAGATATCGTGCCAGCCAATTTAGCGACGCAGATGCAAGCGGCCTCAAAACAGGCGAGTAAACTGCTCAAATCGCTCTCGCATCCTGATCGATTATTATTGTTGTGTCAGCTTACCCAAGGAGAATACTGTGTCGGTGATCTAGAGCAACTGGTCGGTGTGGGTCAGCCAAGCCTATCGCAGCAGCTGGGTATTTTGCGTAAAGACGAGTTAGTCGCCACGCGTCGTGAGGGCAAGCAAATCTACTACAGTATCGCAAGCGATGATGCTTTGGCAGTATTACAGCTACTTTATCAGCGTTTTTGTGCGCCGGCAGAGTAGATCAATATAGTTTGTAGAGGTTGCCTTTTTAACCGAAATTCGATGTGATGACCTGCTAATATGCCCTCTCTTGCCACTCGTCTCATTCCAGACTGGTTACGTCAATACCAATTAGCAGCCTTACCTACGGATGTTATCGCAGGCTTAGTCGTCGGTGTGCTCGTCATTCCGCAAAGTCTCGGTTATGCCGTGTTGGCAGGATTGCCACCGGTATATGGTCTGTATGCAGCCATCGTGCCTGTTATCGTCTACGCTTGGTTAGGATCGAGCAATGTACAGGCGGTTGGACCCGTCGCTATTACCGCTATTATGACGGCTAGTAGCTTACATGCCTATGCCGACCGCGGCGCTGAGCACTATATCTTGATGGCAAGCTTGCTCGCTTTTATGGTTGGGGCGTTGCTGTGGATAGCAGGACGGCTAAAACTTGGCTGGATCATGCAGTTCATTAGTCGCGGTGTGTCAGCGGGGTTTATTAGCGGGGCGGCAGTCCTTATCTTTGTGAGCCAGCTCAAATATTTAACAGCGATACCGATAACAGGTAACAGCCTAATTGGTTACTTATCGAGTATGCAGCTGTATATATACCTATTGCATCCTTTAACGCTTGTCATTGGTGTTGTCGCTTTTATCCTTTTGGTCAGTAACCGCTACGCTAGCAAATGGCTATGGCGCTCTTGGTTATCAGCGAATTATGCCAAGTGGGCTGAGCGCTTATTTCCGCTAATTTTATTGATTGTCGCCATTTTACTTAGCCTGCTCTTGAACTGGTCAACGCGAGATGTCGCTACTATCGGTAGTATTCCTCAAGGGCTACCAACATTTATCATACCGCATGTGCCAAGCTTTCAAGAAGCGCTTGAGCTGTTACCCGCCGCAGGATTGATGGCGCTTATTGTCTTTGTCTCTAGCAGCTCAGTGGCGAGCATTTACGCTCGCAGGCGCGGCGAGACATTTGATGCCAATCGTGAGCTGACAGGGTTAGGACTGGCTAATTTGGCAGGTGGTTTGTTTCAGAGCTTTACGGTTGCAGGTGGGTTTTCTCGTACGGCTATCAATGTAGATTCAGGTGCCAAAACGCCACTTGCAAGCCTCGTCACAGTCATCGTTATGGTTGCTGCGTTGATTGCTTTTAGCGAGGCATTAGCGCCTCTACCCTATGCGATTTTGGGCGCGACGATCATGGCCTCTATCGTTGGGCTGATTGACTTTGCTACCCTACAGTCTGCGCGAAAGCGTGACCGTTTGGATGCAGTTAGTTTTATCGCCGCCTTTATCGGAGTGCTCATATTTGGTCTTAACACCGGTCTGATTATAGGTCTGATGGTCTCTTTTGCCAGTCTCATATGGCAGTCCAGCCAGCCTCATGTCGCAGTTGTTGGACAATTAGGAGATACAGGACATTTTCGCAATATTAATCGCCATGATGTGGTAACTTTTGAGCGATTGCTGATGCTGCGTATCGATGAGAGTTTATTCTTTGGTAACACCGAATCGGTTCATCGGCGCATCTTACAGTCCGTACGGCAGTATCCACAGGCCTGTGAGATTATTCTCATGATGGCAGCGGTCAATCATATTGATCTGACCGCTCAAGAGATGCTAATGACTTTGACCCGAGAGCTTACGGTACAAGATAAGCGCTTGCACTTTAGCTTCGTCAAGGGACCTGTTATGGATATCATCGGTGATACTCCAGTTATCACCGAGTTATCAGGGCAGGTATTTATGAGTACCTTAGAGGCTGTTAATACTCTAAAGAATGAATTGCCGAGTACCACGCACTCCTATCTGTCTTAAATCGATACCGGCTATTGCTGTCTACTACCGAATGCCGTTATGATGACTCATTGTCAAAGCTCATGTACTCACAACGGTCAAAAAGGCAGCTACAATAAGACGAGCATCCATACATGAGCCTTGACTGTTACCACGACTTTAGATACCTTTCACACAAGAGTTTATAATTGACTATTTATGACCGATGATCTCACTATCTACAAGCAAATCTATCCCAGCCAATGCATCAAGATTGCAGAGCTTGGCTATCGCTCCGTGCTCAACATACGTCCTGATGCTGAGAGTGACACTCAGCCCAATAGCTGTGATTTTGCGACGGCTACCGCACAGGCTGATCTGACTTATCATTATCTACCTTTTGATGATGAGCGCCTAAGTACTATGACGGTTAAGCAATTTGCCGCCTTTTATCATGCTATGCCTAAGCCTATTTTAATGTTCTGTGGTACAGGCGCGCGCGCTAAATTGCTGTATCAAAGCGCACTGATGCAAGGCTTGCTATAATCTTTGGAAATCTAAATACAGTACAAAAGATATGACCAAAGCTATCAAAAAGTTCATTTAACCAAAATACAATTAGGAATAATTATGAGTCATCAAGTGAGTATGACGGGACAAATCACCCCGGATCAAGTGCCTCTGATCGCCGAAAACGGCTTTAAAACTATCATCAATAACCGTCCTGATGGTGAAGAGCCGGGTCAACCGACCAGTGCTGAGATCGAAGCCGCTGCTACCGAAGCGGGTCTTGCATACAAAGAGGTGTCCTTTGCAGGTAGTGAGCTCAATCAAAATCACGTCGAGGAGTTCGCGGACTTCTTTAATCAAGCTGAGCAGCCCATGCTCATATTTTGCCGTACGGGCAACCGCTCAACGGGCATTTATGAAGCCGCAAAGCGTATGGACTTGTTAGACGATTGATTCGTTGACTGATACCTTAGTTACTTGATACCTTAAGATAGTTCTCACAGACCTCTGCTAGTTGCGCCCGTCCAAAGTTTGGATGGGCGTTTGCGGTTATGACCATCTCGATAATGACTTCAGGTAGCTTAGGTAATACAAACGGTAGTGGGTTGTTATCTTCTGTCAAGATAGTCATCTGACCTAAGCTAGTTTTTGCCACGACAGTAATGCCCTGCCCTGCCAGTACCAAACTTGCAATCGCGCCTACGCTATTGGCGCTACAAATCACTTGACTGGCTATGTTTATCTGACTTAAACCTTGAATAGCCGAATGATGAAAATGACAGCTTTCATCAAAAAGGATCAAAGGCACACTAGACTTATCTTCGTAGTGCTGCTTTAGAGCAAGCGTATCACCGTTAAAGGCCCACATCCCTTCATCTTGTTGCAAAAATTGCCCCGCCGCGCGCGCGGAGGAGCGCGATACAATGGCAGTATCCAAAGTACCTGCGCTTAGCATTTCACGTAGGCGTATTGAGTTGTGGCAGTGCACATGAATGGGCAAATTCGGTACGCAAGTTTGTATATGTGCCAGCATTTTAGGCAAGACCACTTGAGCATAATCATCAGGACACCCCAATTGCAGAGGTCTAATAATCTGCTTACTATCACGCAGCTGCCGCAGTGCATCATCATGCAAGCTAATAATGTGCCGCGCATAACCGAGCAAAAACTTCCCATCCTCTGATAGCTCAAGCAGCCGTCCTGACTTGGTAAATAGGGCTTTATCTGTCTGCTCAGCTAGTCTTTGCATCTTTTGACTGACCGCGCTTTGACTGCGATGCACCTGCTCTGCCGCTTGCGTATAGCTCCCTGTCTCGACCACAGCTACAAAACAGCGTAAGGCCTCTATATCCATTCACTAACCCTCTTGTTTAAATCGTTTCTATGTAGATTAGCATATTGTCATCTTTAATAAATAAACCAAATTCTGCGAATTGCTTATAGGTGCTATTAAGATTTTGCGTTGGTAACTCACTATTACGATGGCGATAATGGAGCTTCATTTAGAGATTTATGGAGAATAGATATGCAAAAACCCCTTCTCATTATCGGTAATAAAAACTACTCCTCATGGTCATTGCGAGCTTGGCTACTACTCAAAGCTTTCAATATTGATTTTGCTGAACAATCCATTGAATTGTTTCATCCTTCTGCAAAATCAGTGCTCGATGAGCATGCGCCTACAGGTAAAGTGCCTGTTTTGGTATACGGTCATGACAAAGTTAATAATAGCGACAAAGTTACGGTTTGGGACACCTTGGCGATTGTTATTCACGCCAATGATTATCTGACCGACTTAGATGTTTGGACAGGGCTGAGTCAGTCTGATAGTCAAAATAGAAAAGATAGCACCTATTGTCAAAGTATCGTCGCTGAGATGCATTCAGGACTGACGGGCATGCGTAGTGAGATGCCAATGAATATAAGGGCAACGGCAAAGATACAACCCAGTGCGGCTTGTTTGGCTGATATCGCTCGTATAGAAGCGATCTTTGAAGAGTGTTTGACAAATAGAGCATCTGACAGCTACTTGTTTGGTCACTTCACAGCAGCCGATGCTTTTTTTGCGCCAGTCGTGCTACGCTTGCAAACTTATGCTAATACCTCTGACATAGTATTAAAATCAACGACCAAACAGTATTGTGAGACAATGTTGAACAATCGTCATATACAATCTTGGATCGACTCAGCTTTAAAAGAGACACGCGTAATCAAAGAAGATGAAGCAGGTGAGATAGTTTCGATAGTTGGGGTATTAGCGGATTAAAAGTGAATTCAACTTGTAAAATGTTTGCTAAATTTTTAATAGCGTTTAAGATGATAGAACCACAAGGAATGTGCTCTATCTAAAAAGTCATTCTAATACGGCTTTTAATTTTACAAGGACGTTTTATGAGTAATATTGCTTTAGCCTTACTGCCGTTAGCACTCGCCTACATTATGTTCACTTTAGGCACTGGGCTAAAACCTAGTGATTTCAAAATTATCGCCACCAATCCTAAAGCGTTCTTTGTTGGCCTCTTTAACCAAGTTATTCTAGTGCCAGTGGTCGCCCTTATCATCGTCCTTATCACCACGCCGCCACCCGCTATTGCCTTTGGTATTATGCTGATTAGCTTTTGTCCTGGTGGCGTCACCAGTAATCTACTAACCTATTATGCCAAGGGCAATGTAGCGTTATCGGTTGCACTAACAGGCATTGTCAGTCTACTATCCGTTATTACCTTGCCCATTCTTATCACTTTAGCTTTTGACTATTTTATGCAAGATCAGGCTGGTACGATTAGCGCGTTTAAAATAGGTCTGGTGATGTTTTTATTGACGACGTTACCTGTCAGCATCGGTATGTTTGCACGCTACAAGTTCACAAGGTTTATGGAACGTAGAAGTGGTATCCTAAATGGTATCTCTAGCGTGTTCTTTGTACTCATCGTCTTTGCGGTTATCGCTACCAACTTGGAGCTGTTAAAGTCGCAACTCACCTCTATTGGGCTTGAGCTGGTTCTACTTATCGTTATCTTATTTGTACTGAGTATGCTCATTGCTCGACTGTTTAAATTAAGCTGGTTCGACACCAAGACCGTATCTATAGAGACCAGTATTCAGAACAGTACAACTGCTATCACCCTAGCGCCAATCATTATGGGCACGACTGTTGCCCTACCTGCTATTGCTCTACCTGCCGCTGTGTATGGCGTATTGATGTATATCATTGCTATTCCGATTATTGCTCTGATTCGGAATAAAAACTGATATTAGCGACTGCTAAAAATAGTAGTCACAAAAAAACCACCTCAACCATGCTCGTAGGCTGAAGTGGTTTTTTATTCATAAGACATAAAGTACATTTAAACTACTTCTTCTGCTCTAAAGCCTCTTCTACCGCTTCTTTACCCCAAGCACTCAAATCGATATCCAACTTCTCATACTGCTGCGCGTCGAATAACGGCTCTTTTACCCCTGATTTTAACTGTCTTGCAAAGTCATCAAGTAAGCGCTTAGCGCGCGGAAATAGCATAATGAGAGCTAGTAAGTTTGCTAAGGCCAGCAGACCCATCAATGGATCAGCAAAGAAGAATACAGCGGTTGCCGTTGGCGCTACTGCACCGATAAATAATATCGCGACAACCACAAGTCGTAAAACCAAGGTCGCCATTTTAATATTCTTTTTGACCAAAAAGTTAATGGCGTTTTCGCCCATATAATAGTTATACATAATAGAGCTTAAGGCAAATAACAATATCGCTATAGTCAAGATATACTGTGACCAATCCCCAAGCTGAGTCGTCAGCGCCTGCTGAGCCAGTACAATACCATCGACTTCAGCCCCTGGCTGATACACCCCACTCAGTAAAATCATAAATGCCGTTGCACTACACACCACAATCGTATCAATAAACACCGATAACGACTGCGAGATACCTTGACTAACAGGATGGGTTGCATAAGCAGTAGCTGCGATATTGGGCGCAGAGCCCAAACCTGCTTCATTAGAGAATAAGCCCCGCTTCATACCTTGCTCAATCGCCACACCAATACCACCGCCTACGACAGACTCAATACCAAAGGCATTTTTGACTATCATAACCATTAGCGCTGGCAGTTCTGTAAAGTTTAGCGCGATAATAATAAGTGCCATACCAATATAGATTAGCGCCATAACTGGAATAACCACGTCTGCGACTTTCGCAATACGCTGAATACCGCCAAAGACGATAAACCCACCCGCAATAACCAGTATTACGCCTGATATCCAACGATCAATCCCAAAGCTTTCAAGAGCAGAACCTGCCACAGTATTACCTTGGAACGCTACAAAGCCGATGGAGAAAGACAGGAGCAGTGAGATAGCATATATCACGGCGAGCCAACGATAATCTTTGCCTAAACCGTGCAAGATATAAGTCGCAGGACCACCGCGAAAATTACCATCGACATCTTTTCGCTTATACAGCTGAGCCAAACTACACTCAACAATACTAGTCATCATTCCAATCAAGGCGACGACCCACATCCAGAATATCGCACCTGGACCACCCAGTGAGATCGCTACAGCAACACCTGCAATATTACCGCCGCCGACCCGTCCGCCGATAGATACTAGCAAGGCTTGACGAGCAGAAATTCCCTCGTCTCCTACCTCATCTGTTCTAAATACCCTAAACATACGCTTAAAATATCTGAACTGCGCGAACCTACCTACTATGGTAAATAGCAATCCGAAAATAATGAGCATTGGGACGAGTGCCCAACCCCATGTTAAGTCTCCAATTAAAGAGAAAAAGGCTTCAATATATTCCATAATTGTCTTCCTTGAGCGATGTGACACAGCGACATATTTTATTAATAGTATTACTAAACCAAAGAAAATATTTACTCTAAACCATACTACTTTTTAGGGGTAATATTCCTCATTATGTCGCTTAAATAACTACCTTGTAAACACTAGACTGAGCTTTATCTGAGTAATGACACAAAAAAGCCACCTCAAAAAGAGGTGGCTTTTTTTTAAACTTACTAGATTCTATTGCATAACTAAATATTCAAACGCACTTAAAGCGGCTTTACTACCCTCGCCCTGAAAGCCGTAAAAAAAAATTGCATGTCAATTTTAGGCTTGCAAGGGAAATCTTTTAAATAAGATTTCCGATGGGCTGCTTTCTATTAAACATAGACTTACTGCATTACCAAATATTCAAACGCACTTAAAGCGGCTTTACTACCCTCGCCCATAGCAATGTTAATCTGCTTAAAGGGTACTGTGGTCACATCCCCACAAGCAAAGATGCCTCTGCGATCGGTGCGGCAGCGCTCATCAATCTCAACTTCACCAAAACGGTTTAGATCGACAAAACCTTTGATAAATCCAGAGTTTGGAATCAGACCTATCTGTACAAACACCCCTTCTAAATCACGCTCATGAGTCTCGCCCGTTTTGCGATCTTCAAAGACAATAGAGCTCACTTTACCATCAGTGGCTTTGATCTCTTTGGTCGCAGCACCTGTGATGAACTCAATGTTCGACTTCTCTTTGGCTTTATTGATCAAGACTTGATCGGCTTTTAATTCATCAGCGAACTCAAGCACGGTTACGCTTTTGACGATACCTGCCAAATCAAGCGCGGCCTCGACTCCTGAGTTACCACCGCCAACGACGGAGATATCTTTACCCTTAAAGAAAGGACCATCACAATGCGCGCAGTACGCCACGCCTTTGCCCGTATTTTCTTCTTCACCTGGAACACCAAGTTTACGCCACTGAGCGCCTGTCGCTAGGATAATACTACGTGTCTCAAAACGCTCGCCTGTATTGAGATGAATGCTGTAGTTCTCATCGGCAGTCTCATCGATCTCTTTGACCGTCACATGCTGCTTGAGAGTAATATTGTACTCTTCTATATGTTTGACAAAATCGGCTGATAAATTAGTGCCGTTAGTTAAAGGCACCGAGATCAAATTCTCGATGTCTTGTGTGTCTTTGACCTGACCACCGATACGATCAGCGACCATAGTGACTTTTAGACCTTTACGAGCGGTATAAATGGCAGCGGCAACGCCAGCAGGACCTGCCCCGATAATAGTGACATCTTGCTGCTCTAATTGCTCAGCGTCGTCATCGCTACCTTCGCTCATTAGATCAGGGAACTGCTCTTGTAACTTAGTAATTAGTTTAGCCGTATCAATGAGACCATTAGCAAACGGCTTACCGTTTAGAAATACCGCAGGTACGCCTTGGATCTTGTTCGCCTCTACTTGCTCTTGAAATAACGCGCCATCAATCATCTCATTGCTGATACCTTCGTTGAGCAATGAGAATTGGTTGAGCGCTTGCACCACTTCTGGGCAACTGTGACAAGACAGTGACACATACGTTTGAAACTCTAGCGGCTGATTGAAGCGTTTGACTAGCTTTTGAATGCCCTCGTCTAGCTTGAGCGTATGACCGCCCGCCTGCAAAATAGCTAATATTAAAGAGGTAAACTCATGACCGCCTGGAATACCGCTGAACACAATACCTGTATCGGTTTGTGCGCCATCAATATGACTATATACAGCAAAGCTAATAGGACTTGGCAGACTGTCATCAGTCGCTACTGGATCAAAATTGATCTTGTCCGTCGTACCTGCAATTTTGGTCAAAAAATCAATCAGCTCAGCACGTTTACTGTGCTCACCGCTGCCTAATACAAAGGTAATTGGGCGAGTCATGTTTTCGCTATAGCTTTTTACAGCGTCTAATAAACTTTGGTCTATCATGTTTGTTCCTTAATATTGTTAATTAGGTAACGGCAGCTATCAGGTTGCTCGTTTGAATCTTTATAGTTTGAGGCAGATGCAATAAAAAATACTTAATAAATAAAAAGGCTAATACCCTTTGATGTCCCTATTATCATAGGTTTACGCACTCTGAGCAAGCGGATAAACTCAAACCTAATGTTTTATAAAACAAATCGTTAACTGATATATTTTATTAATTATAAAACCATGTAAGATTTATTGTCATAGTATCAAGGGTATTTATTCGCTACAATCGAGTAAGACCAATAGAAAAGCTGTACTTATTTGTCTTTATATCTTCTACATCAAAAGATATGAGTTCCACCTTAATCGTAGCACTCTTACTGACACTCTAACTTGCAATGCGCGAAGGCTTGCGCTCACTAAAAAGGATGATCACATGAGAAAGACGGATACTTGGCAGGACAATAGAGATATTATCGCTGAGCTCAAGCAAAAGGATGACCATTTCGCGGTTATTTTTGATGAGCATACTAAACTGGATCAACAGATCAACCAACTCGATAAAGACAGAGTGAAAAATACCAGCCGTGATGACGAAATCGAGCACATGAAGCGACGAAAACTACATCTAAAAGATGAGATTTATCAAATAATCGATAAGAACAAAATACAGTCCTAAGTGCTAACTATCAATAAAGACTAAGCATAACAGACAATAATTATAAGACATAAAAAGACCCTACCAGCTTATACTGATAGGGTCTTCTTTATGGTTTGGCTAAACATCTATAAGGATTGTTTATATAGCAATCGCTTAGATCTTACCAACGAGATCAAGACTTGGCTTCAACGTATCGCCGCCTTGTTCCCACGCTGCTGGACAGACTTCACCGTCGTTTTCGCGAACATATTGCGCCGCTTTTACTTTACGTAGCATATCTTTTGCGCTACGACCAATGCCGCCTGCATGTATCTCTGCAACTTGGATTAGGCCATCAGGATCAATTAGGAACGTGCCGCGCTCAGCAAGGCCTGCTTCTTCAATCATAACATTAAAACCGCGAGTGATACGGCCAGTAGGATCGCCAATCATTGGATAAGTCACTTTACCGATAGCATCTGAAGAATCGTGCCATGCTTTGTGGGTAAAATGAGTATCAGTCGATACTGAGTAGACTTCTACGCCAAGGCCTTGCAATTCTTCGTAATGAGCGGCCATGTCCTCTAACTCAGTTGGACATACAAAGGTAAAGTCAGCTGGGTAAAATAAGAATATTGCCCAATTGCCTTTTACGTCGTCTGAGGTGATCGTTTTGAATTCACCATTAACATACGCATCAGCTGAGAATTCTGGGATTTCTTGATTGATAATAGACGCCATAATTGGCTCCTTTAAAGTTAGTAAATTGAGATATAATTATTGGGTTGTTCAATTTAAGCCATGAGTTATCTTGGCTACCTGACAAACTATACGCCAATTCTACGATTACTCCAGTTAAAAGATTTTAACTTGATGTTTTGTTTTATTAATCTTGGTAAACTGTCTTATCTCATTTTCAGTCTTAGTAAGTAGATGAGTCCTATAAGTACTAAGTAGCTCAAATTTTGCTTTTTATTAGTCCTTGACCCTTTTTGTTAAACGTTTTAAAGAGACCTTTTATGATTACCCTACGTCAACTCGAATTTGCTTTAGCCGTTGCCAAACACCGCCATTTCAAACGCGCCGCTGAGGACTGTAATATCTCTCAATCAGCGCTAAGTTTAGGTATCGCAGAATTAGAAAAGCAGCTCGATACGCAAATATTTGAGCGCAACAATAAGCAAGTGCTCATTACGCCTATCGGTCAGGACATCTTAACGCGAGCGCAGCGTATATTCTCAGAGGTCAATGATTTGACCACTCGTGCTCAAAGTCATCAGTCACCGCTCGCCTACCCGATGACTGTCGGTATTATTCCGACGATTGCCCCTTATCTATTGCCAAAGGTCCTGCCTGCGCTGCGCGCGCACTATCCAGAATTTCGAATGACTATCGTCGAGCAGCAGACTGAGCGTTTGCTTGAGCAAGTGCGTTACGGTCATATCGATACGGCGATTATCGCTCTACCTTATGCAGTAGATGGCTTACATAGTTTTGAGTTTTGGGCTGAGGACTTTTTTGCGGTATTCCCAAAGGATGATGTGCATGCCAAGCTTGAGACCATCAACGCAGATGAGCTAGCAACGGCTAACCTTATGCTACTAGGCGAAGGACATTGTCTCACTGATCAGACGCTATCAGTCTGTCATTTTGATCGCGCGCAAATGAAATCTAGCTTCTCTGATGCTAGCCTTAACACTTTGATCCAAATGGCGCTTGCGAATATGGGTACGACTTTAGTACCTGAGATGGCCCTCGATCAATTACATCTGCAGAACCAGAATGCGGTAGCCGTGCCACTAGCAGAGGCAGGTCCTCATCGCAAAATCGCCTTTGTCACCCGCTTAAATTATGCGCGCGTGGATGATGTCAATTTGCTCGGTCAAGTGTTTGGTCAGGCTTTTGAAAATGATGCCAAGCGGCGCTAGCATGAGCAAAAAAAGACACTTGGATCTTAGTGAGCGTTTTGCAGCGCATCTATCAGCTATCAATGAAAGCGTTGCACCTAACATTGCCTTGACACTTTGGCAAGATATTGCGACTCGTTATAGCGAGCATACCCGCGCTTATCATACCTTGGAGCATTTAACGCAGCTGTTCAGCCAGTTTGATAAGATAAAAGACGCGCTTGCCCAGCCTGATATCGTGGCGCTAGCGGTGTACTATCATGATGTAATATATGACCCTAGGCGCTCAGATAACGAGCTTAAAAGCGCGGAATACGTTCAAGAGAAATTACACTCTTGCCTTGATTCCAAACAGTGCCAACGTATCTATGAGTTAATTATCATGACCGCAAATCACAACGTCATAGGTGCTGATAACAGCCTTGATGCTGCTTATTTACTTGATATGGATTTGAGTATTTTGGGTGCGCCGTGGATGGATTATGAGCAGTATGCGCAGGCGGTACGCAAAGAATACGCTCATGTGCCAAAGGCGAACTATCGCACTGGGCGGATAGCGGTATTGGAGAGTCTACTTGCACATCCTAAGCTCTATCTGACAGAGCATTATGATCAGCTAGAGTCTCAGGCACGCAGCAATATCAGACGCGAGATTATTTTGCTTGCAGACTCATAAATAGCTCACTGCCTTGACGCGCTGGATGAGAGTTGGTGCTGGTCTCCATAACATCAATGTTGAAATACGGCGCAAAACGCTTTTGATACTCCTTAAGCGTACCACCAAACGGCGGTTCATCTCGACCAAAATCAACGTTGAACAGTAAACCTATGAGCTTGCCATTAGGCTTAAGTAACGCTGCCATTTGCTCGACATACTCATCACGGCGCGACGGATTAATCGCACAAAAAAACGTCTGTTCAAGTATCCAATCGAACTGATAGTCCTTGGGCGACAATTCAAAAAAGTCTGCACAGATTGAATGCTCTGCTGGAAAATCAGGATAGCGCTTAGCGAAATCCTTAATGGGCGCTGGTGCGAAGTCGACTAAAACGACGTTAGTAAATCCTTGCTCATGCAAATAGCCAACCTCATAAGCATTACCCGCACCCGGCACCAAGATCCTCTGGTCTTTGGTAGATTCTGGCAACTGGTCGATATAGGCTTTTAGTGGTGGTGAGACTTGTCCCATATCCCACTGTATGCTGCCCGACTCATAACGCTGCTGCCAAAACTCAGGCTGGTTAACGTTGTCCATAACGCATTCCTGTCTTGATACACAAGTTTAATCCAACTGCCTTGATTGTCCTGCCAACATGTCATGCCACTGCTGATACTCTGGCATTGCTGCCCTCACCGTGTGCCAAAATGCGGCGCTATGATTGGGATGATGCAAGTGGCATAGCTCATGAACGATCACGTATTCAGTACACTCAATAGCATACGCTGGCAAGTAGACAGATAGCCAGACTCGGCTCTCTCTAGTATTGCAACTGCCCCATCGGGTGTGCATTTTTTTGAATCTGACTTCACGGGCCTTTGCGCCGACGATGGGCTGCCATTTATTGAATAAGGCAGGCGTTACTTTTGCTAGTTGCTGGCGATAGTAAGCGATCTTTTCATCATGATTTAAGATCAGCGCTTGCGGCTCGCCCCACAATAGTAAATTATTACTCACAGCTGATGATTCAGAAAACGGTGTCTGCTGATGCTGCGCTAATACTTGCGCATGATTGTCTATTGCCCAAGACACGCGCTTATCAATGGCCTGCGCGGCTTGTTCATGACTAATAAATAGAGGTATAGAGACGTTCAGCTGATAAGGTTTTAAGCGAAAATTGATATTCTTGACGCGTTTTTGACTGATGTTCAATTGGATGTCTGCTGCCGCCAACTGCTCAGCAGCATTAGCCAATAACGAGATGGGGATGAGCCTGCTTTTATTCATCAGCTACCGACCATGCTAGCGCTTGCAAATGATTATCAAAAGACATTGCGTGCTGCTGACTATGGGTCATGATAGGGTCTTTGTTAGAATCCTGATTCTCTTTTGTACTACTGCTTAGGGTAGTTAAATGACCGTTTCCATCACTAACGATAAAGCCGGGTTTTTCGGTATTTAATGCTACACCTGCGCAATCTGGCAGAGTTACTGTATCTATAAGTGCGTGCGTCTTTAAATCAAAGATAGCTGCGCAGCCGCCCATTGGCGTTGCCACGCATATCTGGTTTTGCGCGCTATCGACAGCTATGCTGGCGATATACTGATGAAAAACATGCCACTGACCATTAGGCATAATCAAAGGGGTAAATTCAGTATCGCCACGCCTGTGGATCAGTACGAGTGGTACGTTGATATGGCGCTCGCCTTGGTACTGAATACCAATGGCTACTGTACCGTCATCATGGATAGCGAGATGGCGTACGCTCATCTGACTATGCTCAGGAATGACTTGCTCTAATAATTGACCGTCATGGCAGCTTATATACACTAACGAGGGTTGCATGCTATCGAGATTAAGCTCTTCACGAGATGCCTGTTCAGTTTTGATTCCACCATTAGCGATAATCAGCGTTTGATTGTCTGGATGCATAATCAGCTCGTGCGGGCCAATTCCATACGAGTCAAACTCTCTAATTTTTCGGTAATTATCATCGATAGCGTAACTACCTATCTTGCCTGTCAAAGTAACCGTATCGTTCTCTGTCACATACAGTCGCTGACCGTCCAAGCTATAGCAGGCATGCCCATAAAAGTGACGATCAGCTGAGGCTTCGATAGCGTGTTTGACTTTTCCTGTAGCAGCATCTAATACCCAGAATGTCTCACTTGGGCGGCGTCCCATAACGACGACGTCGCCGCTTTGCTTATCGAGTTGCTTTTGATCCTTAGCCATAGGTTGAACGACGATATCATGCACGCGCTCAGGCATTGTCGTCTGCCAGACAAGCTGTCTTTGTGCATCGATACCCACTACGCCAAAATCATTCTCGTCGTTATTTTCACTCGCTGGCATAGTCTTTGGCATAGAAGCCACACCGCTGACCCAGCATACGGGACGCGCTATCCTAGTAGTCGTATGCAAGGCAGCTAATTTGTGATCAACTTTAGAATGACTAAAAATAGTTTCATCATGGTTTAGGTACGTCTGTTTTGCAGCATGGTAAGACTGTTGCAAACGCGTCAGCTGCTTAGTCGGTCTTAAGTCTCCTACAAACGACGGTGAAGAAACGATGGCATCTATACGCGTTTGAACACCTGCTATATAGTCCTGTATCCGCGCCTTAGGATGACGGCGTTTACGATACTGATGATGCATACCAACCAATATAGAAGTACCAAACAGTGTTAGAGCCGATGTTTTTATCAGCTCATAACAGAGTCGTTTGCCTGAGCGCCTATGATCTTGCACATAAAGGTTATCCGCATTATTGACACCATTTATCGCAGCTTTAGTCTTCAAAATAGTCATGACCTAATCACCATCGTTACTATTAAAACCAACACGAACTCCTAAAGTTGGAATAAGCTCACGTTTTATGAGCCGCGTCATTGTCGTGAAATGATCGAACAGCGCCTGCTGCTCAGCCTTGTCTGCGTCAGCGATATCCTCTGGCATTTGCGCAAGTATGGCTGTGGTATCGCTAAGCGCGGTGGAGAGAGTATCACTGACTTGGCTCTCGTTATTGCGCCCGAGCATAGCGACCAGAGCTGGATCGGTAAGCGCTTGATTCAGCGTATCTACTTTCGCTGTGATAATAGAGCGACTTTGCTCAGCAGTCGCTGCTGGCAGATGACCTTTTGTAGACCCTGTAATCCCTAACGGCTGATCGATAGCGTTGGTTTTTGTGATTTCAACGAGCGATAGCAGTGCATTGAACCATTGATTTAGTCCCTGATCACTGTCCGCTGTTTTATCGATGGCAAGTAGCGTTGTGGCATTGTCGCGCCAGTTATTTTCGATAGCTTTTAGACGAGTGCTCAAGGCACCACTGGCGCTAATAACATAGGCACATTGAGCGCCGTCTAGACTATCATTAGCGTGTAGCGCCTCTTCAAGTCCTGGTATCCCTTGTACAATAGCGCTTTCATTCTCTAGCTGCGCAGCTGTTAGTGTAGGATTGGCGGCGATCAGATCAGCGACGCCACTATGCACTACTCCGCGCTCATCAGGATAATAGTTGACGTATAAGTTACTCATACTGTCAGTTGCAGGACCGAAGTTAATCATCTCAGCACTGGCCCAAGCTTGCGCAAGTAGTAACCACTGATCACGCATCTTTTGTAATGCATTTCCACTTACTGGCGCTTGCTGGCAGCTCTGTTGTGCAAGCTTTTGCAATTGTGCGCTCTGCTTGGCAGTATTTGCATAGGCTGGAATCACGATATCATTAGCAACATGAGTTAAATACGTGCTCGCAGTTTCAGCGCTAATGTCTATAGCCTCGATCTGTTCACTACTGCCAGCCGCAGCTTTAGCTTTAGTCGGTTCTTGAGTAACCTTTTGATTGTCCATATCAGTAGCTGTATTATCATCAGCAGGTTTGACGCAGCTGACCAGTAGCCCAGCACTCAAAGCGGATAACACCATCACTAAGCCATGATTGATTTTCATAAAGTTCTCGGTCATTTAGAGTTTATAGTTAGTCTTAGGGTTTGGAGGGATAAGCGATAGCTTATAACGACTTTAAGAATGCATTAAGCTCGGCGCGGCCTTGTTTATCAAGTTTAAGTACTTTTTGCTTTTGCGCCTCAGCTTCGCCGCCATGCCACAGTACCGCCTCCATCAAAGTGCGAGCGCGGCCATCATGCAAAAACGTCGCTTGCGAGTCGACCGTTTGTGCCAAACCTATACCCCAAAGCGCTGGGGTGCGCCACTCATACGAGTTAGCCAAGAACTCTACTTGTGCATTTTTAGGTGGCAGCTTGCCTGCGATAGTGCGATCTGCCAATTCATCACCCATGTCGTGAAGCAATAAGTCCGTATAAGGATAGATGACTTGCCCGTGCTGCTCAAGATGATCATCGTCAGTTTTTGGCAACACGTATCTTGGCGTATGACAGCTTTGACAGCCTATGTCATAAAAGCGCTGTTTGCCCGCTAGTACTATCTCGCTTTCCGCATCACGGCGATGCGGAACCGCTAAATTACGCGTATAGAACTCTACAAACTTAGTAATGTCATCGCTGACTTCTACAGCCAGTTTGCCATTACCTTGCTCATCAGCGCCAGTAGTTGCATTTAGGCAAGCCGTTTGACTTGGCATACAAGATTCGTGGGGTCTAATGTTTGACGTCAGACCCATATCTT
This sequence comes from Psychrobacter sp. DM4, assembly GCF_051307035.1. Lineage (GTDB taxonomy): Bacteria > Pseudomonadota > Gammaproteobacteria > Pseudomonadales > Moraxellaceae > Psychrobacter. The sequence continues at coordinate 2,342,179 of NZ_CP195536.1, forward strand.
CATTAAAGGCGCTTTGATTTTGAGTCAAAAGCTTGGTTTGACCTGCTTTCCAACCGAATCGACCTAGCGCAACCTTACCCGTTTTCGGATCCATCGCAAGATTGAATTTACCATAGATACCGTTTTTGCCACTGCTGTCGGCCTGTCTTTTGATATCGGCATCGGGTATTTGCTCAAGTAATCCAAGCCCTATCATAGGCAGCGCAATTCGCGGTGAGACCATAAGCTCATCATCAAATGCCCCATACCCAGGATTAGTCAAGTTAAAGGTAGGTGCACGCAAAGTCTCGATATGACCATCTGCAAATGTGACTGGTTTGTCCGTCCAAGTGACTTGAATACGCGCCTCAGCGGGCACGCCTTGAACCCCGCGATCTTGCAATTGACCACCATAATTAGGATGAACTACTTTTTCGATAAGGGAGTCTTTGAGTTGCTGTTTTTGCTCAGCGGTTTGCGCCGGCATCGCTAATCGAATGAGCAGACTATCTGAATCATCTTCGCTAGTCAGAGGTGCATGTCCGCGCCCGTCTTTAATGTGGCAAGACTGGCAAGCGGCGACATTAAATAATGCGCCCAGACCATCACGGCTATCGGTACTCGCAGGCGCAGCGACCCAAGGCTGCATAAAAAAAGCATTACCAATAAAGAAATTACCCTTACGTGAAGCGGTCAGATTCGATGAAGGTTTTGAGTAACTCTCACTACTAGCGATAGTGATACCTGTATCACCGCCTTGCTTAATCTCTTGAGAATCAAAAGTAGCCAGCTGTTGCATTGGAATACCTGCGAGCGTCTCAATAGTCTGCAAGCGTTCAGAGGACAACGCCTCGCTATCGCTTACAGTAGGCTGGCAGGCACTTATGCTCAAAGCTGCCATCATACTTACTGCCAGCTTATTACCACGATTGCAACTTTTATCAGTGCTCATAACATCCTTAACTCTGATATATCTTCAATAAAAAAACACGTTATCAGTCGATACTGATAACGTGATAGTGTACTCCAAGTGCGCGTTTATGAAAACAATTCTCATTCACTTTTAGCGACTTGCCAGCCATTATTGACTCACAAGACCGATCTTGACTTATAGTCCATCGTCCGCGGCAAGGTTGTCAATGCCAACGGCTTTTGCAGCGTTCTCTAAGCTATCGGTGAGCGCCTGTAAACCTGTGATACCACTCTCAATCCAGCCGCGACGCATATTTTGCTCTTCGGCGGATATGCCTTGCTTACTTACTTGACCTGCGGTTGCAATCATCTGATCAACCTTTATGCCCTCGTTTTCAGCTTTTTCGACGATGACATCAAACGCACTTTTGACTCTAGTAAAGTCAGCTGCCGACTGGTCTGCTGCGCCCTTGTGCCCCGTATCAATAAGATACTGCTTGAGACCATAGCCGCCGATCGTTTTGTCAGTGACAGTCTGGTAGTTACCGTTAAATAGGTTTTGGATACCACGTGCATTATTGGCATAGCTTATGTGCGTTAGATCACTAAAGCATTCGTGCTCATCTTCGGTGGAGCCTGTGACAAACGCCACTTGCATCCGCTGAGAAGCGAGCTCCCCCAATGCTAGGCTACCCATTTGGTACATGATTTGGCGCAAGGCATTGTCATCTTTACGAGCCAATATATCACTTCGTAATGTATTTTCGCTTTTGGACTGCCACTGCGCTTCCATTGCGGTCAAATCCTCGACCAATAGCTGGGTGGCCGCTTTGAGATACTCACCGCGACGCTCACAGATACTGACATCGTCATTGACCGTATCACCACTAGTACACTGACCTGCAGCCGTGACATAATCACTGACAGGGCGCTTTCCTGCCCCTTCGCCTACGCCATTGGTGTCTTGACCCCATAGCAAGAACTCTATGGCATGATAGCCTGTCGTCACATTGGCTTCACTACCACCAATCTCTGCCATATCGACCAACAGCTCTGGGGTGATGTCATTAGTGTCTTGCTGTACGCTACCAACAGCAATGCTTTTACTGTTGATTATATTATCGTTACTATTGTACTCGCCCTCGTAGCTATCGCTGACATAGTCTATTAACGCCTCATCGAGTGGCCATGCATTGACTTGACCCTCCCAGCTATCGATACTACTGATATCACGCTTGTCATCAGCACTTACAAACCCCTCATCGAACCGAAATACTTCTGTTTGTGAGTAGGGTTTGCGAGCCGCTTTATAAGCCGCTTTTGCAGCGGCTAAATTTGCCTCAGTAGGCATATCAACATAAGCATCGATAGCAGCTTGCAGTACTTTTGCCGTCTCCAGTGAATCCTTGTAAGCGGCTTGTGCTATGTTGGCATAACTGATAAGCAATCTATCTAAGCTTGCCTGCTGAACGGCTCCACTTACTGTATCAGTAGTAGCGGCTACCTCATTTTGCGACGTATTCTCTTCTGTCTGTTTAGTACAAGCACTCATCATTAACATAGAAGATAACGCAACAGCCAAAGTCGCTGGCAAAAAAGAACGACGCTTTATCGTAGTGGTAGTCATAAATGGCCCTAGTAATAGATATAAAGATGTATTTTGATAGATAACGCTATATTCGATGTATGTCAAGACAAAGAAGCCGTAATATACAGCTCCTTGATCACTATGTTTTCGCAGTGTACTAACGCGAGTTTTCGCAAATTATAATGTTATTGAGAACTATTATCAAATAAAAATTGGTATTATTACGAATAATTTGTTTTTAGCGGTATCGTATAAAGATAAAGGAGTAAAGTTTTGGTAAAAAGCTACGTCTATAAACAGTAATATTAAGTAGTTTAAAGGTTTAAGCTTTACTCCGCTCCAAATTATAAACACAAAAAAGCCAGCTTAGCGCTGGCTCTTTATCATTGAACTAAACAGTTTTAATTCTAGTTAACGCTTTGTGGTGAGTTGATAGTGAGCTCAACACGGCGGTTTTGCTGACGACCATAATCAGTGTTGTTATCTGCGATTGGACGTGATTCACCATATGCAACGACATTAACACGGTTAGAAGCTACGCCACGAGCCGTCAAGTAGTTGGCTACTGAATAAGCACGGTCTCTTGATAAACGAGTGTTATAAGCTGCATCACCGCGGCTATCAGTATGACCTGCAATAGTTACTGTCGTTTGATTGTACTGGCTCATAGTTGACGCAAGCTTATCAAGTGTTGGTCTAAATGATGCATTCAAAGTCGCATCATCAAACGAGAAAGTGATGTTACCTGGCATGACCAAATCGATGTTACCAGTCGTTGGGTTTTGCTCAACAGTAACACCAGTACCCGCCATTTGCTGCTCTAACTGACGAGCTTGACGCTCCATGTAATACCCTACGCCAGCACCAAGCGCTGCGCCAATTGCTGCGTCACGACCCGTCTTATCACCGCCAGTTGCTTTTGAGATAGTTGCGCCGCCTGCCGCACCAACCAAACCACCCAAGGCCGCTTTATTTAAACGCTGTTGTCCAGTGTTAGGATCAGTAGTACAACCGCTAAGAGCTAAACCTGATGCTACAGCTACAATCATTAATTGATTACGCATAATTTATTCCTCTATGAATTCAAATGAAGTTATAAACAAAATTTATTTTGGTAATACTTATTAGTAATACTTATTAGCAATACTTATTGCCTTAATCTTATTAAGCGCTATATGCACTTTGCTCTGCTGGGTGCTATTCACACTTGCTGTTATTATGGCAAGCACAACCTGTCTATGTGTAATATTTTGTCACATCTATGTATGCAAAATGCAGAACTATATATCATGACTATTTTAGTTTTGACACTTTACTTAATATTTTTGTCTGTATCTCACTTTAATGATTTTCTGAATCTGATAATACCTCATACTATTATAGTGCGATGACTTTGTGTTATAAACAAGCTGTCTAAATTATAAATATAAAATGATTATAAGGAAACTATCATGAAACTGTCATCGCTCATACAAAAAGTGCATAACCGTGCGCCTAGGCTTGGTAAAGTTATCTCGTTAGCGACGTCAACTGGCGTCATTACCGCAAATAGTATAGCAGCAGGACCTCCTGTATGGATTATGGGTGCTGCCAAGGCTATCACTGGCTCCGCTATCGCAGACAAAACGGTAATAGATGTGACCAATTACTGGATCAATAGCAATAATGCATTGATTGACAATGTATTGCCGCGTAAAGACTGGCGTATTAGTCTGCCAGATGATGTGAATACCAAAGGCAAGTATCTACTCATTTGCAACCATCAGTCTTGGGTCGATACGAGTATCGTTCAGTACATTAGTGAAAAGCGTTTGCCATTAACACGATTTTTTACCAAATTTGAGCTGATATATATTCCCGTTATCGGACAGGCTTTTTACTTTTTAGACTTTCCGATGATGCGCCGTCATTCAAAAGAGCAAATCGAGAAAAACCCTGCGCTAAAAGGCAAAGATATAGAAGAGGCCAAACGTGCCTGCGCGCTACTCAAAGACAAACCCTTTACTTTGCTCAATTATCTGGAGGGTACGCGCTTTACCCCAACCAAAAGTCAAGGTCAAAACTCACCCTACACGCACTTGCTAAAACCAAGAGCTGGCGGTTTGGCGCTAGCTATCAGCGCCCTTGGCAGTGAGGTGGATAGTATTCTGGATATGACTATCGTTTATCCTGATGGCATACCGACCTATAGCGATTTGTGGAAAGGTAATATCAAACGCTTGGGCGTCGATGTTCGTCATATCCATATTCCAAAAGACTTGGCTGCTGCCATTCAAGACGGTCGCTATGAGACGGACGAGACGATCAAAGCGCAGATGTTTGACTGGGTTGAACAAGTGTGGCAACAAAAGGATGCGCTCATCGGCGATATGCTCGCTCAATTTGAAAACGAGCCTGCTGACAGTAGTGTTTAGATAGCATCGATATCCAAACCTATTTTTTGAATAATCTATAAAATCCTGTAGACAACGGTCTTGATTGACCGTTTGTCCTATATAAGGTGCAATTGTGTCCATCTCCTCAAATAACCTACCCAAACGCTCGCAATCGATTGCTGATCACACTCAATTAAAGCCGTCGCCTATGCGTCCAGCACCTAGCCGCCTAAAACTGACTTACGACATTTTGATGCTTGTCGCTATCAGTATTGATTTATTCTTAATCAGCATTGATGCGATATTGATGAGTAATTTTAGTGCCAATGCAGCTAATTGGTTGATGCTTAGTGAGGCTTTGGCTTGGTATCAGAACGTTTTGCACGATCCTTTACGTACCGTAGGTGGGTTTTTTACCTTGTTTTTAATTTTTGAGTTAGCCGTGCGCTGGGCTATTGCTATTAAAAATCGAGTTTATTACCGCTGGTTTTTCTTCCCTTTTGTACATTGGTACGAGGTACTAGGGTGTTTTCCGCAATTACGCGCCCTGCGCTTGTTTCGCGCGGTGGTCATTGGTAGACGTTTACATCAGCTTGGTTATCAGGTATTGCCGCAGCTTTGGCTCAAACGTATCAAGTTCTATATTGACCTGATACTAGAAGAGTTATCTGATCGGGTGATCCTAACCGCCATTGACAACTATCGTCAGCAGCTCACCGATCCAAAAATGCAAAAATCCATGATAGACTCAACCATCACGCGCAACCGTGTAGAGATTGAAGCAGTTATTTTGTCATTATTGCGACGGGAGCTTGCGCCGCAATTACAAAAGTTAAAACGAGGCTCGGAGGGTGGCAACCTAATCGCTCATGAAGTTGGTGATGCCATCCAAAGTGGTCTGGCCAACACCCCTGAGCTCAGACGCTATCTTAGACTAATACCTATTGCTGGAAGTCTTATCGAATCACAGTTGCAACACATAGGACAGAGCATTGGTGAAAACGTCGTTTATGCGCTAAATGCGCGCTTGCTAGATGATCAGCGTATCGATGATATGATGGCTGCTATTGCGCATAGTGTCGCGCATGTCGATGCTAGTGATAATGCATTAGATGTTTTGGTCGCTAGCATTATCGACGACAGTTTGTCGGCACTTGAGGCACAAGTAAAAGTTCAACAATGGAAGCACAAAGACATGCTCAACTTGTAGTTTTATCTATTAATATCATTCGATAGACGGTAAACTTATGAGCAGATTTGAGATCAAAACTCGGAGATAGAAGGGTATTACCTTTTATTTAGATGTAGTATCTGTATTTATTTCAGCCTAGCGATTCAATAATGAGCTGCACATCAATAGCAGTTATGTCAGTATTTTAAGGATGCGTATTATGACAATCTCGGACATCGGCAACCCTTTGACCACTGATAGCGATACTTCCGCTATCGCCTTTTTTGGCAAGATGCTGACTTTTTCGCGCTTACAGCTTAATAGCAATGATCTAAATACAATCGATGCTCAATTGTCCAATACGATCGATAATAAAAATACCAATACACCCGTAATCATCGATAGTGAGATCGAGCAAGATCTGCCAGCGTTAATCGACTTGCTATGGTCTTGGGGACTACAACCTATTGGCGTCCTAAAAGGTGTTCTTGAGCCTCAAGCACGCATACAGAAGCTAGCTATATTCCCAGCAGATGGCAAGCGAATTGAGCGCATCATACCGAGTAAAAAAACTGTTGTTCAAGTCAGTGAAAACGCTATAGAACCTAAAGAAACTACCAAAGGCATCTCTGCTACTACCGAGGCTCATACTACAAATCAAGTCAGCCAAACCCAAACGACACTATCTACCGATGCACCTCACACCTTACTGAGTGACGTGCATATTACCAGTCTTATCTATGATCAAGTACTGCGTTCAGGTCAAAGTCTAAACCATGTCGGTGGTGATTTGATATTGACCAATAGTGTCAATAGCGGCGCTGAAGCGATCACTGATAATAACTTGCATGTCTATGCACGAGCACAAGGTCGCCTAGTTGCTGGTGCTACAGGGGATCAAGACGCACGTATATTCTGTCAGGTCTTTAACCCCTCATTGGTATCAGTCGCAGGAACCTATTGCCTACGGGATAACTTGCCTGAACATCTGATAGACAAACCTGTACAAGTTCGCTTCGTCGATGGTCAGGGTCTTGTGTTTACGATGATGGACACAGTCTAGGCGATAACGTCTGATCGTGAGTGGATAACCATGCTCATTCATACAGTATATATACTAAAGTTTATGTATCTAAGTAAAAATTATAAACTAATAAAATTTGGCTTCATAATATAGTAAGTTTTTTTAACAAAACTGCGCTACTATATATCTTTAACTCAGCCACTATCTATATAGATTGAAGCTTGTTACATTATATGACTTAGAGATAAGATCATCTCGGTTTTCATACTTTATTTATGCCAAGTATCGGTTATTGTATGTCAGCTATAAATTTGTATATAGGTGTGCTAGGCTTGCGTTCGCAAGTAGCACATGCACCACAAATGCATTATCTCATTTAATAAATATTCCACTGATAGATAGGAGTGTGCCATCGTGGCAAAAATTGTTGTAATCACTTCAGGTAAAGGCGGTGTTGGTAAAACCACCACCAGTGCCTCTTTTGCTGCTGGTTTGGCATTGCGCGGTTATAAGACCGTTGTCATCGACTTCGATGTCGGTCTACGTAATCTCGACTTAATTATGGGCTGCGAGAACCGCATTGTTTATGATTTTGTTGACGTGATTAGTGGTAATGCTCGCCTATCGCAAGCCTTAGTCAAAGACAAAAAACTTGAGAACTTGTATATTCTACCTGCCAGTCAAACGCGAGATAAAGATGCGCTGACTGATGACGGTGTTAGTGAAGTTATGGATGAGCTCTCAAAGCAATTTGACTATATTATATGCGACTCGCCTGCTGGTATCGAGCGCGGAGCGCAACTTGCGATGTATCATGCTGATGAAGCCATTATCGTGACCAATCCTGAAATCTCCTCTGTACGTGACTCAGATCGTATCATTGGTATCCTACAAAGCCGTACCAAAAAGGTTGAAGAGGGTCATGGCTCTATCCGTGAGCATCTGATTATCACCCGCTACAATGCTGAGCGCGCGGCTGCCAATGAGATGATGGATATCGATACCATATCGAATGACATCTTAAAAGTGCCTCTGTTAGGTGTTATACCTGAGAGTCACTCTGTATTGGAAGCATCTAACCATGGCGAACCTGTTATTCATTATACCGATTCTGTCGCTGGTCAATGTTATGACGATATCGTTGCTCGCTTTTTGGGCGAAGAGCGTCCTATTCGTCATCTTGATATCAAAAAGAGAAGTCTGTTACAGCGCTGGTTTGGAGGTCAATAATGAGTAAGAAAAAAGGATTTTGGAGTAGCCTATTTGGTACCGAAGATAGCAATGCTGGCAGCGCTAATATGGCGACTGAACGTCTAAAGGTCATCGTTGCAAGTGAAAACCGATTGAATAATCGTCTGACCGCTGATCGTATTGAAAAGATGAAACGTGAGATATTAGAAGTCGTCAACAAGTACGTCAACGGCGTGCAGATCGACGATGTCAATATTAACCATCGTTCAGAAGACAGCCTAGATGTACTCGAGATGAATATTAGCTTGCCAGAACATAAAAAGTAACGACTTATTGTCTGTGCTGCTGTCAAAAACCCTAAACATAATGTTTAGGGTTTTTTTGTGCAGGTCTTAATTATGGTTATAAAATGAGAACTAATGGTTATTAGTTAAATAGTGAGCCATTTTATCTATATCAGGTATAAGGTACGCGGTATCTTCTATCATAACCGTTTGATACAGATAAGAGGATAAAGAATCAGCTCTAAGCGTCGTATCGGACTCATTTTTCTCCATATTGGATTTTGGGCTTAAGTAGTGATCAGGCGTATCGATATCCTTTACGTCAGAGATACGTACACGAAGGGAGCGAGGCATTCCTGTACTTTGTAACGCGATGCGATGCTCGCTCGTATTGCCTTCTAATACAATAATTTTGCTTGGGGTCTGACCTCGAACAAAGAGATGAAATACAGGAAGCTGCTGCTGTTGCCAAGGGTAATGCAAAGTATATTCAGCGTAGTCCTTTATGTCTAAAATTAGGCTAGTGGGAAGGATCCAATCAGGCTGATCAATTGCTGGGATGACCGTCACCTCCAACATACCGTTACTGGTTGTCAGTAGACTGACAGCTTCAAAAGAGTGTTTTACAATCTCGCTCATATAGCGCTCACAATAATTTAGGTGTTTGAGAATAAGGCTAAAGCTCTACCCTTATCCCTCATAAGTCAGACTATTATTAGTAGCTAATAGACGCTGGATATTATCAAGGAGCTCGTTTTCTTGGAAAGGCTTACCCATATAGTCATCGACACCAATCTCAAGCGCACGCGCACGATGCTTTTCACCCGTACGCGAGGTAATCATAATAATCGGAATATGTTGTAAGCGCTTACTATTTCTAATTTGGATGGCAACTTCAAAGCCATCCATGCGCGGCATCTCAATGTCTAGCAAAATGAGATCAGGCAACGTCTCTTGTAATATCTCAACTGCATCTACACCGTCTTTTGCCAAGGTAACGGTATACTCTTGACGCTCCAAAAAGCGCGATGTGACTTTACGTACAGTCACTGAGTCATCCACTATTAGGACATGTGGCTGGGCTGACGACTGTTTAGCGCCTTGTTTAGTCAATGGCACTATGGGTTCAAGCATTGACGCATTACGCATTAGCGCAATAGGATCTAGTATCAGCATGACAGAACCGTCACCCATGATCGTCGCTGCCGAAATGCCTTGTATATGTGATAGCTGACGTCCTAATGGTTTGACTACTACTTCAATACGCGACCCTGCTATTTGGTCCACTTGCAATGCAATGTTCTGTCCGCTGCTGTTCTTGATAATGATGAGCGGTAGGCTAACATTGGTACTGACTATAAGATCGTTGAGCTGATTGCCTGATAATATCTCGTTTAGATAACGTACTCGGTAATCTACATCATCAATCTGTAAGGTTGTCGCACCTGACTGGTAATGATCTTGTAGCTTTTCTGGGTTGACTCGTACCACGCGTTCGATCTGTACTAAAGGAATAGCATAGTAGCGATCAGCTGCGCGAACAACTAACGCATCAGATATGGCAACGGTCAATGGTACGCGTATAGTAAAGCGCGAACCTACTCCTGCCTCTGATGTCACTGATACTGAGCCACCGAGCTGACGGATCTCACTAATAACGACATCCATGCCCACACCGCGACCCGATATTTGGGTCACTTTTTGCGTAGTCGTGATACCAGCATTAAAGATGTATTGCATAATATCACTATCAGTAAGGCTAGTATCACTCTCCTCGATCAAGCCTTGAGAGACCGCCTTTTTACGTACGGACTCGACATCAATACCGCCGCCATCATCTGTCAACATAATGACGATCTCACTACCTTCTCGCAATACCTCCAAGGAGATATTTCCCTGACTACTCTTGCCAGCATTTAGGCGAGTTTTGGTATCTTCAACACCATGATCGACAGCATTGCGCAACATATGCTCTAAGGGCGATGTGATACGCTCTAAGATAGTTCTATCTATCTCGCCTTCTGCATTTTTAATCGTCAGCTCAACTTTTTTATCGAGTTGATTGGCTGTTTGACGGACAGTACGCTCAAGACGCGGTTTCAGACGCGTGAACGGCACCATTCTTGAATTCATAAGCCCATCTTGGAGCTCCGTTTGCGTGCGAGATAGCTGTAATAATAGACTTTCGCTATCTCGAGTCTTTTCAAGCAAGGTGCTGTTAATATCAATTAAATCAGAAGCCGACTCTGTCAGTGATTTGGACAACTGATTCAATGAGGAATACTGATCCATCTCCAAAGGATCGAAGCCTTCATGTCCAATCAGCTCCTCATCAATCTGCGATAGAATTTGCGCTTCAAGCTCAATCTCCATCCGGCGCAGCTGGTCAGCCAGGCGTTGTACCGTTGTTCCCATCTCCTCAATACTACTAGTCAAGCTACTCATACCCATATCGATACGGGCACGGTTAATCGCTGACTCACCAGATAGGTTAATCATGTGCTCAATTAGGCCACCTGATATGCGAATCATCTCATTACTATCGGTGCGCTGCTCTTGTTGCGCGAACTGCCCACTCATAGCAGGCATAGTACTAATATCGTGGGTGATGATACGGGTACTGATATCGTAATTGGCATCTAGTGCTTGTAGCTGATCTGAGTCTTGAGTCAATGTCTCTAATATTTGTTTTGAAGGCGTTGCGGTCTGCAAAACAGTCTTTGTTGGCGATTGAGACTGTAATTGCGAGTCTGACGGCAAGATAGCATGAGCCGCTAAGAGCGAGCGGCGTTGTTCCTCAAGAGATTCATCTGGTACAGACACTAAGCGCGCTGGATCTTTGATGAACTGTTGAAGCGCATTTATTAGCGCGGTGGGTAATGCTGGGTTAACTCGTTGCTCGAGTATAGAGGTAGCATCAGCCAACCAATCGTGACAAGCGACTAACAACGCTACGATAATATCAGTAGTAGGACGACGCTTAGTTGCCAGATACTCATAGACAGTCTCCATCTCGTGAGCTAAGTCTGCAATTCCACTTGCAGCGACCATACGTGCGCCGCCCTTTAATGTATGCAGGTCTCGCTGCAATGCTTGGACAGCATCCGCCGCATCAGCATCGTTCATAAATGCGAGTAAGTCTTTATCGCGATTGGTGATCTCTTCAGCTTCTTCTAAGAACACTGCCAAAATATCGCTATCTGGCGAACCATTCGGCCAAGAGCTGTTGATGATGTCATCCAAACTCATCTGTTCTTCTGAGGTACTTTGTATATCCGTATGCGGCTTTGTAGCGATAGTTGTCGGTGCTGGTACTGGCAGTATAAGCTCAACTTGCTCTGGTAGTAATTTGTTTCGTACAAATTCTTCCAACTGAGCAATTAAAGACGCGGCAAAGAAGGACTCATTATGATTAACAGTATGAGTAATCTGTAGCGATAAGGTGTCTTGTACTCTCTGCATCACATCAACCCACTGCGCTGTCGGTGCTATTCGTCCTTCTATAAAGCTCTCATAAATACTTTCTACTTCATGAGTTAAAGCTGCGATACTCTTGATCTCAGCCATCTGCGCGCCACCTTTGATGGTGTGCAGGTAACGTTGCAACTCTTTTAGCGCACCAAAGTCATTAATATCAGCGCGCCATTTAGTGAATGCTTGAGCGATTGCACTATCAAGCTCCTGTGCCTCCTCCAAAAAGATCTCTAATAGCTCAGCATCGGTATCAATAGCTTCGCTACGAGTCTCTGGGTCGCGGCGGCTTTTAACTGGAGCAATACTAGTCGTTTCTGTATCGATAGTTGGCATCTGGCTACTACTATTGTCTACAGAATGACTATCACCTTCATCGCTACTATCATCGATCAAGTTGTTTAAGTTTTCAAGGACTTGTGTATCCACCTTCAAGGACATACTAGCGGCTAACGCATCAAATAAATCAACGAGCTGCGCATGACCATCTAAAAGTATACTTTGAATATCACTGTCATAAGCTTTTTGGGGATGAGTGCTTAAGTAGTTATAAGCGTGATCTAAAGCACTGAGTAGAGTGCTAAATTTTTGTGATTCTTGGGTTTTATGGCGTAAGCTTGCGATTTGCACTCTTTGCTTTATGATATAAGCTTTGGCCTGCTCTATACCTGACTCTCCTAGCATCTCAGTAAGCTGCCATTCAGCATCTAATAGAGAGTCAATATCATCTTCCAATAATTCAGCAACACTGAGTTGATTGTCGGGTACTATAGTCGTATCATCAGACTCCTCAAGCATCGCTTGCAAAGACACTAAGTCTTGCTGACTTTGTATTTGCTCAACCGTCAAGGCTTGCTGTTTTATGCTTTGTTTATAATTGCCTAGATACCCATCAATTAGAGTAACAGACTGCGTAAGCGCTATAATATGCTGTGCGCTCATCGGAGTATCCTGCTGCTGCAGTTGCTCCAAGCTCTTTTCTATTGCAGCGCTGACGTCACTGATGGCAATCAAGGCACTAGAGCCTGAAGCGGCTCGCAAAGTATGAAAGGCGCGAACGATATCATCGCTCACATCGACTTCAGTATCGTCTTTATGCAAGGTAACAAAATCGACAATATCTTGTAATAATTCCTCAGCTTCTTCGATAAATATCTTACCAAACTCTTGCTCTTCTTCGCTTTGCGGCGGTATAACTACTGGTGCTTCTGCCATAACCTCATTGATAGAGTGTATGGTCTGTAGCGTACTATCGGCGCCTTTGTCAGCTGTGGTAGTAGATACTATAGGTTCAGACTCACTGAAGTCTTGCTCACTCTTAATCACCGTATAACTAAACTCATCCCCAAGCTGCTCGCTGTAAGCGTTTGCACAAGCAATCCATAAAGGTACAGTCGCAGGGTAATCATGAGTATCGCTGGCAAATACTGTCATCATAGTAGGATAAGCTGCCAGCACGTCAGCGATAAGTGTTTTTATGGGCGCTGAAGCGGTAATACTACCCTCCAATATCCGATTGAGCATATTCTCGATAGACCATGCAAGCTCAGCCGTGTAATTGGCACCAACCATACGCCCTGACCCTTTGAGAGTATGAAACCCGCGACGAATATCTTGCAAAACTGTTAAATTGTCAGGAGCATGTTGCCAGTCTTCATATAAAGGAGATATCTCAGTTAAGACCTCTTCCGCCTCTTCTATAAATATCTCTTTGATATCAGGATCAGCATCATGGGCGTCTACTGGTAATTGCTGAGTGTCCCGTACAAAAGGCAGTAGCACTGCAGGTAAATCCGAAGCAAATAAAGAACCTTCTTTCTCAGTATTTTTTGAGTCAGCGGCCTCTAGATCAGTATTCTCTAAGTTAGTTTTATCGTTTATATCATCGTCATCTGATAAGTTGCCGTTAGACTCAATATCATCAGTATGCGCCATACTAGAGTCTGGATTACTCAATGAGTTATTCAGTAAAGCGCTACTGTCAGACGCTATAGCAGTAGCATCAATGCTTGGAGAATGATGACCATCAAAGTCAGCTACCATCTTAGGTAATTGTGCTATCGCTTGAGTCACCAATGTCACTACATCATCCTGTACCTGCTCTGCACTTTCTAGGAGATGATTCAGCAAACTCTCAATAGACGATGCCATCTCGCTCATGCTCAAAGCCTCGACCATAAGGCTTAGACTTTTTAGCACATAAAAGCCGCGACGTATCTCAGTCAAAGCAGTCAGATCTTGAGGATCTTGTTGCCAAATAGGTAAAAAGTCTTGCAAGTCACTAATGACTTCCTTTGACTTCTCAACAAAAGCATTATGAGTATCATCATCGATATCGATACTTTCAGTCTTACTATCAGTTTTACTCTCAAGCTCTTTTTCACTATCGAGCTCTTCGTATGACATCTGATCTTCAACATCGAAGCTTTCGATATTAAAGCTTTCAATGTCAAAATCATTATCCTCAATATTGTCAATATCAAGCGCTTTTATCGCTGTAAAGTCAGTATCGGCTGTACTGTTGTTATCAACCATGCTACTGCTAGTGATATCGTCCAAATCAAAATCATCAATGACTAGATTGGAGGCTATGTCCTCTTCTGTCTTAATGAGCGTTTCTGTTTCTGTTTCTGTTTCTGGCGCAGTATCTTTTGTCTGGCTTTCTGTTGCTTGGTTATCGTCTAATGTCCGATAGATATCACTATATAATTCTTGAAGTTGCTGCTCAATCTGCTCTTGATGCTCAAACCCTGTTTCTGACGCCAAACTACGCTCTGTATCTTGGGCAATGGTGCTAGCCTGCGTTGCATAAGCAGAGTGACCACGACGCTCAAGTCGAGTGCTAACGCGATGTAATAAAGACGCTACGGTGTGCGGATGATCTAAGTTGAATATAACGGTTTCAAGCTCAGCTAAGGTATGAGATAAAACATCGAATGCATCATCGGGCGCTGATCGGTCGACAATCAACTGTACCTGCTCATCAATCTCAGACAGAGCAAGTAGCTCAGCATAAACTACTTGTATCAGTGCTTTGATATGATCCTCTGATAAAGTTGTATTTTGATAGCTTGAATGTGCTTGTTGTTTGATTGACTCTATGACTTGTTCTAGTTGCGCTAGCAGCGAAGTGTAGTCTTCAGGTAATGGGGCGCGATTATGTGCAAGATTGCGAAGCCATAGCTGACTAAGATGCCAAAGGCGTTCTTGATCAGTATTATGAGCAGTTTTTTCTAGATAATGACTGACCTTTTCTAGTACTTCAAGAATAGGCTGTTGATTATCATTAATAGTCAATAGCTGCTCTACCTGTTGACGCCAGACGAACAACAACTGCTGATATTGATTCCCAGACAAGTTACCTTCTATGTCATACGTCGTATCATTTGTTACGTCAATATCGTTGTTGATACCAGTGTTATAATTCGCCTTATCGTTGATAATAGTGTCATCAGTAATAAAGCTGTCCTTAGTCGTAGCTGAGATATCAGATAGTATCCGCGTCAACTCGTTGGTTGTGTCGTTGAGTAGTTCGGTATGGTAGCTACCAGTTTGCACATACTCTATCAATTCGTGTTGCAATAGTTGATGAGATAATAAGCCTGTACGAGCATTTTTATTTGTTAATGACACACGTACACTACTCTCTACTAACAAACTTAACTTAGTTGCCAGTTCTACTAGCAAAGGCATGTCAGCGATAGTTAGCGCATCGATGATCTCATGATAATGTCGTATAGTTTGCTGAGGGTTTTGATTATCAGAACCTAGTTGCCACTCTTCAGCGACTTGTGAGATCTGCTGATTGAGTGAGGGCAATAGCCATTCAAGCGTCGCCATATCCTTAGGCTTATTTTTCATAGGTTATTCCTGACTCTCTGTGGCGCAAATATAGGCACTGATTATTGTCATTTATCGACTTTTGGAGATATGAGCGACTACTTGGTTGACACAATAACGTTCGGCGTTATTAGTCTCTTAGATTAACTACGAACGCCTGAGAGCTTGATTTGATAGATATCAGGCGTAATCTGGTAGTCAATATAGATAGTAGTTGTTTTTCATGTTACTCATATTTTTTATTGAAAACTATAATGAGCTTCATCCAACTGCTCATCATCATTTGAGATTTTAAAACCAGTCACCGAATCTTGAAGCGCTGACGCCATCTCACTAAGCTCACCAATTGAGCGCGCTGTAGCCATAGTACCTGAAGAGGTTTGCGAGGTAATGTCCTGAATGACCGTCATCGTTTGTGAAATAGTTCCTGCTGATCGTGCTTGCTGCTGAGCGGCGTTCGAGATATTCTGAATGAGATCAGATAAGGTGTTTGATACGTTTTGAACCTCTTCTAGCGCCTCGCCAGCATCTTGAGCTAAACGTGCACCACGTACTACCTCAGAGGTGGTTGACTCCATAGATACTACCGCTTCACTGGTATCTGTCTGAATGGTCTTGACCAAAGTTTCAATCTGTTTGGTTGCATTAGCTGAGCGCTCAGCGAGACGCTGAACCTCGTCAGCGACGACCGCAAACCCTCGTCCTGCTTCGCCAGCCATAGAGGCTTGAATAGCAGCGTTCAAGGCCAAAACGTTAGTCTGATCAGCAATATCATTGATCAATCCAACGATATCACCAATCTCTTGTGAGGACTCACCTAGACGCTTGATACGTTTTGAGGTCTCTTGAATCTGATCTCGGATAACGTTCATACCATCGATAGAGCGCTGTACGACCTCAGCACCGTTGTAGGCAATAGCAACAGAACGTTTGGCGACAGCGGCAGACTCAGCAGCGTTGTTTGAGACCTGGTCAATGGAGAGCGTCATCTCATTAATAGACGCTGAGACGCCCGCAATATCTTGTGCTTGATCCTCTGATGCTCGTGCTAGCTCAAAGGCATTAACCTGAGTTTGTTCTGATGAGCGAGATACGCGGTCCGCGGTACTGTTAATAGCGGTTACTAGTTGGCGCAACTGATCGATGGCAAAGTTCACAGAATCGGCGATTGCCCCCGTAAAATCCTCTGATACGGTCGCGTTGACAGTCAGATCACCATCAGCTAAATCTCCAAGCTCATCAAGCAGACGCAAAATAGCCATCTGGTTACGGTCATTCTCTTCTTGAATTTGACGCGCACGTTCAGAGTCAGCGTCAGCTTCTTGTCTATTACGCAAAGTCTCTTTTTCGATCAACAAGCGCTCAGAGCTACCGCGTTGCCCAAATATCTGAGACAGCGCATAAAGAATACCCAAAAGTGCCACTACGAATAATAGCGCTGGTATTAAAACAGACTGGTTAAAGTCAGTCACATATTGGCTTAGCGATGACAAGGAGCTTATCAACCAAAACAAACAGGCTACGCTGACTAAGGCTAAGATCGCCAATAAGCCTTTCCACTTATTACTGCTCTCTTTTGGTGCCAGTGCTCTATTGGTACCCGTCGCTGAACTTTTTGTAATATTACTCATCGTGCTTATTCCTTTAAAACAGTCGCAAAAATATTACCGTGACTGACTCAACCCGCGTCAGCTGTTTGTCAACTTAACGTTTAAGAGTCTACATGAGTGCTGATATGCCGTAATCATATACTTATTATTCTATATAGCTGCATCGCTATAACGTTTATCTTGTACCAGTAAACTTGGCATGAAGATGAACCAATCTTGCTCATCTTTATAAAACTTACCATGATTGTAAGGCGCAAAGGGCGATTGACCATCGATAGACTCTGCTCGGTACTGGTCTTGGCTGAACTGCTCGATCCCTAGTACTTGATCGACTAATAATCCTGAAAACACAGCATTATGATCAATAACGATGACTTTGCGTTGACTCATCTGCAAGAGTCGGTTAGGAAGATGTAAAAACTTGGACAAATCAGTTAATGGCAATAGGCGTCCGCGAATATTCGCGATACCTAGCATCCAAGGCTTCACGAGCGGCATAGTCGCGTACTCAGGCATCATAAGAATCTCTGACACCTCACCCATAGGCGCAACCAAACGTTGTCCGCCAATCTCAAAAACCACCCCTTGCCAGTCAGACCCTTGCCCGCCGCGGCGACCGCTTTTGCGAGCACGCGCTAAATCAGCTAGGCGTAAAAGCTCAATAAACCCTCTAGACGCCACAAGTTACTCCATTACTCTACGAATAGTTTCTAGCAATTGCGATTCATCAACAGGCTTAGTAATATATTCTTTGGCACCTTGACGCTTGCCCCACACTCTATCTGTCTCTTGACTCTTTGTACTGATCATGACAATAGGAATATGAGCTGTTGTTGCACCGCGAGTTATTTTCCGTGTTGCTTGAAAACCATTCATCTCAGGCATAACCACATCCATCAAAATGACGTCTGGCAGATGATCAGTTGCCATTTGACACCCTTGTTCCCCGTTAGTCGCTTCTAATATATGAAAGCTATGTTTGGCAAGCATGTCACGAAATTTTGCCATCTCAGAGGGCGAATCGTCGATGACTAATACAGTAGTCATGGGTATATCCTTTATTTATCGGTTGTGTACTTTAAAGGTGTTGGTAGAAGCTTATCTTAATTGCGATACTTTTTATTTCTGAGTTCTTGTTACTGCTAAGTCCTTTGTATTTCAGCACCTTTAACAGCAGGTCACAGTTACAAAGATGCGGTTAGCGATACTGGTTTATGGCTTCAAACAACTCATCCTTACTAAAGGGCTTGGTCAAGTACTCATCAGAACCTACGATACGTCCACGCGCCTTGTCGAACAGACCATCTTTTGAGGACAGCATAATGACAGGCTTGTTAGCATAATCAGGATTATTCTTAATCAAAGCACAGGTCTGATAACCGTCTAGACGCGGCATCATGATATCTACAAAAATAATATCTGGGTTGTTGTCTACAATTTTGGCTAACGCATCAAAACCATCAATGGCTGTTACGACCTCACAGCCTGCTTTTTGTAGCAAAGTCTCTGCTGTCCTACGAATGGTCTTTGAATCGTCAATGACCATAATTTTTAACCCATCAAAATTATTATCCATGTGTCCCTATCCTATAAACGACTGTTCACTCATATTACTATTATTTAACAAGCGCTTTACTATTATTTGATTTATTATCAGACGGTAGTTCAAGCTTAAACGGCTACGGGTTCATCGTCGTCTATGCTACTTGATTGCGTAACCAAGATAAAGCTAGTCCCCTGTATTTCTTATATATCCAAATATTGCCAAATACTTATCATTTGTAATAAATATGTATCAGCATTAGTCTGTGTTTGTTTTAGCATAGTTATTTGAGTTTTTCCAGCTATTTAATTGTTGCTGCCTAATATTTAAAAACACATTTGTCTATTGACACTCTTTAATTGCATGAATGACAAGGCACTAGCTGGTCTTATTTTACAATATAATTAAATAACGTTTATAAAGGTAATTCGCATGACCTCTTCTCATCTACCCTTTCTATTATTATGCAAGAAAATATGCAAGAAAAGTGCCATCTATGTGTTAAGCGCAGGGCTTCTTCTTGCCTGTCAGCCACCGAATACTGATACCTCAAATTCGGATCAGCAGGTAGATACTCCAGTAGTTATTGAAGAGGATAGCGTGACGATGAGTCCAGAGCACATCTTAAGTATAAAGTCGTCTCGTTATCAGCCAAGTCTAGGGCTTCAAGGCAACCTTGAACCTGCTGAGCAACAAAAGATGATCGCAGCACAAGATATTGTCATAGACAAAGTACTGGTCAAAGAAGGCCAATGGGTCAAAGAAGGCGCGCCGTTGTTTATTGTGCATCGTAAAGCCACACAAAAGGGTTCTGACGAGAGTAAATCAACGGGCAAGATCGACACCCAAGTTAGGCAAATTCAAACTAACAAAAGTCTTGTGAATCGAGCAAAAAGTGATGAAGGATTGTCAGAATTAACCGCAGAAGATACGCAAAACCAAAAAATGATTCAGGACCAAAACGCGTTAAAACCAGAAGAGATGAACAAGGGACAGCCCTTTTCTAATAGCCTCGTCAAAACTGATAACACTTCTCTTAAACCTGACAGTACCCTTGATACTGGCACTTCGGCCGAACCTTTGGTGAATAAAGGTACAGAGAGTAGCAAACAAGGCTCTGCCCCCATTACAGTACTTGCAAAAAAGTCAGGTTATATCAGTGGAATTTTTGTTCAACCTATGCAGACAGTAGAGAGTGGCGTGCTACTGTTAGAGCTTGGTGAAAAGAGCAATCTCCACTTTATCGCAACTCTACCTATTCAGGCCAAATCTCAGCTGTCTATTGGGCAGACTGTCAACTTTACTGCTGAAAAATTAACCGATACCTTTACCGGTCAAGTTAGTAAATTAGACGTCGATACCATTGCCAAACAGTTATTCGTCTACGTCAGCGTCATCGGCAATGAGACTAGCCGTGAAAAGTTGAAACCCGGAATGGCTGCGATGGGCCGTGTCAATTATGGTCAGATAGAAGTCGGCACGATTGTCCCCAAAAGTGCGCTGCATGATGTGGATTTAAGTACTTTACAAAAGCCACCTTATCAGTCCATAACACCACTAACTGCCAATATTTGGATTATCAAGCAAGATCAGCGCTTAACCCGTCAGCCTGTTGAAGTTATCGAGTATGATCCTAGCACTGATCAGTATCTAATCGCAGGCGTTAGTAACGACAGCTTAATATGCTTGGCTGACTTACCTGTTGAGTCTGCTGGCAAAAGTGTTATTGTCTCTTAATTTATTGAAGGACTAAAATATGAGCAATGGCAGCTCCTTGCTTTGTCTACAGTTACATTGTGTAGAAATATTAACAAAGCTTACCTTGTTTAGTAAGACCTAAACTAGGCAAAATAGTCTAATATTATAAGTAAAAATGTATAAAACAACCATTCGAGGATGAACTATGAGTAAGCAGATTTTATTGATTGAAGATGATCCAGATTTAGCCGAGCTGATCAGCGATTATTTAACTATGAACTACTATGACGTTCATCATGCAGGTCTCGGTCAAGAAGGCCTCGATATACTAGATACCAAAGAGCGCGATATCGATCTAGTGGTATTAGATTTGATGCTGCCCGATATGGACGGTATGCAGGTATGCCAAAAGATCCGTGGCAACAAAAATAATATGACAAATAAAGTGCCTATCATCATGCTGACCGCAAAAGGTGATACTACCGATCGCGTACTTGGGCTTGAAATGGGTGCTGATGATTACATCTCTAAGCCCTTTGAGCCTCGGGAGTTGCTTGCCCGTATTCGCTCAGTGATCCGTCGTCATGAGCAGCCCAATCAAGCGGATAGTCAGTCAGATAGCCTGACCTTTGGTCGTCTTAGCGTTTTTCCAGATAGTCATGAAGTCACTATCGATGATAAACCTGTACGTCTGACTACTCATCAATTCCAGCTTTTGCATTATTTTGCTACTCACTCTGGCAAAGTGCTTAACCGCGAGCAATTATGGCAAGCGATGCCAAACGATGACAGCTCTGACAATATCGACCGTGCTATCGATGTGCATATTTCACGCCTGCGCGCTCTGATCGAAGATAATCCTCGTCAGCCAAAACGCATTATCACTGTACGCGGCGTCGGTTATCAGTTCGCAACTGATCAGGTCTGATTGCTATTATCTAAATGTTTTTTTAACCAGTAGAAGTCTGATAGTCTAGAACTTATCAGACTTTTTGGTGTTATCACTGCTTTTTAGCATTAGCACTGTTGACCTATCACTGCCTAATTGATACTAACTGTGTGACTTAATTATTTTTTTAAAATAAAAATGAGCTTATAACTATAGAGATGGCTTGATGCAACAGCTGGGTTTTCGTTCCGTATTCGCAAAACTGTTTGCTAGCGTCATGCTCGCATTGACGCTTTTTGCTGTCGCTATGGTGCTGTTGACTCAACTGGTTCACGACAAAGACGCAAGCATTCGCTCAAAAGTATTAGCAACACAGATATTAGGACAGATAGACCCTTTTTTGAATGAGCTCAATATCTCTATTAGTAACGACAATAGATTACAAGCTAGGTTTATGCTCGCTGTTGTCAAAAAAAGCTTTGATATCTTTGATGAGTCGTTACAAGCAAAAATGGGACTGTACGATAACGACGGTCATTTGCTGATGCAGACTGATAATAGCGATCTGCCGCTAGCGTTGCCAGCGTCGCCATCGCTATTGACACGTGCTTTTCCCTCATTCGCTGATACTCCGCCCACGCAGCAGGCACAGGTTTATAGTAGTACAGGCTATACTTTATTGTATGAGTCACGCTTGCCGCCCAAAAAACCTGTGCTTTCAGCGGCGTTAAATTTATTCACAGGTACGCTCCTTTTGCTCATCATTATGGCAGGTGTACTGTGGTGGATCGCTCGCAATATGACTTGGCGACTCAACCAGATGAGTCAGCAGATGGCTCAGCTTGGTGATGGTGACTTTACGGTTCGTGTCAATGCGCGCGGTAACGATGAGATTACCTCGCTCGCTCGCGGATTCAACCAAGCTGCGCAAAAGATTGAGCATCTCATTGACGCTAATAATCTATTACTTGCTCATGCCTCCCATGAACTACGCACACCCATCACCCGCATCCGCTTGCAGATTGAGATGATGGATATGCTTGCAAGCGATATGCGGGCTGATACTAAAGTAAAGTTTGATAAAAGAGCACAAGCGGTAAATCGCGATTTATCAGGTCTTAATGATTTGGTTGAGAGTATTCTTTTGGTTAGTCGTTTGGATGCAGGTCATGTCATGCAGCAGACAGAACGGTTCGATCTGTACGATGTGGTCAATCAAGAACGCCAGCATTATCCTGAAGCAACTTTGATCGGTAAACACATTACGATCGACGGACAAGCCTCAATGCTCACTCATCTTATTCGCAATCTCCTGACTAACGCGATGCTACATGGTGAGCCGCCTGTTACCATTCTACTTTATGGGGTTCAGACACTTGATGAGGCAGGTACTGTGCCTAACTATCTGTTACAAGGCATCATGAATAGTAGCTTTGCGGACTATAATTCATCAGGTTTTGATTCTTATCATCAACTATTAGGTAGTGATAGGCCTAATAAAACCGCAAAAAGTACTGATCTGCCCGACTCTAATATCTATAAAAATGGGGAAACCGTCGTTCTCGATGAGCAAGAAATCATTTCTACTGAGCCAGATAACCGCGAACATATCTCTCATCAAACGCTACATACTACTGAGAAAGAACCCTCTTCACTACTGGCAACCTTGAGGTCAAAAAAGAGCGATAGTAAAGAGCTGGAAAGTACTGACATGGTAGGGCTACCACGCAAAGAAGGCTTGTTTAAAAAACATCTTAATAAGCCTAAAGTAGAGCCTATCGAACCTCTACCCAACTATGCGGTTTTGGCAATTATTGACGAGGGTTCAGGTATTCCTGAAGATAAGCGCAAAGAGATTTTTAGCCCGTTTGTACGCTTGCAACAAAAGAAAAAGGGCTCTGGTCTCGGTCTATCGCTAGTAGCGCAGATCGTAACTGCACATCAAGGCTACATCAAAACCGATACCATCAATGGTCATACCCGATTTTTAGTTATGTTGCCTGTCGACCATGATCCTGACTACAATTTTCACGATCATGACAGTCATGTCTGATTTATCTATTTGGCATAATTCTAGCTTAGTTTGGCATGTTCAGTATACTGTAGTGACCTGATTTATCGCCTCAACGACATGCTCTTGCGCCCTTCGTTCAGTACTCTCATCCCCAGTGATGACAACACTCGCTATACCCAATCCTTTGGATAATATGCTACATTATCGCCCCTTTAAACGCCCATTCTCTTCTTTGTCAGTTAAAATCTAGTAAATATTGAGCATGCCATGAGCGACATGATTGTCCTAAAAGACGTGACCAAGAGTTTTTTGAGCGACCGCTCGATCAAGGGCGCAGATGGCAAAGCTCATCGGTTTACCGCCGTTGAGCCAACCTCACTCTCTATCCAGCAGGGCGAAATATTTGGCCTCATGGGATATTCTGGCGCGGGCAAATCCACCTTACTGCGTCTGATCAATTTACTTGAGCGTCCAGATAGCGGTCAGGTGATTATTAATGATGTCGATTTGACAGCATTATCTGCCAGCGATTTGCGCGTGGCACGGCCCTTTACTATCATTAAGGTGCTACTCAACGAGTCGCGCTCAGGATTAGTGTTGTCAGTGACTATTTTATGTATCAGTCTGCTGTCATATTCGGCAGCAGCAGGTATGATTGGCGGCGGCGGTCTGGGTGATTTGGCGATTCGTTACGGCTATTATCGCTATCAGACTGAAGTTATGGTCTTTATCGTCGTTATGCTCTCAGTGATGGTGGTATCTATTCAAGCCTTTGGCAATTGGTTAGCGACGCGTTTAGACAAACGATAAAACCGTATGACTACTTAAATAAAACTTATCTACTATCAAGGATACCTTATGAAATTAACAGACATTAGTCGTCAATTGGTACTTGCTTTGGGCGTCGCTAGCGTATCAGGTTTGGTACTCGTCGGTTGCAACAACTCATCAGCGCCAGAAGCTACCAAAAAAGCACCTGCCGCATCAGGCAATGATATCGATCCTGAAAAGAGCAAAATCGTTATCGGTACTACCGAAGGCGACTTTGCTGATATGGTACGCAACCAAGTCAAAAGCTCATTAGAAGCGCAAGGCTATGAAGTTGAGCTTATTACCTTTACCGATTATGTCCGTCCAAACTTGGCATTGGCAGAGGGTGATTTGGATATCAATATCTTTCAGCACAAGCCTTATCTCGATACATTCAAGACTGAAAACAACCTAGATTTGGTTGAAGTGTTTCAAGTCCCAACCGCCCCACTTGGCATCTATACTGGCAAAAAAACCAGCCTTGATCAGGTTTATAAAGGCATGAGGGTATCGGCTCCCAATGATCCAAGTAACTTTGCTCGTGCTCTTGTCATGATGGATGATTTGGGCTGGATTACTCTCAAAGATAATATCGATCCATTAACGGCGTCAAAAACGGACATCGCAGACAACAGCAAATACGAGATCGAAATCATTGAGTTAGAAGCCGCGCAATTGCCACGCGCTCGTGATGAAGTTGACTTTGCGGTGATCAATGGTAACTATGCCACTGACGCGGGTATTGAATTGACTAGCGCTTTGTTCCAAGAGCCAAGTTTCAATTATGTGAACTGGTCAGCGATCAAATCTGCTGATACAGACAAAAAATGGGTCCAAGACATTACCAATGCCTACAACTCAGATGAGTTTAAGACGTACGCAAACAAAACGTTCCCAGGGTACAAATACCCAAAGATATGGAATCCTGAAACCGCGACAGTTACCGCCTCTGCTGGTACGGCAACTGCTACAGGTCAAGTCGCTGTTCAGTAATTGAATCTGAAACCGACGCTCTGTTCAGACAAAATGCCTATTACTGATAAGTGATGGGCATTTTTATTGTCTTATCTTTATAGTCGTACGCGGTTGTCTCCCTCTTACGCTTATTGACGAATACTACTAACAGCCTACTAATACATATCGAATAATAAGGTGTGACGTTACAGCCTGTTTGTCCTTTGTAGGAAACCGTCAACCACCCTTTCATCTGACTACGACTGCGTTTATAGTAGATAGCTGAAACCAAGGTTGAAGCAAATCTTGCGTTACCGATTTTAACGACAACGATAGTTTTAACTTTTTAATTTAGAAATTTAAAGCTATTGATCATAAGGATAATAATATGAGTAATAAAAACTATAATATTCGTACGGCAGGGCAAGCCAATATTCCCGTACTCGGATTGGGTACGTGGCAATCTACTGGACAAGACTGTGTCGATGTCGTGAGCCAAGCCTTACAAATGGGCTATGAGCATATTGATACAGCGCAAGCCTATGGTAATGAAAAGGAAGTTGGTCAAGGTATCAAGCAATCAGGTGTGGCTCGAGATAAGTTCTTTTTGACGACCAAAATTTTCCCTGATGATATGAAGTTTGAACCAGAGAAATTACAAGAAGCGGCTAAGCGTTCTCTAAAAGATTTGGATGTCGATTATGTAGATCTATTACTGCTACATTGGCCAGACGATCGTGTGCCATTATCTGAGACCATTCCAGCATTGTGTGAGCTGCAAAAACAAGGCCTGACGCGCAACATCGGTGTTTCCAACTTTAACATTGCTAATATTATTGAAGCCAAAAAATACGCTGATGTGCCTATTATCGTCAACCAGGTTGAATTTCATCCCTTTATCAAGCAAGATACTTTGCAGACATTCTTAGGTAATCATCATATTCTGCTAGAAGCCTATTCGCCTCTCGCGCGCGGTGATGTATTTGACAATGAAGTAATCAGAAAAATCGCTGATAAGCATAACGTGACCCCAGCGCAGATATCGCTTGCTTGGATATTATCAGACAAAGACCGCGTTGCTATTCCAAAAACGTCCAATCCTGATCATTTACAAGGCAATTTAGATGCTATGAAAGTACAACTTAGTACAGATGAATTGGATGAAATTAGCAAGCTAGCTACTAGTGACGGACGTAAGATCAAGCATCCTGATTATTCGCCAAAATGGGATGACTAATAATATATATTAATTCTATTTTGAAGTAGAACGTCACTCAAAAAAAAGCCACTGATAGTGATATCAGTGGCTTTTTTTTGGGTCTAACTACTATCTTGAACAGATAATTTTACTGTTGTAGCGTTTGCGTTTCGTGTATAGGCTGAGCCGGATTGTATTGCTCAGAGAGAGGCATTACTCTAGTACGATTGTTCTCTTTCATCGATTTGGCAACCTCTGGTGGCATATAGTTTTCATCGTGCTTGGCCAATACTTCCCCTGCGACAAAAGTCTCGCCCTGCATTTTTCCCGTAGCAACAACGCCTGAATTTTCGGCGAATAAATCTGGCAAGATACCTTGATAAGTCACAGGGACAGTCGCCGCAAAATCAGTAATGGCGAACTGTACACTCAAGGGGTCGTCAGGTGCGCGCTGTACGCTACCGGCAACAACCATGCCGCCTGCCCGAATACGCTTGTCTTGTGGCGCCTCGCCCTGAGATATAGCCGTAGCATCAAAGTAGTAGTCCGTCTGTTGCCCAATGGCATAAAGGACTAGTACTACCGCAATCGCAGCACCTGCAAGCGTAAACATAACCCACATTAATTTTTTGCGTCGCACAGCGTTCATAGCACTACCTCATTGACGAATAACTTTTGAACAAATTGATATACAAAATTGATAGCGTAAAAAATATAGATACCAGCCACAACTCCGCTTTCATTTTATCTTTATGGTAGCACTCTTACTATTAATCAATGAGTCTATTGCTAGTCTATAGCACTCATAAGTACGATATCGAAACAATAAGATAGATTGGGTCAACAAACTAGAATAGGACTAGAGGACTTTTGCTCAAAAGACTGTGTATTACTAAACATACAGCTATGAGATGTTAGGGCGTGTTTGATAATTCATAAATGAACACTGCTGATCGCTAAAATTGTTCTAGACAAGACGCAAGTCGAAGATAATGTTGATACCTTAGCTAGACTTGCAACACACTGCTTATATAGAGCTGAGGGCAATTTTAGCATCAGCCCCTCTTTATAAATAGCTAGGGACAGGACTCTTTTTTGTCGCTCCTTTGATAAAAATAGACGCTTAGAAGACTCGTCTTACTATTTTTATCTTTGAATCGTCTAAAAAATAGTCTCTGTCAGCGACATGATCGAATGTTCAATACGCCCTAGGCTTTTTAATAGTAGCGCTTTCACTTACGGCACTTTTACTAATAGTACTGCGCTGAGCTTGACGTACCTGCTGGATACCCAGCTGCTTGATAAGTGCCTGTCTCTGGCGGCGGCTGTACCAAATAAATACCAGCATTGCGCCAACCGTCATTGCCCAGCAAGACCAGACAAAAACACCATGATTACCCATAGCAATAAATTCAGAAAAACTATAAAAATAAGGCTGCATATATTACTCTCGCAGGTTATTTGTGTTGACCACGTAGATATTCTTTGACCCAAGCTTTGCCTTGATCACGCTGCAAAATTAGCGTATTGGTACGGTATATAGCAAGCGTTGCCACCAGCAAATAGCTGCCGATAATCATAAGCAGTAGCGGCATCCACATATCAGCGGACATCTTTGGCGCTTCGGTTAACGTAAATGTCGCGCCTTGATGTAACGTATTCCACCACTCAACCGAGTATTTTATAATTGGCAAATTTACTGCGCCAACGACAGATAATATAGCGGCAGCTTTACCGCGATTAGCCGTATGCTCAAACGCTGCAAAGAGTGCCATCACGCCTGCGTACAAAAACGCCAAAATCAGCATAGAAGTCAGACGCGCATCCCATACCCAGTAAGTACCCCACGTCGGCTTAGCCCAAATAGATCCTGTCAACAGACTGAGCACACACAACAAAAACCCTATCGGTGCTAACGCTTGCGCGACTAAATTGGCGGTTTTTATTTTCCAAACCAAGTAGATGACCCCAAGTACCGCCATAGCAAAGTAGATGGAGATTGCGATACTCGCCGCTGGTACATGGATAAAAATAATACGATAGCTGTTGCCTTGCAAGTAATCAGGCGGCGCAAAGGCCAGACCCCAAACGCTACCGATAAGTAGAAAGAGCGTTGCCAAAATGCCCAGCCACTTCACCCAAGGCGCAAAGGTACGAAAGAACTGCTTGGTGCCTACTGTGGTCAAAAAACCTTGCCAAAGGCGCTGCCACAAGCTAGGAGACGAGACGTTATTTAAATTGGGCATAGTAGAGCACCTATTGCGCCTAATATTGATAAAAGGTTTTGATAATAAGTAGTGATAAAAAGCAGTGTATTGATAAGTAATATCAAAAAGCAAATGGTATAAAAGAGCTGTCGCTTCTTTATGTGCCTATTATAGCAAAGTTGCCAACGCTCGCCATCTTGTTAGTCTACTGATGGGGTAAATCAGTCATGCTATCAGTTCAGCCAAGACATCTTGAGAGTCAAAGCAATCACCCACGGCGTCACCAGTACTGAGACGATACTGCCTGCTAGCAATAGCGCTAATACAGGTAAGCCGTTAAGACCGCTGGCAAACAAATCGACTGCGCCAGTAGCAAAAATCAATACGGGCAGCTGCATCGGGAGCGCAATCAGTGGCACAAGTACTGCGCCGTTTTTGAGCGATAATGTCAAGCTACTGGCTATAGCAGATAGCATCAGTAGCATCGGGCTACCGGCAAGGATAGATGCCATCAAGATACCAGCATCAAACCAGCTTAGGCCAAACAAAGGCACGGCAAGTAAGCTTAGTACCGCGACGATACCACTACTAAATAGCCAATGAATCGACAAACGGATAAGCACCCACAAGGGCAGTGACGCTTTTGCCACAACCAGTTGCGCCAAGGTGCCATTATCAAGCGCGGGCTTAAATAAGCCATCGACGCCCATAACTAAAGATAACAAAGCTGCAATCCACACCGCAGGTACGCCTAAACGCTGCAATAGCTGTGGCTCGGTGCCGACCGATAAGGGAAACAAAGTAATAACGACTAAGAATAACACTAAAGGATAGAGCCACTGTACCGCGCCTTGCTGCTTGACGTGCCATTCGCGCCGCCACAATTGCACAAAGCTGATTTGACGCAAAGTAGAGGTATTTGCTACGCGATTGATTTCTCTGTTTGCGTTGTTTGCATTGTGATCTACAACTGCTGGTTGTGCTCGACTCTCTAACATCATACACCCTTTCACTTATCGCATTTAAGCCATGTACTCTGACAAATCAAGCATTTGATCCGCGACGCCAACCGACTGATGGCTGGTCATCAGTATCGACCCGCCTGCCGCTGTAAACTTGCGTAGTCTATGCTCCATACGCGCGACCATATCGACATCTAGTGCCGTAAAAGGCTCATCAAGTAGCCATAGCGGCGTGATATCAGGCGTTAATAAGTACAGCCGAGCCAAGGTAATTCGCCGCGTCTGACCTGCGGATAGATGACTTGAGCTTAAATCCTCAAACCCTTGCAGACCTACCCACTCTAGCGCCTCGTTAATCTCGGTAAATGTCGGCGATACGCCATACAAATTCAGTAAAAATGTCAAATTCTGTGCCACAGTGAGACTCGGATGAATACCTAATTGGTGCGAGACATAGAGCGGCTGCACGGGTAGTCCAACTTGACCTTGGTAATGCACCAAGCCCGTTAGCACAGGTAATAGTCCTGCCAGTTGCATAAGTAGCGTCGTCTTACCCGTACCATTAGCCCCTATCAGATGACAGATATCCCCCGCAGCCAAGTCAAGATTGACGCTGGTGCATAGCGGCAACTCTCCACGTTGAACCGTCACATTATCAAGTGTCAATGTAGACATATTTGCTGTGTTTATAGCTATGGATGAATCAGATAAAGGCGAAGCGGTCATCAAAATCTCTTATGGTTTATAATGTGTGAGCTCAGTTGTTTTATTGATATCGCTTGGCAAATAAACCAAGCCGTAAACAAGTATCACAACAATAATCAGCACAACTCGCCCGTTCGTTCATGGCATAATACATTTTGCGCGTCACTGCCCACATTATAACAAATTGTTGACTACTATGGCCTCAAAACATATGCAAACCCCATCTATTGAAGACACCTCTATTACAAACGACTCTGCAAATATCGCAGGTATAGACGGCTTAATACAAGCACAAGTCACTTTTATGCGAGAGTGGCTCCGCGGGCAAGCCGAGCCATTGGCGCTTGAAGCGTGGCATTGGCTTGGCGCGCAGCCGATGAGCCGCTACATTAGTAGCCTAGATATTCAGCATCTAATCAACAATTGGCTCCTCACTCATCCGATAAGTGAGGTTGTCCGTAAAGACATTCGCGATATTATGCATACGGTCATTTATCATCCTGTCAATGATACTATGCCACTACGAGAGCTAGTCGATGACACCCAAATTGAGACTCTTGCTACTTATATTGGCAGTCATGATGAGCAGCGCAATGCTCTGATTCACAGCTTTATTGGTAACGAAGCGTTTGCTGATCTATTGACCCAAACCTTGTACCACGCTATCAACGACTTTATGGAAACTACGCTCGATAAGGCAGGCGGCGTGGGTAAACTTATGAAGATGGGACGCAGCTCATTTGAAAGAGCCACCAACAGCAATCTTGATGGGAAACTGCAAACCTACTTACATCGCAATATCAAAGATTTGACGCGGCGTGCTGAGAGCAATGCGCAAGAGCATCTATCAAATGAAGAAGTCACGCGCATGCTAACAACGGGCTGGGCACGCATCAAAGACAAGCCTGTTAGTGAGTTACAGACTTATCTCAGTGATGAGCCAAACCATAGCAGTATCGATCATATCGAGGCAAGCATCCAGCAAAGCTACAACCGTTTGCGCATATCGCCTTATCTGCATAGTTTGATAGCCGCCAGCGTCGAGACATGGTTTGCCACTCATCAAGATGACACGATTGCGAGTTTGGCCAGCAGTTTGTATATTGACGAGCAAGCAGTAGCGCAGGCCAGCCAAGTCCTGTTACCACTCGCCCATGATGCTATTGACAGTCCTTGGTTCAGTACTCATATTGAGCAGATGCTCCACGCTTTTTATGCACAAGATACTATTAAAAGTAGTCTGGCAAATGGGTTATTATCTGACAGCTAAAATCAGTATTTATTTGATAGTTGTATTTACTTGAGTCTGTTGAACAGTCATAAATGAACATCGCTGATAGTTCAACAGACCCTTATTACTATGAATCATCGTTAACGATAAGCAGTCACTACCGCAATTATGAGCCACGACAACAAACTCAGCTTATGGCAAAAACTCAAACGGTTATTGACCTCACCTGCACCGCAGCCTGCATCGATTGAGCGCTCGCAAACAGCCGAGCGACTACAGACTGCTGATAGAGCGTCGCAAGATACCCCCTCTATTGCTAAAGCAAACCCTAAAGTCTCTTTAGTGAAACCGCGCCCTGCTAGCCCAATTGTCGATACCATCAAGCAGTTTTTGCAAGACAAGCATTGGCACTACACTTACTATCGACCTAGAGCCGATGATTCTCAGCAGTCGCATCATTTGTCTTTGCGGATGCGTAACGGGCAGCTTGATTGCGGATATCTGTTTCGAATACAAGAAAAGAACGCTTTACTGGCTTTTTACGGTATCTTGCCGTTTATGATACCTGAGAGTCATCAGAGTGCTGCGATGCTACTGGTCACCCAAATCAATTACGATATGATTATTGGCAATCTAGAGATGGATGTACGTGACGGCGAGATACGTTACAAAAACGCTATCGATGTTGAAGCTATCGGCTTAGATGACGATATTATCGAGCAATTGCTCCAAAGCGTAGTGGCGATGACGACGGTGTCTTTTGAGATCTTTGATGACTTGCTCAACTTTGAGAATCCAAGCGAAGATATCCAAACTTTGCTCCTAGAATTACGGCAACAATCAGACGCACGTACCTTTTATTTACCGACGCAGTTTGTACAATAGCTTTTATAAATGTGTTTGACAGCTCTAGCTTTTATTATTTCGCCCTCATCAAACTTTTTATCTTAAAACCAAACTATCTTAAAACCGAAAACACCTATGCTAAAAATTGCCTACTCAGATATCTTTCGCTATTCGGTACCCGACAAGCACCGCTTTCCTATGCAAAAGTATACGATGATTCCTGAGCGCCTGCTGCGTGAAGGTACGATTACCCCTGATAATTTCTTTGCGCCTAAGCGCTTGAGTGAAGATGAGATTTTGACTACGCATACGCCAGAGTACTGGTACAAATTGAAGACTCAAACCTTGACGCGCAAAGAGGCGCGTCCGATAGGTTTTGAGATGACGCCTGAACTGGTCAATCGTGGTCGGCATATCGCTCATGCCACTTATGAGTGTGCGCTATACGCTCAAGAGTATGGCGTAGCGATGAATGTCGCAGGCGGCACCCACCATGCTTTTGCTGATCATGGTGAGGGGTTTTGTGTGTTGAACGATGTGTGTATCGCTAGCAACTTATTACTGAGCCGTGAACAGGCAAAACAGATTTTGATCATTGATTTGGATGTGCATCAAGGCAATGGTAATGCCAGTATCATGATAAATGAGCCGCGCGTTTTTGTCTTTAGTATGCATGGTGCCAAGAACTATCCATTTCGTAAAGAGACCTCTGATCTAGATATCGAATTTGCCAACGATACGGGTGACGAGGAATATTTACAGGTGTTGCACGATACTCTACCGCGTCTAATCCGTGATGTTGCACCCGATATGATCTTTTATCAGTCAGCGGTAGATGTATTGGCAACGGACAAACTCGGTAAGCTTGGGTTGACTCAAGCGGGTTGCAAAGCACGCGACGAGTATGTCTTGCATCAAGCAAAAGCTGCGAGTATTCCAGTGGCTATCGTCATGGGCGGCGGTTATTCAGAGGATATTGAGGATGTGGTCGAGGCGCATTGCAATACCTTTCGCGTAGCACAGCAGATTTATTTTGATAAAGCTACTCAATGCAATGAGGCGTAAGAACAAGGTATAAATTTTATGGCGAAAATATTGATTGTTGTAGGTATTGCGTTTGTTGTTATCGGTATCATTTGGCTGCTATTTCCAAATGTATTTTCTTGGATTGGTAATATGCCAGGAGATATCAAACACACCTCAGGCAATACCCGCGTGTACTTCCCGATTGTCTCTATGATTGTCATAAGTATAGTAGCGACTATTCTGTTGAACCTATTTAATCGTTAAGTATAAGTACTCTTGATATACATATTGAATTTGGCAATACCGTCTAAGTGCTGTCATTATTTACCGCGTTTATCGTAATGCTATAGGTGAAAATCTGTAGCGAAAACGCTGGCAGCGAAAGCACTACTAGCCATGCCGGCGCTGCCCGATAGTCTCACCGATAATAGTAGCTAGCTGCTTAGCAATATCATCTTTACTGGCCTTGTCTAAGCTTATCGCCTCGCGCTCATAGTCTTTTGCAAAAAATACTTGCATGGCATTGTCGTCGCTAGCAAAGCCAATGTCTGAACGTGAGACATCATTACACGCGATGATATCCAAATCTTTTGCGACCAGCTTGCCGCGCGCGTAGTGCTCAACATCTTGTGTCTCAGCGGCGAAGCCCACAACGAATAGTTCAGGATGAGCAAGAGAGATAGTCGCTAAAATATCAGGGTTTTTGACGAGGCTTAAGCTCATAGCCTCTTGGGTTTTTTTGATTTTTTGCGGAGCTGCTTCTTCAGTACGGTAGTCGGCGACAGCGGCAGTAGCGATAAAAATATCTGCCACACGCGTATCATGTTTTTCGGACGTATTATCATCCGTTTGTACATCATCACAGTCGCCATGCTCATGTTCGTGTTCGTGAAGATGAGCGTGCGCGGCATAGGATTGATGGTCTGAATTTGGCGTCTTATCTATGGCCACAATAGCACTGTGCGTCCCTTCAACACACTGCTGCGCGGCAATAAGCATATCTTTTGCAGACAGCACATCAATACGTGTGACCCCAAGCGGCGTCGGTAGCGCCACTTTACCACCTGCGATTAGAATGACCTCAGCGCCAGCGTACTGACACGCTTGCGCTAAAGCAAATCCCATCTTACCTGATGAATGATTGGATAAATACCGTACTGGATCTATCGCCTCGACCGTCGGTCCTGCGGTGATGACCACGCGCTTACCCGTGAGCAATTGCGGTATATGTCTTTGCGCGTTAAACAGCAGCACCTCATTAAGTAATTGCTCAGGCTCAGGCAAACGTCCAGCGCCAACATCCCCGCAAGCTTGCTCACCGCTTGCAGGAGTGATGATATGATAATTCATATCGCGTAGGGTCTGTATATTGAGACTGACCGCAGGATGCGCCCACATTTGCTGATTCATCGCAGGCGCTATGATGACAGGCGCGGTCGTCGCTAGACATACCGTTGTGAGCAGATCATCTGCCATCCCCATCGCCAGACGAGCTAGCGTATTGGCAGACGCTGGAGCGATGACGACGAGATCCGCCCATCTGGCCAGTTCAATATGACCCATGCCCGCCTCAGCTTTTTCATCGAGCAATGAGGTATGTACCTCGTTACCTGTCAAAGCTTGCAAGGTCAACGGCGTGATAAAGGCTTGCGCGCCCGTTGTCATAATGACGCGCACATCAAACCCAGCTTTGATTAATAAACGGGCAAAAAAGGCAGATTTATAAGCAGCGATACCGCCAGTAATTGCGAGTACGATATTTGACATAAGCAGGTCATCAATTAGATAAAGGATTAAAATTGCACATATAGTAACAATTATGCGATAAATTAGATAAGGTTTTGCGTATTAAGAGTCGTAGGCCTTCATTCAGAAGAAGAACTTACAAGGAAACATAATGGCGATTAAAGACTGGCATGAAGATGATAGACCGCGTGAAAAACTATTAAAATTTGGCGCCGCACATCTATCAGACGCTGAAGTTTTAGCCATATTTTTGCGTACGGGTACGCAGTCGCAGTCTGCTATCGAGCTGGCACGCCATTTGATTGATCATTTTGGCAGTTTAGCTGAGCTACTGGCCGCGCCCAAAGATAGGGTACTCGCCTGCCACGGTATCGGACCTGCCAAATACGCGCAGATATTAGCCTCCCTCGAAATGGGCACCCGTTATCTGGACAGTAAGCTCAAGACAGGCCAAGCGCTCGGACGCTCACAAGTGGTCAAGGACTATATCAGTACCCAACTGCGCGGTGAGCATCGTGAAGTTTTCGCCGTACTGTGCTTAGATAACGCGCTTAACTTACTTAACTTTGAGATACTGTTCACAGGCGGCATCTCGTCTTGCTCAGTTTGTATCAAGCATGTGCTGCGTCATGCTCTGAGTCATGCAGCAAGTCAGCTTATCATCGCTCACAATCATCCGCATACGGATGCCAAACCATCAAGCGCTGACAATACATTGACTCATGAGCTCAAAAAAGCCTGCGATCTATTAGATTTATCTCTAATAGATCATATTATCGTTGGTCGCAACGAGACATTATCTTACGCTGAGAGCAGCTTGACACCCTTTAATTAGGATTTTCTTGTATATTTTTATGCTAATAGATAGTCATCAGCGAGCTACTATACTAGTCTGTAAGACAAGGCATGCGTCTTATTCATTCTTATCGCTACATATTCTTGCACTTTATCTATTGATAGTTGTTAAGAACGCTTTCATAGTAGTAGACAACTTTGTGTAAGTCATTTGTAGACGATATTAGCGCTTATCTAATGTCGTAGATGAGCATGTTTTTACTACTTATACTCTCAATTAGGCTTAATACTTAATATTAAAAAGGAGACAGTCATGGCGATTGGCTTATTCGTTCTAGCAGTACTTATTCAGCTAGCCATGATTCTGGCTATCTTCTTACTATCTTTGTCTCGAGTGACTGGCAGCGTCGTCGCTATCGTCACTGTCGTCGTTACCGCTTTTATTAGTCCTTGGTCATTGATACTGGGTGCGCCTTTGGCACTTTTGTGTCTCGTACTTTTGATCGCGCCTCTTCGCCAAGCCTTGATTACCAAGCCTGTCTACAAGACGCTAGCAGGTGCGATGCCAAGTATGAGTGACACTGAACGTGAAGCGCTCGATGCAGGTACTAGTTGGTGGGAAAAAGAGCTGTTTATGGGCGCGCCGAACTGGGAGAGCTTTGCACAATATCCTTATCCCAAGTTGTCTGATAGAGAACAGAGCTTTATTGATAACGAAGTTGAGACTTTGTGCTCGATGCTCGATGAGTGGCAAATCACGACAGAGTACAAAGACTTGCCACCGCAAGCGTGGCAATTCATCAAAGATAACGGCTTTTTGGGACTTATTATTCCTGAAGAATACGGCGGATTAGATTTTACGTCCTACGCTCAAAGCCGCGTCATGAGTAAAATTGCCTCGCGCTCCCCTACTGCTGCGGTCAGCTGCATGGTGCCAAACTCCTTGGGTCCTGGTGAGCTACTCATGCATTACGGTACCGACGCACAAAAACAGCGCTGGTTACCCGGTCTTGCCAAAGGCCAGGAGATTCCTTGCTTTGGACTCACAGGTCCTGAGGCAGGCTCTGATGCAGGCGCCATTCCTGACACAGGGGTAGTCTGCTACGGTACTCATGATGGCAAGCAGGTACTCGGCCTACGTATGAACTTCTCCAAACGCTGGATTACCTTGGCTCCTATTGCAACGGTTGTCGGTCTGGCGTTTAAAATGCACGATCCAGAAGCACTACTTGGCGATCCTGACAAGACTGACTATGGTATTACTTGTGCGCTCGTGCCTGCCGATCATGAAGGCGTCGTCATAGGACCACGCCATTATCCTGGTGGCTCGCCCTTCATGAATGGTACGGTCGATGGCAAAGACGTATTTATTCCTTTGGAATACATCATCGGTGGCGTCGAGAACGCAGGTCGTGGCTGGCGTATGCTCATGGAATGCCTGGGGGTTGGACGTGGTATCTCACTGCCTGCACTATCCACATCAGCGAGCGAGATGAGCTATTTGTCTGTTGGCGCATTTGCAAAAGTGCGTGAGCAGTTTAAAATCTCAGTGGGTAAGTTTGAAGGGGTACAAGACGCTACCAGCCGTATTGCCAGCCAAACTTATATGTTAGAGG
Source organism: Psychrobacter sp. DM4 (assembly GCF_051307035.1). GTDB lineage: Bacteria > Pseudomonadota > Gammaproteobacteria > Pseudomonadales > Moraxellaceae > Psychrobacter. Next base: position 2,379,864 of record NZ_CP195536.1, read on the forward strand.
CCTTTCGTCATCTAGTGACTTGTGGTCTGAATCAAGGCGGTACGCCTTCGGTTATGACTGCTATGGCCAAATACTATGCGACCGAAACCATGCGCAGCGTCGTCAATGACGGTATGGACGTAGTCGGTGGCCGCGCTATTCAAATGGGTCCACGTAACTTCTTAGCCATTCCTTATCAGGCCATTCCTGTTTCTATTACGGTTGAGGGTGCCAATATTCTAACCCGATCCCTCATGATATTTGGTCAAGGGGCGATGCGCTGTCACCCATATCTCTTCGACGAGTTACAACTTTTACAAAGCGAAGATAAGCAAAGCGCGCTCAAAGAATTTGACGGTTTATTCTTCAAGCATTTAGGCTATACCTTTAATCGCGGCGCTAGAGCGTTTGTCGCAGGTTATATCGGTGGTAGCAGCAAAGCGCCAAGCTTCGCTGACAAATTTACTCGTCCCTATTACAAGCATATCAACCGCTTAAGTGCTAGTTTTGCTTTAACTGCTGATATGGCACTTGGTCTACTAGCAGGGGATCTAAAGCGTAAAGAGATGCTCTCAGGGCGCTTAGCAGATATTCATGCTCATCTATTTATTGCAACAGCTATTTTGCAATTTTATGAGCATGGTAGTAAGTCTGAAGCTGAGCGTTTGCACGCTGAAGTGGCGTTGCAAAACAGCTTATACACCATTCAAGAAGCCTTTGAATCCTTCTTTGAGAACTTCCCTAATCGCATGGCAGCAGCACTTGTCGGCTTTGTCACCTTTCCTAGTGGACGCATCTTTACGCCACCAAGTGACGAGCTCAAAGCCAAGCTTGGCGATACCTTTATGGATGATTTTGAAGCCAATCCATTCCGAGATTACCTAAAAACGATGGTGTATTACAATACCGAATCTGACGATGTTAACGGTCGCATGGAGAACGCCTATCAGACGCTATTATCCATAGAACCACTATGGCAAAAGTTTAAAAAGGCGGAGCACAAAGGCAGCTTTGAGGGCTTAACCTTTGAGGATCATGTGGTTCAGGCCAGCCAAAGTGGAGAGATTACCGAAGATGAGGCTGAGCAATTAATCAATTATAATGGTCTACGTTTTGATTCGTTATTGACGGATGTATTCGATGAGCATCTTTTAGAAGCGCAAGAGCGCTACAATCCGCATACGCTTGAAAATGCGGTTCATCAGCTGACAGATTATGCGCAGCTCAAGAGTGAGGCACAAGCTGCTCACAGCGTCGATGACAGTACTAAAGAGCACTCCGAGCATCTGGCAACTGCAGCTGAGACTCAGGAGTTAGCGACTGATCCTACGGCTACAGACCGTAGTGATAGCACTGAATCTTCAACACACACTAATGAACCAACGGGCGATGCCAACCCCAACCACGGTTACGAGAGTGACGGCGATGTAGAGATGGCCCGTGAGAAGGATTCAATAGAGGAAAGTCAAGCGCAGACGAATTTTAGCGACGTAAGTCCTAATAAAGAAGCCCTGACTCATCGTCATCGTGACGCTGAATCTATATTAAGTGCTCGTATGAATAGCAATCATAGTCGCAACGATACCGATGCTACTGATACTCGTAATGCTACTGATAACCACAATGCTATAGACAAGCAAGCAACAGATTCTGACGCTTGGAAAGATGGGCTACGCCGTGATGAAAGCGACAATGCTTAAAGCGGCAATGATTAAAACGTCAGGGCTTAATTGAGCAAGAGATGATCGTGCCCAAGCTATTCTCAGGGTTATCTATCAAGACCTTTTTGTCAAAAATGCGTGAAGTACAGATCTTTGCTTTTAGTACTTCAAGCTCAAATGCAACGATTCCGATCACCTTGCGTACGGTAACCAAGCGCATGGGTGTTGATAATTCGGTGGCGTCGTTCACTGTACCCTTTGGTGCCACGATCAACATGGATGGTACGGCTATCATGCAGGGGACGGCGACTATTTTTATCGCTAACGTCTATGGCATTGATCTAGGTGTGACTGAATATTTGACCGTTATTTTGATGTCAGTACTTGCCTCTATCGGTACTGCTGGTGTACCCGGCGTAGGACTCATCATGCTCTCTATGGTGTTCTCACAAGTTGGCCTACCTATCGAAGGTATCGGTCTAATCTTGGGTGTTGATCGTATTTTAGATATGTTACGTACGGCGGTGAACGTCGGCGGTGATGCGGCGGTGACTAGTATCGTCGCTAAGTCTGAAAACAAGATGAATGTTGCTATTTATAATGACCCTCATGCTGGCGCCAAAGATGTCTTTGATGGTCATATCGATGAAGAGAACGAGCGCGAGTTCTCTAAAGTGTTTAGCGATGGCATGATGGGTAGCGATTACGATGATATCGATCGACGACGCTAATCAGTCCTGTTGATTTACCGAAATAAAAAACCTCAATCATACTGATTGAGGTTTTTTAGGTTTAATCTTTTAATAAGATAAAGCATAGTGGAGATTAGCCAAAGACATACTTGGTCACCATCGCCAAACAGACCAAGACGATTACTGGACGAATGAGCTTGCTACCGCCTTTCACCACCATGTGCGAGCCAAAGTAGGCACCGATAATCTGTCCGACCATCATTGCCAGCCCTACTTTCCATAGCACATTGCCGCCCAATATAAAAAATATAAGCGACCCTATATTGGTTGATAAATTTAGTACCTTTGCCGCGCCCGTTGCCTCGATGATTTGCCGGCCACGCAGCGCGACATTACCTAGTGCAAAAAACATGCCTGTACCAGGTCCAATATAACCATCATAGAACCCAATTAGCGGCGCAACTACCTTTTGCCATTTACCTTCTGAGATACGCGGCGTCGCTTCTACCTCACCTAGGTTTGGCGCAAACAAGGTATAGATACCAATAGCAGCAATCAAAAAAGGAATAAGGGTTTCAAGCAAATCTGGCGGCGACAACTGTACCGCAATCGTCCCTATAACCGAGCCGATAAACGCAGCAAAAATCGCCGCTTTGATACGAGCGGGTTTTACAACGCCCTTTTTTATCATAGTAATAGACGCGGCGAGCGCCCCTGAAGCCGCTTGCAACTTATTGGTGCCTAGCGTCAATATGGGCGGTATATTGGCAAGTAGCATCGCAGGTATGGTCAGCAGGCCACCGCCGCCCGCGATAGCATCGATAAATCCTGCCAATGCAGCGACTGCCGTTAGCATCAAAATCACATCCAAAGATAGCGATATATCCATACAACTTGCCTTAATCATGCCATTAGAGGCGCAGCTAGTAACGCTTTAGAAATGGTGAAATTGAACAAAGTCTGTTAAATTTGTTATGACTGGCATTCAATAGTTAGCGTACACTATCATGTCACTGTTTTATATTCTATGATAAAGACTTTGAAGATTTGAGATAGTAAAAAACAGCACACTATTATAAAAGAAAACACCAATAAAGATATTAAAGCTCGAATGAGCAACTGCTATAAACTGCTCGATATCATTTTTGATACGAATGGTTTGATAAATATAGTTGGATAAGATGGTATAAAGGTCGCCATTTAAGTTTAGTGTATATTTTGTGGATGAGGATTTTATGGCAATACGACGGATCAAGGCATTTTTTGAATTTGAGGCGGCAGGCGGCATTATCTTAGCCTTAGCTGCCGTTGCTGCAATGATTATTGCCAATACCCCACTGAGCGAATGGTACAACGGTTTTATTCATGCGCCCGTTGCTATTCAGTTCGGTGATTTTGAGATTGCAAAGGACGCCCGTCACTGGATCAATGATGGTCTGATGGCGGTATTCTTTTTTTTGGTAGGACTTGAGCTCAAGCGCGAGGTGCTCGTTGGTGAGTTATCTAACCTCAAACAAATCATCTTGCCTGCAGGCGCCGCAGTCGGTGGTATGGTCGCGCCTGCCATTGTGTATATACTTTTTAATTACCATGAGCCTGAATACCTAAAAGGCTGGGCGATTCCTGCTGCCACTGACATAGCTTTTGCCTTAGGTATACTAAGCTTGCTGGGTAATCGCGTGCCCAATTCGTTGAAGATATTTTTGGTATCTATTGCCATTTTTGATGATATTGGTGCCATTTTAATTATTGCGCTATTTTATACTAGCGATTTATCTTTGTTCTCTTTGGCTGTTGCTGGTGCCTGTTTGCCATTTTTGTATATCCTCAATCGCCGTAACGTGACGAATATCACACCTTACATCTTCTTCGGTATTATCATGTGGATTGCGGTACTCAAATCAGGCGTTCATGCGACTTTGGCAGGGGTCGTTTTAGCACTATTTATCCCCATGTTCGATCGTACCGATCCTGAGCACTCGCCACTAGAGGAGCTTGAGCATGATCTGCATAATACTGTCGCCTTTGCTATTTTGCCTCTATTCGCTTTTGCCAACTCAGGTATCTCTCTCAAGGGCGCAGGTTTCAATGAGCTTTTTCATTCGGTTCCGCTAGGTATCGCAGCAGGCTTATTCATCGGTAAGCAAATAGGCGTTATGGCGATGTGCTGGCTCATCTTTAAGCTCGGTCTATCAACGATGCCAAAGGCGATGAATTTCAAGCAAATATATGGCGCTGCATTACTGTGCGGTGTCGGTTTTACCATGAGTTTATTTATCGGTGGTCTGGCATTTGGCGGCGGTACGCCAATGTTCGATGAGCGCTTAGGTATCATCATGGGCTCGATTGTCTCAGGTATTGCAGGCTACCTTATGCTCAAGCATACGCTAAAAGAAGAGATCAGTAACACCTCAGTCGATCTCACCCGTCACTAATTTGCCCACGTATGATGAGTCTAAAGGCCAACACAAGACTCATCGTACGCTACCAATTTATGACATATGGTTACGTTTAAATTTATGCATAATGGTACATTACTATTATGACTTTAAATACGACTTCTCAAGACCACAATAAGTCCTCTTATGAGCCTTCTATGAGGTCTCGTTCTTCTGACTCAAACTATCAGCGTCATGGACGGACGACGTCTATCGATGATCATAGTGATTTGCAAGTATTGCGCCGCATCAGACGCTATTTGTTGCCCAAAGACTTCGTTATCTCGCAAACTCTACTTGATGAGATCGTCGCAGGTTACGATATTGGCGATCCTATTGCTGATAGCTTAGCAACTGATGACATACGTTTCGCTAAACCACTAGAGCAGTCTATCATAGACGATTTTGTACTCGATACGGATACGTCCAATCATCAATCCTTTATCGCTTTGACCGGGCAGTTTAGCGCGCAGCCTTCGTGGTTCGATCCGAAGCTTGCTGAGGTTGGCGCTATCGCTTATCGGCGTTATCCTCTGATGCTCATTTGGCTACTGCGCAACGTGGCACTAATGGCGGGCTATAGCATCCCTGCTCTCTCGTTACCGCTCTTACAGACTGGCGCGCTGATGCATGATGCGCTACCGCGCTTGATGCGTACTTATGCTTATATACTTGCTGTTTCAGAACATCCGCAGCTATCAAGCGATGTCGACCGCGTACTCGCTGTTGGCTCAGAGGGCTGGCGACAGTCGATCAAGGTACGCCAAGTACATACTTTGGTACGTCAAAGTTTGCTCAAGGGGAAGCTTAAGCTCTCAGATGATGTCATCGCATACAGAGATCAGCATCATAATTCGGACGGTAGTTGGAATAGCGACTATTGGGGTATTCCGATCAATCAGACCGATATGATTGCCACGCATTTGCAATTTTCTCTACTGATTATGCGTGGTCTGCGATTGCTAGGTGCACGTATGAGTACCGAGGAGGCCGAGGGTATCTTGCACCTATGGAATCTTGCCAGTTATTGGATGGGTGTAGATTTGGAGCGTCTGCCAAAAGATGAGGCGGCTTGCTGGGAGTGGCTCTATACTTATCTGTCTATTCAGCAGCTTGATTTTAAAATGGGACAGCCTTTAGCAAAAGCATTGCACGACTTGCCACGTCAGCTTATGGGTGAGGATAATCGCCGTGGGCGCTTTGTGGAGATGGTTAATGCTAGTGTCACGCGTACTTTAGTCGGTGACGATATCGGTGATGGCTTGGATTTACCCAAATCAAAAATTCGCTTTGGAGTGCTGTCTTCTGTGCCTATTTTATTTGCATTAGATACCGCACGCCAGCACAATAGTACTGCTGCGCGTAAGCTTGAAGCGTTTCGTGCCAAACGTCAGGATAATATGAACTGGTGGCTCAAAAAGAACGACAATTATTATAAGTAATTAGCTAAGGGGTTTAACGATCGATATCTGTCCCTGAATCTTGCATACGGTAATACCAATCAAGCTGTCTATCAAAACCTGTCTCAAGTAAACTTGCCAATACCTTTCCTGTCAAACCCCAAACGGTTTCACCTTCAATCTCCCAGCTAGGCGTCACGATGGTAGCGGTCTGCTCGAGCATCGTATACTCGATTGCATACTCAACAGTAGGCTGAGTAATCAAGCGCTCAAAGTCTGCCCAAAAGATACGCGCAATTTCTCCAATCTCAGGCACTAGTTGCAGGTTAGGCTCAATCAGAGCGACGATAGGCCGCACGCTCATGCCGCTCTTTGAGGTTTGGATAGGTAGTTGACCCAGCAACTGCACTTTGTTCGGGGGTAGCGCCGTCTCTTCACACGCTTCACGCAGCGCCGTTATCACATTGTTTCCATCATAACGCTCGTGCTTACCGCCTGCGCAAGACACCTCTCCTGCATGACTATTCATGTGCGCTGCGCGCCGTGTCAACAATAGCTTAGGGCGTGCCTCATTAGTAATCGCGACCAATACCGAGGCATCAGCAATGGGCGTCTGGTATAGACGCTCTAAAATACGTGCGCTTTGAGAATAGTGCTCAGCATCACCGTGCAAAGTCTGCGCTAGCATCTCGTATTGCATACGCTCAGCCAGTTGCCTGAGCACTGGCTGATGAATATAAGCGGGCAATGCCACTGACAAGTCATCAGGGAGGATAAGCGGCTGCGGTACGGTCATTTTAATAGCCCTATAGGTTAAAGATAAATATTAAATGTTGTAACGCTATTATTGACAAGAATTAAGAGCATCTAACAGTGAGGTATAGAATGTCCACGCGTAGTAGAGTAGCTCCGCTCTGACATTTAGAGAGTTATTGTTATATGATTTAGGATACCTGTGTGAACAAGGTTTTCTCATTGAGTAAAATGCAAAGCAAACACGATGACTGCCCTCAAAGATTACCATTATTTATTATAGTTCTCGCATGGCTTGGAGGTACGCTTGCTACCGCAGCACTCGCGCTAATAGGCAATTGGCAAAACGTTGCTATGATTTTGGGATCTTTTGGTGCCAGCTGCTTACTCATCTTTTGTTACCCAAAGAGCCCTTTGGCTCAGCCTAAGAACATCGTTGGCGGTCATGTCACCATTACCTTTACAGGCTTAGCATTTATGTCTTTATTCGGTATTGAAATGATGCTCCTTCAATATAGACTAGCTGACTTTGATACTTGCTGCATGCTCTTTATGTGACTGCTTATAACTCACTCTTTAAGTAAGTAAGCGTCCTATAAATAGTATCGAGCCTTGATTAAGCTGGCGCTATGGATAACCATTTGAGCACAGATAATAAATGATGTGTTCCTGTTATCGTCACTCAGTTGAATACAAATTTGTGCTATCTTAATGCTAGAAACCATACTCATTGACGTCTCTGTATTTATGAAATATAGACCAAAGATATCTCCTCTTTTATTTCAATTAAAAGGCTGTAAACATGCAATTTTGTCTTCAATGCGGCCACGAAGCTGAGCGCAAAATACCTACCACGGATAACATGCCGCGCTTGGTATGCCCTAATTGTCACTACATTCATTACGAAAACCCAAAAGTTATCTGCGGCTCGCTGGTTATTCATGAAGGCAGAGTGTTACTGTGTCGCCGAGCGATTGAACCGCAATACGGTCTGTGGACAATACCAGCAGGGTTTATGGAGAATGGTGAAACCATCGCTGACGGCGCGGCACGTGAAAGCTTCGAGGAGGCAGAAGCAGTCGTTATCAACCCCCAATTGTACTGCCTGTATGACATCCCTGACATTGGGCAGATATATGTGATTTATCTGGCGGATCTAAAAGACGGTGCTTATGGTATTGGCTCAGAAAGCCTTGATTCAGCGTTATTTAGTGAAGAAGATATTCCTTGGGACAATATTGCTTTTGAGGCGGTACGCCGCACTTTGACCCACTATTTTGCCGATCGCAAGCAGTTCGATAACGTCAAACAATTTCCTATTCATCAGGAGTACGTCGGTAAAGATAAGAGTATCAAACGTTATTAATCCTCCTCGTTACTCATAACCGTTACGCGACTCAATGTGAATTAAAAACCCGCCATTCTGATGAGAATGGCGGGTTTTTTACGTCTATTACTAAGCTACTCTCTTAACCCTTTATTTTGCGTATCTCAAAGCCTAGTGCTTTTATATCTTCTTCTTTGTCAAATGGCGCAAGCACTGAGCGGACATGGTCTTGGCCTTGCAAGTACTGCTTGGCAACGCGCTGCAGATCTTGAGTAGTGACCGCTAGTATCGCGGCGCGCGTTTTGCGTTGCCACTCAATATCACGATGATGGAGCTCTGTGAAGCAGGCTTTGATCGCCTCGCCAGCAGGAGATCCTGGTTTGTCCATACCAGAGATGATCCCAAGTATCGCCTCCTCTAACTGCTCATCCGTCTGCGGCTCATTAATTAACCACTCGATACTAGCCTCAAAATGAGCAAAGGTTTCAATGCAATGCGGATCACGGTAGCTAAAGAATTTAAAGGCGCAGGCATTGGCATCATAGCCTGCCCCGCCGCCATAAGCACCGCCACGCTCACGAATCGCGCTATGCAAGTAGCCATTGCGTAGATAAGGCGCTAATACCATAAGAGCCACCGTATCTGGGTGATCAGCCGCAGGTACGGTATAGGCGCTAGCGTTATGATAGACGTTGGTAGATACGAGCCAAGCGATATCCTCAACGATAGGATTATGCTCAAGCCTATGCGCTGCATCAGTTTCGCCGTTAAGCGTAGGATCTAGCGTCAAAGCTGTAAATTCGCTTGGAATATTAGCATCCGTTAGCGCAGGTTTTATAGTAGATGCCTCGTTGTCCTGCCAACTATCGACAATGAGCTGACTCAAACGCTCGGTTTGCTCGGCTTCACATACGATAATCGCATGCTTAGGCAGACTGATGAGACGCTGATGTAAGTCCATTAAGGCTATAGCCAGTTGATCCCACTGCGTATCATCGTCGCTTGCATGACCCAAAAAGTCTTTGAGGGCGTTGAGCGCTGGCAAGCCGCTACGTACATACTCAAGCTGCGCTTGACGGCTCATACCGCGACTGGCCGTTTGCAAAGCATAAGCGTGCCCAGCACTCGCTAGGCGCGACTGCCAACTGGCAGCGCGCTGCTGTAAAATCTCTTTTATACGGTCGTGCTCACTAAAGACACTATGTTCCATAACTTCTTTGAGCAGATCGATCGCCTCAGGTTTACGGTTGAGCGCGCGCGTGGCAACCACAAAGAAGCTACTAATCGTCTGGCTATCATCAATACTAGTACGCTGACTAATACGGGCAGTGACACCCGATGAGTGCGCTGCTTGTTTTGCTTGCATCTCATAAGCGTCCGCTGTATCCGTACCTAGCTCTGATAGTAAACTTAAATAAATAGGCAATAGCGGATGATTGATGACATCATTGGCAGGTAGCTGTGTATCTGCAAAGTCGGCATTGACTTTATTAATCGCATCTGTGAGTGGTACAACGACTTGATAATAATACAAGCCATTGGTGCCCGCTTCGTATTCAAACAGCGTACTCTCCTGTCCGCTTAGCATGACCTGTTTTTGCTTGCCTTCTTTTAAGCTGATATCGGTAGGTACGTCCTCTAGACCAACTTTAGGCAATAAACTTACGTCATCTGGTGCGGCTTGACGAGCAGCTAGATCAAGCGCTTGGCTTTTTAGGATAGCTTTGTCATCATTGCTTAAATCCATCGCAATAGTATCGAGGCGTACTTGCTCAGCAGCAACCAGACGCGCTGACTTCTCACTATCAGGCGTCATGGTCACACGGACGCGGTGCGGGTTGTCGAGCAGATGAGTCTTAATTAAGTTAGGTAACCATGCTTCATCTTGAGTTTGCTCGCGCAGCCATGCCAAGTGCTCATCGACCTCCCATACATCGATGGGATTGCCGTCATGAATGGCGGTGCTAAAGCCTTCTAATAGCAAGTTTAAACCATAAGGCATGCTATCGCCGCCGATATGACGCTGATCGATCTCGATCTGATGCAAGATAGTTTCGATGGTTTCATCGTCGACAGGTTTGCTTGCCACATCGGTCAATAAGTCGATAATACCTTGCTCAACTGCCTCAGCGTGTTCAGGCTCAGAACCGCGAAGACCCGTATAAAAGACCATTTCATAATGGCTATCATCGAGTCCTAACAGCGGACTTGGCGCTTTGCCCAGCGCATGACTGTCCAAATAGGCGCGCAGTGGTGATCCTGCATGCTCAATCAACACGCCTTCTAATAGACGCAGTGCTAGGCGCTGCTTGGGATCAGTGATAGACGGTAGCAACCACGCTACGACATGATGAGTCTGATCAGGTCCTGCTTCGTCAGCGGTATACGTATCGGTCGCGCTAATCGGCGCTGCTAGACGGACTTCTGGACGAGACACGTGCTTTTGACCTGTCTCAAACTCAGTTAAGGCATCTTTGTGTATCTTCGTTTGCGTTTGAGCCACGGGAATATTACCAAAGCTCATAATCACACTGTTTGACGGATGATAATGGCTCTTATGAAATTCAACGAGCTCTGTATGAGTCAGATCAGGAATGTCCGCAGGATCACCGCCTGAGTTGTAATGATAAGTGGTCGTTGGGAACAGGTGATGCGCGACCGTATGATAGAGCTGATCGATCTCACCGCTCATCGCCCCTTTCATCTCATTAAAAACAATACCCTTAAACTGCGGCTTGTCGTCTTCGTCTAGCTCAACACGAATGCCTTCTTGGGCAAAATCAAGCGGATGAATATTAGGGAAAAACGCGGCATCAAGGTAGACATCAAGCAAGTTAAAGTAGTCGTTTTTGTTTTGCGTGGCATAGGGATACGCTGTCCAATCGGCGGCGGTCATGGCATTCATAAAGGTATTAAGTGAGCGCTTAATCATCGAAAAGAACGGATCACGTACGGGGAACTTCTTGGAGCCACATAGCGCCACGTGCTCTAAGATATGCGCCTCGCCCTTTGAGTCCATTGGCTGAGTACGAAAACCAACCAAAAATGCATTCTCGTCACTGGGATGTGCCAAATGATAGTGCATAGCGCCTGTCTTGACATGCTGGCTTATTAGAACGTCTATCGAGAGCGCTTCAATATGACGATGCTCAATCAGTTCAAATGCTGGGTGCAACGTTAAGTCGATATCTGAGGCATTGTCCGTTGCTGTACGGGTAGTCGTATCGGCCATATCTGTCATTGTGTCGCTCATAATTATCCTTGTTATTTATCGCTACAGTGCTTTTATTAGTAAACTATATTTATAAATGTTGTCGCTGTTAGATGGGGCTGGCGCTGTGATAAGTCAAGTCAGTACATAGCTCTCCATTGTTATATTCAAGACCCCTTTTTACCGTTTAAAAGAGTAAAAACACAGTAACTTGTATAACCCTAATCAAATTATGGACCTAATTCTTAACAAAGGTTAGTGGTACTGTTACTATCAAGGTAGCCATTTGATAAATAGTGAGGAGCATATTATGAGCTATCAGCATGTTTTACTGGTTACCGATTTATTACCGGACGCCGATATTGTCGCCGAGCGAGCCAAGCGCATTATTGCAGGCTCACCTGATGCTAAACTATCTGTGCTGCATATCGTCGAAGATGATATGGTGCGCTTCGGTTACGAGCTCGTTCCAGCCTCTGAATTATCAGGAGATAAAGACGGCGCGCACTGGCAAGCGGCGCGAGCCAAGCTAGCACAGTTTATTGAACGCAATACCTTAGAGGCAGTCAACTCCGAGGTGACCGCCGCTATCTCTAACGACAAAGGTATCGTCAGTTATTGCCACGAAAAAGACGTTGATCTATTGGTTATTGGGCGTCACGAGCGGCGCGGTATCGCAGCTTGGCTAGTAGGTGCTACTGCCGATAATATCTTGCCAAACACGCCTTGTGATAGCCTAGTCGTCAAGCTTGATCAATCAGTACCATAATCGTTATACGATTATCGGTGACTTCAAGTAGATGTGAAACTTAGCCAATATAAACAAGCTCTACTTAACAGCGCCCTATAGTAGTGCTATAGTTATTACTATCTGCTATGAGGAAAACGTCATGAGTTACGAACATATTTTATTGGTCACCGACCTGCTCTCTGATGCCGATATCGTCGCGCAAAAGGCCAAACGCATCGTTGATAATCGCCCAGGCTCCAAGCTCTCGGTACTCCATATCGTCAAAGACACGATGGTCGGGTTTGGCTACGAGCTCGTTCCCGCCTCTAGTCTTTATGATGAGATCGATGATGAACGTTGCCAAGAAGCGCGCGCAAAACTGGCGCAGTTCTTAGAGCGCAACCAGTTAGATGCCACAACCTCTCAGGTGACCACCGCCATCTCTAGTAGCGAGGGTATCGTCAGTTATTGTCACAAAAACGATGTCGATCTATTGGTCATCGGTCGTCATAGACGCACAGGTATTGCCGCTTGGATTAGTGGCGCGACTGCCGACAATATCTTGCCAAACGTACCTTGCGATAGCTTTGTCGTTAGGCTGGACAAACCTGTTTCTAAATAACAGGTTTAGACTTAGTTTTATGAACGGTTTAAACTTAGTGCTATAAAAAGATATAAAGCGCCGTGTCATAAGTGATACGGCGTTTTTTGCTTGGAACATAATAAAATCACTACTCATCAATGATGTCGATAAAGGTTTGCCAAATAGGACTTTTATGACGAACCTTGTGCCACACCAGCCACCATGTCCGTGATAGATCGATACCTGCAACTTTGATTTGTACTAGCGTCCCTGTGGTAAGCTCGTTTTCGATAATGTGCTGTGACAAACAGCCCAATCCGATATCAGCACTGACCATATTTTTGATAGCCTCTGATTGACTCACCGCTTTAATCACTTCAGCATTTGGCAGATGTTGCAATAACTGCTCGTCGATAATTTGCCGCGTACCAGACCCCGCCTCTCGCACTAGTAGTGGCCGCGAGGCTAATTGCTCAAGGGTGAGCGTATAACTTTTATCCCTCCCTTTATCCATGTCCGCTAACCATTTGCTGTCACCTTTGGCAAATATCATCAGCGTATCGGTGCGCCAAGCGCGCTGCTCAATCACTTTGCTATCGGTTGGGCGCGGCATACCCTCAACTAGCGCAATATCGATATTCAGCTGCTCAATCTCACTGATGACCTCTTGTGTATTGGCAATATAGGTTTCGATATTAGCTTCTGGTTGCGTCTCATACATCTGAGCAAGCAGAGCTGGCAATACATAATTACCGATAGTGGTACTCGCACCAATATGTATTTGCCCCGCTTGGTGCTTGTGATAATGCTCTAGTGTCAATGCTTGCCCGAGCAGCGCTTGCGCTTGAACATAGATAGGATGAGCATTGGCATGAGGGGTGAGCCCACGCCCTACGCGCTCAAATAACGGCAGTTGTAAACGCGTCTCCAAAGTGCCAAGCGTACTACTCACCGCTGATTGCGATAAATGCAGCTCTAAGCTTGCAAGACTCGTGCTGCCTGTCTGATAAATACTAACAAACACGGCTAATTGCTTCAGAGTAATTTTTGGTAAGGTCTGCGCCGATTTCTTCATATTATTCATCACTCTTAATTTTATAAATACAAGCGACACTATTAACCACTAAAAAAGATAGGTTCTATCTTATCAATCTGTTTTTATTATAAACAGACTTTACTTATAATATCAACGTGTATAGGTACAGATAATCGTCATGCTGACGGTCATATCAGTAAGGTCGATAGTAAGCAAAGTAAATAGTAATTAAGGTAAACCGTAGGCTAGGTCAATTATGAGTACTATGAGTCAGACCATCGTCAATTATGTGCCAAGTAAACCTCAAGGATTGGGACTGATTGCGGTGCTATTAGCTAGCCTATTTTGTCTATGGCTCGATAGTCGCTTATATGTCTGGACGAATGGCGCTATGGTTGGACTGTCACCTTTAACCCTTGCCATCTTAACCGGTATATTACTTGGCAATACAGTTTATCCACGTTTTGCCGATAAACTAAGCAATGGTGTGAATTTCTCCAAAGGTGAAATTTTACGCTTAGCCATTATGTTTTATGGCTTTAAGTTGACCTTCACGCAAGTCGCTACTGTCGGCATGCCAGCCATTGTCAGCGATGCACTAGTGCTGATATCGACGTTTTTATTGACCTATTGGCTTGGTACGAGATGGCTCAAAGTCGATAAGCAGACGACCATGCTCATTGGGTCAGGCGCAAGCATTTGCGGCGCGGCTGCGGTTATCGCGGCTGAACCTGTTATCAAAGCGGACGCTCACAAGGTGACTATTGCAGTCGCTACCGTAGTTGTGTTTGGCACTATTGCCATGCTGCTCTATCCGTTCTTGTATCATTTAGGCTGGCTAGCCCCATGGCTCAACGCTCAGCAATACGGTATCTACACAGGCTCTACGGTTCATGAAGTCGCACAAGTCGTCGTCGCAGGCAACGCTGTCAGTCATGATGTCGGTAATACGGCAGTCGTGACCAAGATGATACGGGTCATGATGCTCGCGCCTTTTTTACTCATACTGTCCTTTTCTTTAACTAAAGACGAGAGTACACCTGGCGAAAAGCAGACGCTAATTGGTCGTGCCAAACAAGTCAAAGTGCCTTGGTTTGCATTCATCTTTATTCTTATTGTCGTAGTGCATACTTGGGTGCCGATGTCCGACAGTTTTGAGCGTACGATGGTACGCATAGACGACTTACTACTGACAATGTCGATGTTTGCACTGGGACTGACCACGCATTTGAGCGCTATCAAACAAGCAGGTATCAAGCCGTTACTGCTAGGTGCGATGATATTCGCTTGGCTGATACTCGGTGGCGGGCTTATCAATATTGGGGTTAGCTTGCTGTGAATGATTCAAATTTTAGACCGAAAAAAGCGAACCCGAAGGTTCGCTTTTTTAACATAGTGCTTTAATCAGAGATTAAACAGCAACGATGTTATGAGCTTGTGGGCCTTTTTGACCTTGAGTTACAGTGAACTCAACTTCTTGACCTTCAGCCAAAGTTTTGAAACCAGAACCAGTGATTTCGCTGTAATGAGCAAAAACGTCTGCGCCGTTTTCTGGAGCGATAAAACCAAAGCCTTTAGCTTCGTTGAACCACTTAACTGTACCTTTTTGAGTATCTGACATAGTAATAACCTACTTTTTAATTTATTAATGGTCTAAGTGACCGGTAACGCTTGCAAATAGCTACTGTACGATAAATATTAAAACGAAGGATTATAACTAATACTACGAGGTAATGATTTGGTGCAGAACTGCTTTTAAGCTTGGGCGTATTATAAGACCCCTACAACACCAGTGCAAGCCTTATCTGGTATTTTGTGTAACTAAGCCGATAGCATGGACTGAGTGCTTGATTTCTTGGACGATGAATCTACTTGGCATCTGGCAGACGAAACAGATAGATAGCAACGCCCATGCAGATCACAGCGACTACCCAGGCGATCCAAACCATATCCTCTGGTAGGTTAAAAAATAGCATCGTCGTTGATATCGCCATCATAATGCTCGCCAGCCACTTGGCATATCGCGGCACCGCATGGTTATTCTCCCAGTCGCGGACAAATTTGCCAAAATACTTGTGATTGATCAGCCAAAAATGAAAGCGTCGTGAACTACGCGCCCAGCACCCTGCAGCGAGCAATATAAAAGGCGCGGTTGGCATGACAGGCAATAATACACCAATGATTCCCAATACAAAAAACACCCAGCCCAGCGTCAAAAAAGTCCAGCGCACGGTAGGACTATTAGATTGATTGGTCTTTGGGCGGTGATAAAAGGCTTTTTTTTCAGTCATATAAGAGATGTCATTGGGCAGTAGAAAATAGATCGCTATTAACGTATATCCTAGCAATCCACGTAAGCCAATAAGGATGCAACAAAGTACAAATGAGCACAAGATTATTTTTATAGCTTTATGTTATATCTTCAGTATTAACACCACCTTAGAGACAATAACAGACGCTTGAGATAATTTTTTTTTGTATAAATAGTAGTAGGAGAATCCCAAAAACTCAGGCATAATTCGCCGTTATCGAACTATTGTTCTCTATGGTCAGCTATCCATCGTTGACCTTGATTGTGTTTCTCAACTTTTATACTGTTTATAAGGATATTTATGGTCACACGGTTTACGCTCCCTTCTATCAAAGTGCTTACTCTACCTGTCGCACTCGCTGTCGTTACTGTATTTAGTGGCTGTGCGACGACGACAAACCCAGAAGCGCGATCTGCTTATGACAAGACGCAGCAAAACCTGAAGGCTCAATCTGTGGGTATTATCAGCGACGGTTGTGTACTACGAGTTGAGGTCGGTAAAGACGATATCATGTACCAAAATTCTGACGCGCTTTCTGTCGCCATTGCCAATACGCTCAAGGAGAGACTCACGGAAAAAGGCGTTGTAGTCAATAACGTCTCATCCCCTTTTGTCTGCGGCGCACTGACACAAAAAGAGCTGTCACAGATGGATATCTTGGCGACTGAAGATGCCAAAGATGTGTTGAATACCAATTATCCTGTACTCAGCTCTAGCAATACCTTTGATGGCGTCACTAACCAAGCCTACCTAAACCTATATACTGCGCTAGTAAATGCCAAAAAAATTAGCGCGATCAATATGAAAACAGGCTCATATACACCGCTCAACCTAGACGCTGCTAGCTTGAATACCATTCGCAAAACTGAAGGTGCGAATA
This sequence comes from Psychrobacter sp. DM4, assembly GCF_051307035.1. Classification (GTDB taxonomy): domain Bacteria; phylum Pseudomonadota; class Gammaproteobacteria; order Pseudomonadales; family Moraxellaceae; genus Psychrobacter. Next base: position 2,396,866 of record NZ_CP195536.1, read on the forward strand.
AAGCCTTCGTCGTTTTGGGCGCTGCTAACAAACAGTCTTTTGGTCTAAAACTTACTGCGGCCTCTACGTCGCCGCTAGCGGGTGCGATGATCAATAGAGCGCCTGGCAAAGATTACTCCATCCACCTAGTCAATTTAGAAACCAATCAAATCGAGTGGAACAAATCAGGTAAGATCGATTCTGAAGTATTCAAGACGCCAGTGACGGGTACTATCGCCACCAAAAAAATGCTCGACCCGCTGTACCCTGAATAAGTCTATATCCTTAATAAAAAAACCGCTCACAATTCATATTGCGAGCGGTTTTTTTATCTGAGTGCCGCAACCCTTACACCAAGATAAGCGCCAATATCGCAAAAATGAAAAAGTAAGCAAAAACGCCGCCAATGGCATATAGCGATTTGATCTCTTTGCCGTCAGCGCGGCGTACTCGAGACAGCGTATGACCGAGCTTGAGAATAGAGATAGTAAAAAAGTAAAATGCTAATAATAGCAGCACGATACTAATGGTAAAGATAGCCAGAGAAGATAGCGGGCCAAAAAAGGTCACTGTACCCGGAAACAAGGTTTCGCCCTTGATAATCAGTACCAATAAGACGACTGCAACGCCCGATGCTGACGCATGAAAAAACAGCACATCATGAAGCGTCGCATCCTTTTTATAAAAACTCGTCTCAATCTCAAAAATATCACCCTTAGCAGGTCTTCTTGGGCGCGAGTCTCTAGCAAGGATCGACTTATAACTGTTGATATTACTCACAGTAATCAAAAATGCAAAAAACGTCAGGGCAATCCAAAAGACGACATATATATTTATGATAGCGATTACTCCAATACAGAGGAAAGAATGACTTAACTATATCTAGGTATCGAACCTTATCGTTCTTGTTATATCGCTCACAGCACACTCGATACAGCGCAAATCGATACCATGGCGACATCCTTGTATCTTAGCAGTTTGTAGAGATGCCTTTGTAAAAAAGTGCTGTCATGGGTGGTGAGATTGTGTTGGTTTGGCTAGTAATATGGCAAGATTTAGTTATGAAAAAACCGCTACGGCGAGATGCGGTAACGGTTTTTTGTACTAATCAAGATAAGAAGTTATTTTCATTTCTGTATCAACCCTATCTCACGTGCTTCTTTGAGCCAGCTTGGAAACTCTTCTAGCATATTCTCATATAAAGCTTCTTCGCTAACATCATCCAAATCGTCTAGTTCAAAAAAGCTGCAATTATCTACTAGTCGTCCCGTCATATCGTCTAAGTCTTTTAAGATGCCGTAACTACGACCACCCAAACCAACGAATTGCCAAAATATCGGTAGTTTCGCGGCTTCGGTCATGATCTTGGTAATGCCACGCGTATCTCGCACTCCGCCATCACTGATGAATAAAATATAAACGGGAACATTGAGTCCATCATTCTGATAAAAATCAGTGACCGCTTTCATTACTCCTGCTTCATTATTGGTACGTGCGCCTAACTGCCATTTACGCCAGCCACCCTGTACGGTATCGATAAAATCAGCGTAGTTATTGAGTCCGACCTCACCTAGATAAGAGCACTGCTCACCAAAAGCCCAACAGTCTAGCGCTTGGTCGTCATCGAAGCTCACTGCCAATGGCAATATGCGATTGACCACTTCTTGCACGCGGCCTTTTTTGTACTGCCTGTTCATTGAGCCTGAAGCATCTAGCACCAACGCTACCTTTGCGGTTAATTGCTGCAATTGGCGTTTTTCTAGCGAAATGGTGGCTTTTTTGGCCAGATTGACCAGTTTTGGTGCTTTGTCTAGCATGACCTTCTCGAGCGACGGTTTTGCTTGCATTGGCGTGGCGGTCGTATCTGCTGCTTGTGGGCTACTCTCTTCTACATCGCCACCGAAATGCTGCACGATGGCGGCAAGTCCACCATTAAAGCCTTGCGCGACGTTGGATACTCGCCAAACGCCACTCTTACGGTAAAGCTGCATCAGCATACTGGCTTGCTGCTGAGCAAAGTCTGCTGCTTGATACGCTGCCTGCGCTTTTTGGGTTTGCTGCCAAATAACAATCTCTAACGATTGAATTTGATTAAGCGGCGTATCGGCTGATAATACAAAAAACAAGCTGTCTATATCAGTAGACAGTTTGGATAAGTTAACCTCAAACTCGGCTTGAATGCCTTTATTCGCCGTTGGCTGCGACTCGTAATGGGTGAGCTTGATTTGTCCGCATGATGAGGTTGGCTGATTATAAAACACCATGTAATCATCATTGATCAGTTTACCCGCTGCATCTAAGGCAAAGCAGCTGATATTCATCTCTATCGGGCTTTGGCGGGTAAATTTAAGCGTGATGGGTGCGGTATCGTCAATAGTAAGGTTGCTTAAAGGTACGCGTTGTCCGACGGTGAGATGGTTCATGGTGTTCCTTAATAGATCATAATTAATCACAATTTTTTCTTGATCGATAACGCAGTTTTAGACATTAAAAAGCCACTATAACTAAAAGCTATAGCGGCTGTGTATGTAGAACTGATATAATTTTACTAAGAATAGCCTAGCTAACAAAATTTAGCTTGCTCAGCCTTATATTCTTTTCCCAGAGTTCTAATAAATTCTAAATCTTTTTCATAAGGAACTAACGATTTAAAACCTGCTTTTACAGCATTAGAGGTAATAAAATATAGTACTTTAATTATAACTTCAGACTTTAAGAAAGGAGTATAAGCTAGAAAAGCATCAAAAACTATATGAACCAGTCGTACTTGAAATACTTTTACCTCTGGTAAAACATTGCTTTCTACTCTACTTTTCTTATTCTCAATAACTCTTAGCTTATCTATAAATCGTCGAAAATTAAACATTGTATGTTTACTATCCTTATAGTTATGGATAGTAACATTGTTAGTATTCAGAATTTCTCTCAGCTGAATATAATCAGACCTAGATAAACCATTTCTCTCTTCGTATAGATATGTAATCATATCTCTGCGTAAATCACAAAATTCAAAAATATAACGATCGTGCTTCTGAATTCTTTTCAAGTAGACAGTTTCGAAAAGAGCAAATATTACAGCAATTACTAGCATTAGTATTAACATAATAATTTTCTCCATTCTAACATTTCACTTAGCCTTCTTTTTACTGCTTTTTTTAGTAGTACTATCGTATGAAAACTTCTCATCAAGTATCGCGAGAAATCTGTCTCTATACTCACTATTATCTGCTGCTAATCGATCAATTTGTAATTGCCTATTATCTAAATTGGACTTGTATAACTTGTGAAGATACCAGTGAGCACCAAAAAAAAATACTATAGCTACGAAATATTCTGGACCTACAGTTTCTAATAGATTAGACAGAAAATTAGTCACCGCTTCAACCTTACCAGTGCTACCTTCTGCTAACTCGGTCTTTTGGGCTACTTCATTTGCAATATCAGTTTGTTCCACTCGTACCTCTGCATAAAACAAATCTCATATAAGCCTCTTGTAGATCAAGTATATAACAGTAAGCTAATTATAATTGTAACTAATATATTTTTCTATTACGGTAGAGTAATAGAAAATATGAATTTTCATAGCTTTCTAACGGAAAATAACCAGAGGTATTATAGAACTATAGTTCATTAATTAATAGTTGTTTTGCTAATATTACCATATTATCGCTTGTTTCGTGCAAAACACTATGACTCTAAAGTAGCCTATAACAGCTATAACAGCGTAATACATCTAACTATATTCAATCTAGCGCGAGGGACAAGCTGAGTCATTAAAGAACACCGCCCCGTGCATCGCATATTTGCCCATTATTAAAGGACTCCGATGCTGAGGCCATGCTCTTTAAGCTTTTGCTTTAGTTACAACGCTTTTAACTCTTCCATCTGCGCCGTCATCGCGGTCAACTGCCCTTCTAGCTCAGCCAGTTTCGCCTTTTCAGCATCGACCACTTCCGCAGGTGCTTTACTGACAAAGCCTTCATTTCCTAGCTTACGCGCGATGCCCTCTAACTGACCTTTCAACTTATCATATGACTTACCTAAACGTGCTAGCTCAGCCGTTGGATCGATCAGACCTTTCATCGGTACGAGTACACGTAGCTGACCAACCATACTTGATGATGATAGTGGAATCTTTTGATCAGAGCCGTCACCACTATTTATAATCTCTAAGCTCTCGACTTTGGCAAGCGCTTTGAACTGGTTTTTGATACGGGATAGACGCGCATCTTCATCGCTAGAGATATTTTGTAGTAGCACTGGCAGACGTACGGCATTGCCTAGCTTCATCTCACCACGGATGTTACGGACGCTGGCGATCAGCTCTTGTAGCCATGCCATATCCGACTCGATTTGCTCGCTGATTTGGGCATTATCGGTTTGTGGGTAGTCCGCGATGACGATGCTTTCGGTGTTTTTGCGACCTAATAGTGGCGCGATGGTCTGCCAGATTTGCTCAGTCAGATACGGCATGATTGGATGGGTGAAGCGCAACGCGGTCTCAAGCACATGCAAGAGGACATAGCGGATTTGTGCTTTGCGCTCGTCCGTCACCGAGTCATCATTGAGGCTGGCTTTGGCAAGCTCAACGTACCAATCACAATACTCGTTCCAGATGAACTCATAGATGTCTTGGCTGACCATATCGAGGCGATACTGGGTAAAATGCTGATGGATGTCTTTGATGCTTGAGTTTAGGCGACTCATAATCCATTTTTCTGGTAATTCCCACACCTCAGGATTAGGCGCTTGGTCGATAGGTTTGGCAGTACCTTCGCTATCGACACAGTTCATCAGTACAAAACGGCTGGCGTTCCAGATTTTATTACAGAAGTTACGATAGCCCTCGACACGCTTTAGGTCAAAGTTGATATCGCGACCCGTACTGGCAAGCGAGGTAAAGGTAAAGCGTAGCGCATCGGTACCAAAGGCTGGAATACCTTCTGGGAACTCTTTACGCGTTTGCTTTTCGATTTTGGCCGCGTCTTTCGGGTTCATCATATTGCTGGTGCGTTTTTCTACCAGCGCTTCAAGCTCAATACCATCGATCAAGTCAATCGGATCTAAAACGTTGCCTTTCGATTTTGACATTTTTTGACCATTGCCATCACGCACTAGACCATGCACATAAACGGTTTTAAACGGTACTTGCGGCGTGCCATCTTCGTTTTTCACGAAGTGCATGGTCATCATGATCATGCGCGCGACCCAAAAGAAGATAATGTCAAAACCTGTCACGAGCACGCTGGTTGGGTGAAAAGTCTCAAGCACGCGCGGATCAGCGTTCGGGTCTGCCCAGTCAAGCGTACTGAATGTCCACAGACCTGAGCTGAACCATGTATCGAGTACATCATCGTCTTGGCGCAATACGATATCATCGCTTAGATTGTACTTGCTACGTACTTCCGCTTCATCACGGGCAACATAAATCTCGCCCGTCGCATCGTCATACCATGCAGGGATACGATGTCCCCACCACAACTGACGGCTGATACACCAGTCTTGCAGATCGGTCATCCACGACATATACATGTTTTTGTACTGCGTGGGGACGAACTCGATGCTGCCGTCTTCTACCGCGTCAATCGCAGGCTTGGCAAGCTCTTTCACAGCGACATACCACTGATCGGTCAAAAACGGCTCGACGATCGTGCCGCCACGCTCAGCACGTGGGGCTTTGAATGCATAGTCTTCGATATCTTCTAGCCAGCCCTGCTCGCCTGCTTGCTCGACAAGGAACTTACGCGCGGCAAAACGTTCTAAACCAGCATACTCGCTTGGCGTGGTCTCTAATTCTGGCTCACGTGTTTGCAGATCAGGATAGACTTCCATCGATGCTAAGATATTGGCGCGTTCATCAAGGATGTTAATCAATGGCAAGTCATGACGACGACCCAACTCATAATCGTTAAAATCATGGGCAGGAGTAATTTTGACACAGCCCGTACCAAAGTCTTTTTCGACATAATCATCAGCGACGATAGGCACGACGCGACCCGTAATTGGCAAGGTAATGGTTTTGCCGACTAAATGCGCATAACGCTCATCACTAGGATTGACTGCGACAGCCGTATCACCCAATAAGGTCTCAGGACGTGTGGTTGCTACGACCAGATAGTTTTTACCATCTTGAGTCAGCAGCTCTGTATCCGTGAAATGATAGCGGAAATGCCATAAGCTGCCTTTTTCATCGTGGTTTTCTACTTCTAAATCAGATAATGCGGTTTGGAACTTAGGATCCCAGTTGACCAAACGCTTACCACGATAGATAAGGCCATCGTCGAACAGACGTACGAACACTTCTTTTACCGCATTGGACAGACCATCATCCATGGTAAAGCGCTCACGCGACCAGTCAACCGAGCTGCCCAAGCGGCGAATTTGGCTGGTGATATTGCCGCCCGACTCTTCTTTCCATTCCCACACTTTATCGATGAAGTCTTCACGCGTCATGTCACGGCGCTTGATACCTTGCGCTTCCAGACGGCGCTCAACGACCATTTGGGTGGCGATACCTGCATGATCCGTACCGGGCTGCCACAGCGTATTGTCACCATCCATGCGGTGGTAACGGGTGAGCGCATCCATGATCGCGTTATTAAAACCATGACCCATGTGCAAGCTACCCGTGACGTTCGGCGGTGGTAGTGCGATAGAAAATGACTCGTCTTTATCAAACGTCGGCTGAAAATAGCCGCTGTCTTCCCAGCCTTGATACATGCCTGCTTCGACTTTGGCAGGGTTATAGGCGTTTTCAAGTTGGCTTAAGGCCGCTTGAATAGATTGGGTTAAGGTGCTATTGCTCATAGTTTTATCTTTTAGTAGTAAGGTCTATAAAAGTAGACAAAATAAGTGGTAGAGTGATTTTAACGCAGATAGCTAGATTTTGTTAGGTGCTAAGATGATTTATGAGTCGATTGAGCCTCACTTAACATTCAACAACAGCAATGACTCTAATAGTCAACACAACCCTGAGCGCAACCCTCTACACTAGCAGCCTATTATAGAGCCCTTTATCAAGCGAGCATACCGTGACCCAAGAGAGTAAACAGACCGAGACCCGCGAGCCACTCACATCAGAGCATCTAGTGGATGGCGCTGATGGTACTGTAGATAACGACGACTTGCCGGCGCAGATTAGTGACGCGGATAAAGAGACGATAAAACGCGTCGCAAGCGATGACAATCTAAGCCAGGCCAAGAGTTACGCGAGCATCTTGGTCGAGCAAGTTATCGACGCCAAGGAGACATTTGATCGCTCTTTGGGTTCACTATTTACCAGCGCCTTTACCGCAGGGCTGGAGATTGGCATCAGCTTTTTTGTTATTCTCTCCGCTTTTGCCCTACTCACCGAGGTTATGCCCAATAACTTTGCGATGGTGTTATCCTCCTTGCTCTACCCAATAGGCTTTATCATTGTCGTTATCGGTCAGTCTCTGCTATTTACCGAACAGACGTCTTTGTTGAGCTTACCTGTCATCAATAAGATTGAGCCTGTGAATAAATTGCTGCGGCTGTGGGGCATTGTTATCGCAGGTAACGTGGTCGGTGGCTGTTTGTTCGCAGCCTTGATGATCGGTTTGGGTCTCAATATGCATCTTTTTAGCGCAAGTGACATCGATGCTTATGCCGAGCATATTTTGGGATTTCGTTGGTGGGTTATCTTTGGCAGTGCGGTACTGGCTGGCTGGATGATGGGGATTGCCGCTTGGCTGGTCACCTCGGCGCGCGATACGATTAGCCGCATTGTGCTGGTCACTTTGATTACCGGTAGCATTGGTTTTTTGGGGCTACATCATAGTATCGTCGGCAACATTGAGATATTCTCCGCCCTACTTTATGGCAATACCGTTAGCCTTGGGCGCTACTTGGTATTTTTGGTCGTTGTACTCGCAGGAAATACGGTCGGCGGCGTGGTGTTCGTGGCGGTACTCAAAAACCGCACTTTCTTATTCGATATTGCCAAAGCCAAAGAGCAAGATAAAGAGGCGCATCTCGATAGCGTTGCCCGTATCAATGGTCGCAAGCGCTAAGCTAGCTTATTGGCTCAACTTTTAGTTGTCTCACTTATAATAATGTAAAAGCCCTACGTCATAGCAGATTTTGCTATAACGTAGGGCTTTTTATTTTTATGCTAATAAATGAGTATTAAGCCGCAAGCGCGCCTTCTCTTTTAAACTTAGCGCTAAAGACTCTAACCATAATACCTGCGGTCAAGAACATAATAAGCGTATAAATCGCAGGCGTCATCGACATATCGTAGTTGGATAACAAGGTCAATGCCATGAAGATCGACAAGGTACTGTTTTGCAAGCCAACTTCCATAGTGATAGACGTTCTTTGCGATAAATTTAATCCGAACCACTTGCTGCTGTAATAACCGATTGCCATTGTCACAAGGTTAAGTATCAAAGAGACAGGCCCTGTATTAATAAAGGCATCAACAATGATATCTCGCTGCACGTAGCTCAAAAACACTACTAAAAAGGTCAAAAAGGTCACGCCAAAACGCGAGACCAATACCTGTGAGCTATCAGCAACTTTTGGCGCAAAACGCTTAATCAACATGCCAATACTAATAGGCAAAATGGTGATGACAAATAAAGAGACCATGGTCTTTATGATAGGCAGTTGAAACTCACTACCCGCACCCATAAAGTGAATCAGCGAAAAGCTCAATACGATAGGGATCGTAAATACTGTGACCACACTAGCAATCGCCGTCATCGTGACGGATAAGGCGACATCGCCTTTGGCCAAAAAGGTAAACAAGTTGGAGGTCGTGCCGCCAGGACAAAGCACAAGGAGCATCACGCCAACTGCATATTCAGGTCGTAGTGGCATAATATTGGCTAAGGCAAAACCTATGATAGGCAATAAGATTAGCTGATTGGTGAGACCAATGCCCACCGCTTTTGGATACTTCAAGACCCGTTTAAAGTCTTTGGTAATAAGGGTCATACCCATACCCATCATGATCAAAAACAGACAGATAGGAATAACAACAGAATTGACTAAGGTGACTAACTGAACACTTTCCATAACTACATCCATGTAGATAAGACCATTATATCGGTCTGTTTATGAGAGCTGCGCGGTGTACTACATCTTGTACCTATCTCGATAGGTTAGAGTAGCAAATTAGTATAGCGTCGTTACAACTTAAGTATTGAGCTGATTAAGTTACTGCTCAGTCAGTTATAGGATTTGGCAAAGAGAATCTTTAAATAGGAGAAGGAGTGAAAGGATAGATATAAGCCTGTAGCTTTAAGGCTTTTAACTTCAAGAGTAAATGAGCACAGCTAGCGAGTGGTCGTTTAAGTCGTTTCGGTACTGGTGACCGCAGTCCCATAAGCGATGGCCTCGACCATGCTACCGAGCTGATTGATGTTAGTGACCTCTAAACGCAGACCATAGACATGATTGTAGCCTTTAATTTTTGCTTCAATACGCATACGCACTAATGCTTCGCGGCGCGCGCGATCCAATAAGGTCTCATAAGTGGTCAAGTTTTTGCCAAATAGGTTGAGCACCTTGGCGATGACCATTTTGAAATAGTCCTGCGCGATAACGACACTACCGAGCACCAGCTCGCCCTGTGTCCCTGTCGCCAGAGTTGGACGATAAAAACGCTCGCTTGATACGACAATATAACGCAGCTCTTTTTCTGATACTTGCAAGCGCGCTAAATGCTGGCGCTCATGACGCGTACCAAAAAACCACCCTACTATAAATAGAATAAGCAGTGGCGCGTAATTGATAAGGAGTTGGCTTATGGAGGTGTTCATGGACTCTCTCTTGTCTTAAAACCCTCGCCGTTTTGACATACTCAGCACTAGAGCCTTAAGAAAATTTATTCGCCAAAAGGGTTAAAACGTGGCAGATCATCATTTGGGGTTTGCACTGGGTTCGGCTGGGTCTGTGTCGTTTGCCACTCTTGTCCCGTTTGGTTTTGATCTGATGGGTTGTGAGGCGACTGTGCCCGCTGCTGCATGGGAATCGCTTTAACCGCTGTGCCATAAACGAACAGCTCAGAGGCACCTTGGGCAATACTAGAGGTCGAAAAGCGCAAACCGACGACCGCATCAGCGCCGAGGGCTTCTGCTTTTACAATCATGCGATCTATTGCTTCTTGGCGCGATTCTTCTAGCAGTTCGGTATAGGCCGTCAGCTCGCCACCGACGATGTTTTTGAGACCTGCAAACAGATCTTTACCGACATGTTTTGAGCGCACGGTACTGCCGTACACCACATCTAAGCGCTCAGTGATCTGGTAGTTCGGTAAGTGCTCAAGGTTTGAGAGTTGTACCGCCATGATAGTGCCTCTTTGATAACTTGTAGCGTTAAACGGGTAGCGTTAAATAGTAGCGACTGCTGCTATAAATAAGGTTAGTCGTTGGTATGAAATAACAAAAAAAGCTCGGTTAAATTGCTTTCAATGCCATTGACCATCTGTGCCATGTTGTCCTCATCAGCGCGCATTTGCGCCAGCTCAGGATCTTCATCATCGATGCCGCTAAGGACGATCATAGGTAGAGTCAATACCGCTACATCCTCCGCCGTCTCCTCATCCTCAAACCAGTCTTTGGCGTCGTCACCATACATAGCATCGACGAATCCTATTGACCAAGCGACGATATCTGATTCATCAGAAAAATCAATAGCTGCCTCATCACTGCTATTTTCTTCATTGAAAGGCAACGTGATCGGTGTCTCATTTTTGAGCTCAGCTAAGATAGCAGCGCGCCAGCGCTTGATACCATCGACGACATTCGCTGGAATCTCACTGATGTGACCCTCAAACAAAGCCTCGATCCAATTGGGTAGTTCAGGACCTACGATAGTCGCCGTCAAAAACCCATGAGTGGCGATACTATCAAGCACAAACTGGCTTTCTTGGTTGTCGAGATAATCTAGTAATTGATCAAAACTTAGTGCGTCCATAATAGGATTGTCCTTAATCGATAACGGGTTGGTAAGCTCAAAATTGCTACAGCATTAACCATGTAAGTCGTTCGTGTTAGTATGCATTGAGCTTAACACAGTTCAGTTTCGAGCAAATCAGATAAAGGGTATGGCGATTAGTAGAGATAACTGATCGTTAGAGTATTGATCACTCCTCATCCCAGTCATCGCCATCTTCATCAAAATCGTCAAGATCATCCATCTCATCTTTTAGCTCTTTGGCTAGGCGCTTTTCTTCTAATAAATTGTCAATCAAACGGCGTTTCTCCAAACTACTCAGACGAGTACGAACGCTAGTCTCCGCCTCTTCTACCATCTTTGCATCATCATCGTCAACGAAATCATCATCAAAATCGTCGTCAATATCAGCATCACTCATGACAAGCTCCTATTATTATTGGGTAGAGGTTAAAACGTACTGGTAATCAAATATTATATGGGGTGTTACATACTTTAGTATTTATCTATATGACAAAATACATCGCTATATATATGCCTTATAAGGTCTCAGTGTAGCCTTGTCAATGCTTTTCGGCGCTTGCATGCTTTTAGTAGTCAATATTGTCTTAGCCATAACTATCATTCATCTATCATGAGTACCGCATTACGCACATCGGCGAGACGCTGTATGAGGGAGTCGTTGCCTCCATCAAATATAGCGCATTCACGCTCATAGACTGTCGTTGGGCGCTGGACGCTTTTGACTTGCACATGGGTTGCGATCTGCTTGAGACCTATGCTTGGCAAGAGAATAAGCATTTGCTCTTTGGTGCCGATACTCTCAAGTAGTTGCGTCATAGCGGGCGTTTGAGCATTGTCACTCACGCCCGCTTTGGCGGATAAAGCAAAACGTGATAGCTCGATATGTTTATCATGAATGATTTTGTTTAGCATAAGATACAGTTTGGCGAGCATCACGCCCGCTAGCGCGACTTTGGCGTGGCTGTTGTCCGCTTTTAGGGTAGCACTTGCTGCGCCATGCTCATCAAAATGTGGCTCGTTGGTAGCACTAACGCCCAGTAGCAATGGCAATTGTAATAACTCACTTATTGCTTGATTGAGGAGCTGAGTACAAAGTGCTAAATAAGGCATACGCATCTCAGGCGCTAAGCGCTCAAGCATGTTAAATTCATCATGGAGCATAATCTGCACGGTGACGCTATCAAAAGCGCGAGCAGAAGACAGTCTTGTTGAACGACTTAACGTACCATTTGGCGCAGCAGTAATATCAGAATGCAGCTCTGTATCAGAGGTATTGCTAGGTGCTAAGGTCGTCTCAGTCTTAGCCGCTGTCGTCGGTACTGAGGTGCTCGATTCAGGATTTTGTTGCGACTTAAGATAAGCATTAAGCTCATCGTGAATGCTGGCTGCGCTAATAAGCTTTTTGGTGTCACTGACGTTATCGCTAGTGCTGAGGCTACTTTGCTCATTATCGCTAGGTTTTTGCTCTGACCCATCTACATTATTGATAGAGCGGCGATTGTATGTATTGTGCCCCTCTTGTCTATAGCGATCACGATGCAGATCCTGAATCTCTTGACTCAGTGCATTAATTTGCGCTTTGGTTGGGCGGGCGATATAACCATAGAGCAACCACAAAAACAGATGTAGTAGCAGTGAGCCGATGACAAACGGCCATTGCATAGCGATAATCTCACCTTTGCTAATGTCCTTTAAGGTCAATGCCACGCTACCGATGACCGCGTCGCCTTTGGTCGCCATCTTGCGAATAGTATCACCTTGTTGCATAGGCGCATTGCCGACAGGAACGAGTAGCTCGTCGTTACTATCTTTGATCACGATACGTGCCACATCTTGTTCACTAGTATAACGATTAGCAATGACGCTTAAGCTCACGCGGTCTTCATTTTCTAAAGACAATCTAGCCTCATCAATGAGCTGGGCAACCATTCGCTCACCTTTTTGCGCTCGGCTTTTGGACAGCTGCTGATCGGTACTAATGACCAATAGTAGAGTCTGCAAACAAAAACTGACCAGAATAATAATGGCAAACAACCCTTGCCGCGGCGCTAAATACATCATGATAGAGTAAACTTTTTTGAGTAAGGGAAGGTAAAAAACGAAGCTAATGCTCGTTTTGAAAAAAGGCATCTACGGTTATAACGCTATAAAAGTCAGCCATTATAAATTATGGCTACTATATCACTATCGTAGTCATTATTGCGTGAGCTACCATGATAAATTTATCGAAAAACATATTTTACAGTCGCGCTTTACTTTTTATCTCCTCTATAGGCGCTACGCTGTAAAGCTGTTATTATTCCCAATCTTATATGAGCATACAAGGGACAATTGAGCCATGCCAAAAAATACGCCTTACTCGTTACCAAAAGACAGCAAAGCATGGCAGCAAGCCGTTGACTCCATTGCCTCCTTATTACCTAAAGACACGCATCTTCAAGATTTTGACACCTTGCAATCACTGCCTGTCTTTGCCCTTATTGTCGTATTGCCTACTGATATGCCAACGCTTGATATTCATCACTATGTGCAATCTTGGGTAGATGAGCAGCCCAACTGGCATCTAGTCACTGTCGCTGAAGACACGCAGGCGCGTTTTGTAGAAGTCGCTATCGACGATACAGATACCACCCAAGCAATTGCTCGTCCGCCTTTTGTCTTAGCGCAGGTATATCGCTACTTGCTCGTACCCGTGACAGATACTTTAATGCACCCAGCCAAGACTACGGCGGCAGCTCATATCATTGATGATCAGCTGACTACTCGCCTGCGTCATGATTTGAGCGAGAGCTATAATTTGGCGACAGACAATAACACTCAAACAGACAGCGTAGAGCTCATCGATTGTCATATCCTCTCTGTCGGTCATATGCTACGCACTCACAAGTTAGCTTGTTTTGATATGGACTCAACCTTGATCGAACAAGAGGTTATTGTGGAGCTGGCAAAGGTCGCAGGCGTTGGCGAGCAAGTTGAGGCGATCACCGAAGCAGCTATGCGCGGCGAGATAGATTTTGATGAGTCTTTCGTTCAACGTGTGGCTCTATTACAAGGTCTATCAACGGATGTTTTGGATGATATTTGTACACGCCTGACGCTGTCGACAGGTGCGCGCGCCACGATCAGCGCGCTCAAGGCTCTGGGCTACCATACGGTACTGGTATCGGGCGGATTTACTTACTTTGCTCAGTATATCGCCGAGCAATTGGGTATTGATGAGGTACATGCCAATCATCTAGATATCGAAGACGGCGAGGTTACTGGTCATATACAGCTGCCTATCGTCAATGGTAGCAAAAAAGCCGCTATCGTGGCTCATACCGCAGAGCGCCTAGGACTTGCCATGTCACAGGTAGTCTGCGTTGGTGATGGTGCAAATGATCTACTAATGATGGCAGATGCTGACCTAGGCGTTGCCTATCGCGCCAAACCCATCGTCCAGGCGCGTGCTGATGCAGCGATCAATATCACAGGCCTTGAGGGCGTCCTATACGCACTAGGCTATCCCGCCTTTGTTCCTGCTTAGATGATATAGCTTCCAGATAGCTAGAGTGGCTATTAGTTAGCTACTCTAGCTGGTGACTGCTTATACTTCTCATTACTTTTAATGGTTAGACGCCTACTTTGTCACTCAAAATTCTAAAGGAATGTCCATGACGGCATCACCCTCACCGCGACCAGATACCCCGTCGACTGATACAACTTCAAATGCTTCTCTAGATACTCATTTAGACTCTGATTTGGATACTCAGCCTATATATGACGACAGCCCAAAGCAGTTACTCGGCGTGTACGTCAAAGGTATCGCTATGGGCGCCGCCGACATTGTACCGGGGGTGTCTGGCGGCACCATAGCGCTGATATCAGGTATTTATGAGCGTCTTATTAATGCTATTAGCCGTATTGGCCCTAGTCTGTGGGGCGTGTTCTGTCAGCGGGGCGGTATCAAAGGTTTAGTTGACATTTGGCGTGAGGTTGATGCGACTTTTTTGGTGTGTCTGCTCCTAGGTATTATCACCAGCTTTATCACTTTAGCGGGCATGATCAAGCATTTATTAGACAATCAGCCTCTGTTTATTTGGTCGTTTTTCTTTGGCTTAGTAGCCGCAACGGTCGTCATTTTGCTCACGGAGATCAAACGCTGGACTGTAGGGCGAGCCAGCTTATTTGTTATCGGTCTGGTAGTCGCCGTTGGCGTGAGTAGTTTGCCGCTGCTTCATTCAGCACCAAGTCTACCCTATCTATTCTTTGCTGGTGCCATCGCTATTTGCGCGATGATACTGCCTGGTATTTCAGGCTCATTTATCTTGCTTTTACTTGGTGCTTATGACGCAGTATTGGAAGCGGTCAGTACGATGAATCTCACCGTCATATTGACGGTGGTCGCTGGTATGGCAACGGGGCTATTACTGTTTACGCGCGTACTCAAATGGCTATTGTCACGCTATTATCAGGCAACCTTAGCGCTGCTGACAGGCTTTATTGCAGGTTCGCTAGTCAAGGTATGGCCATGGAAAATATCGATAGCGAGCGCTTTAGATAGCGAGGCGATACGCAATGTCATGCCCTGGCAGTACCCTACTGGCGCGCAGTGGCTCACAACCTTAAGTTTGATGCTGTTAGGCGCAGTACTAGTGTCTTTATTGTCTTGGTGGGGACATCAAAACAATAGAACATAAGCCGTTATTTGTGCGTTATCGGCGCTATGCTTTGCTCAGAGTACGCTGTAGCTGACTGGCTATTATTACCCTTAAATCAGACGTCAACGGTTGTCGCAAAGTCGCCTTACTACCCTTCTACTTTGTCCATTTTGCTCTCATAATAGGGTTATTGAAATTCACCTTATGACAAGCGAGATGAATGATGTTGTTGACTATATTTTCTTTTGATGCGCTGAGTATGAACACTAATGCTCTGCTAGGCTTAGGTCTATTAGCAGGTTTGGTTGTGACGTTGGCTCTATCCTCACAGCGCTGGCTGCTGTGGTATTTACTAGGTGGCATGGGATATTGGCTCGCGGTTGAGGCCATTAATACTCTAGTATCGAGCTGGTTTGTGTTCACTGAATGGCACAGTTATGTACTCGCGATGGGTATCAGTTGGGTGCCATTAGGCCTATGGGTACTCTACAGAGCGCTGCGATACGAAGATGTGAGCATGGCTTTGCAGCAGCAGCGTGAGCTTGAGGCGGCACGTTACGTTGAGCATAGTCCTGTCTATGATGATGACTACACGCCGCGTTTTCAGTAATTTGTTTTAGCCATCAATTTTCAGTCACCAAATCATATTTCCAAACCATATTTCCAAACCATATTTCCAAACTTGGTATTCAAAACTGTTTTGAGCTTCTATTTATAATGTATTGTTATTAGGCTATTGCGTTGTGACGTAATAGACACGAATCGTTAATACTTCAGTGACATGATTATAGTAAAATATGCATCATTTTACCTCTCACTAGGAGTTCATCTATGTTTACGGTTCCTGTTCTAGATATCAAATCTGATCCATTAGACGTGTTATTGGCTATCGTTGGTTATCGCTTATCTATGCTTGCTGATAGCGATAACGAAGAGTTCAAAGCCTTGTTAGCAGATCGCAACGTCACTATTGAGATTGCTAGTCAAGAGTCAGATATCGCCCGTTATTTTACTTTTGATAATGGACAGTTCAGTCAGCGTAGTGGTCATGCAGAAAAAGCGGACCTGACTATTAGCTTCAAAGATTCAATCACAGGTGTGAAGTTATTGACTAAAGGCAGCTTGCCTGCTTTTATGACAGCGGTTCAAGAAGGCAACCTAAGCATCGAGGGCGATTACAGCTTGATGATGTGGTTCAATAAACTAGCCAAACACATCGTCCCTACGATTCCAGAAGAGCTTAAGCCTTACATTCAAAAGGCTAAACCTTACGCTTACAAAGCTCAGCAGTTCGCTGGCCATTGGTTTGGCGTCGCCAAGCACAAAATCGGTAAATAAAGGAAAAGCGTTAATCGCTAACGCTCTGGTGTTATCAAAAGGTTGCGGTATACTACGAGTATCGCAGCCTTTTTTGTGGCATATATAAAGGCTGTGCCTACTAAGAATAAAGCTTATACCATTGACGCTCATGTCGTTATTACATCTAAGCGTATTTACACTTATCTGTGTTGGATACATCATAAAGGATCTTTACTCATGGCAGGATTACTTAACATCTCAGAACCTAGCATCTCAAACTCTAGCATAGAAACTAGTAGCAGTAGCTTAAATGACAGATCACTTGTTAAACCTAGCCGTGAACACATTGCGCAGTTATTCGATTTACCTTTAATGGACTTATTGCTACAAGCTCAGACTACCCATCGACAGCATTTTACAGCCAATGAAGTTCAGATCAGCACTTTGCTCTCTATCAAGACAGGCAACTGTCCTGAAGACTGTGGCTATTGCTCGCAGTCCGGTCATCACCGTGAAAAGACTGAGCTACAGGCAGAAAAACGTCTAGATGTTGAGAAGGTCATTGCTGCGGCCAAACGCGCCAAGGCGACAGGCTCATCGCGGTTCTGTATGGGCGCTGCATGGAAGCATCCAAGCGCTAAAGACATGCCTTATGTCGTTGAGCTGGTCAAAGAAGTTAAAGCTTTAGGGCTTGAAACCTGCATGACCCTTGGAATGCTTGACTCCAATCAAGCTACGCAATTGGCAGATGCCGGACTTGATTACTACAATCACAACTTAGATACTTCAAGACGCTACTACGAACAAGTCGTCAGCACGCGCAGCTATGATGAGCGCCTTGATACTATTAGTCATGTACGCAATTCTGGCATTAATGTCTGTAGTGGTAATATCGTCGGTATGGGTGAGAGCCGCGAGGATCGAGTAGACTGGCTGTATGAGCTGATAAAGATGTCAAAAGCGCCTGAGTCTATACCCGTCAATCTACTCGTGCCAATTAAAGGCACGCCTATTGGTGATAAGGTACTCGCTGACGGTGAGCTGTCCGTTATGGAATGGATACGCACGATTGCGGTGACTCGTATATGTTGCCCTACAAGTTACGTACGTTTGTCTGCAGGACGTGAAAGCTTGTCTGATGGTGAGCAGGCGCTAGCCTTTATGGCAGGTGCCAACTCGTTCTTTTATGGCGATAAGCTACTTACTACTGGTAATGCCAGTCAAGCCAGTGACAACAGACTCATGCAAGAGCTAGGCTTGAGTGCGCAACTCGCCGCGCCAAGGACTCCCAAACACGTACCCGTATTAGATGTCATGAGTGGTCAGCAGTTGCATGTACTTGCTGAGTAGCTCATTTGAGCTGCTAAGTTGATACCAATCAATTCACAACAGTATCATTCGGTAATTTGCGCTAAGCTTTGCCGTTTATAAAAGGGTACGAGAACAATTATGGCAGAGTACTTTAACTGGATTAAAGCGGCGCATATTATTTCTATGGTTTGCTGGTTTGCGGCGATTTTCTATTTACCGCGCTTGTTCGTTTACCATGCGATGAGTGAGGATAAGATTAGCCAAGATCGCTTTGTTATTATGGAGCGCAAACTGTATCGCGGTATTATGACGCCTGCGATGATTGCGACTTGGATATTTGGCGTTTGGATGGTGGTACTTGGCTGGGAGGTGTACAAGACTCAAGGCTGGCTACATATCAAAATAGCCTTGGTCGTTCTACTGACTATCTATCACGCGGCTTGCGGGTTTTATCGCAAAAAACTGGTCGATACTCCGCAGTATAAGACCCACAAATTCTGGCGCTGGTTCAACGAAGTACCTGTTTTTGGTTTGGTGATTATCGTCATTTTGGTCGTCGTAAAACCCTTTTAAACCGTATTGCACTCTCTCTACCTTCCATCAAAAAAAGCGTCCGTTCTCAGGTGAGTAACGGACGCTTTTTTAAGCTTAGCAAGTTTATGGTTAACAAAAAGGTTCATTCTACTGTTAAATCGTTGGGCGCATAATTTGATAAACGTTGCTCAAATCATAAACTCGATAGCGCGCAGGCTCACGGCGATTCTCGCCTGCATAGCTGAGTATGAGCGCCTCTTTTGCCGACTCATTGGTCCAGCCAACAAATAGCCCACTGTGCTCGACACCATTATAGCCATGATTGATATAATACAGCCAATCACCCGCTTGGATATCGCTGCTGTTGGCATAAGGGCCTTGTCCATATTGTCCTTTGTGTATCGTATCGCGAGTCACGCCTGCACGCTTAAATACGGCATCCAAATAGTCCCAGCAGCCGCCTTGGACGATGGTACGCTCATTGAGTGCCATGGTACGCGCTGTGCTGATTACTCCGCGGGCAGCAGGGCTACTTTGGGTTTCTGCAAGGCTCAATAAGGGTAGATATTCACTATCGACATTGTCATAATCTCCTGACAAAAATGCTGGCATTATCGCAGGCGCTTGACGCTGCATGATAGGATACTGGTAGGTAGAAGGAACAGTAGACGTAGATTTTTGAGCGATGAGTTGGCTCATGCTATCGGCATGAGCTGATGATAAAGCGGCAATCGGTAATAGCAAAACGCTGCATAAGTAGATAGACATACGCGGCATGACTTACTCCCTGTCAAAATATCGACATTAAATAATTTAATCTTACTTATAAACTATTTATAGCTGCTGCTGCAAGTATTATTGATAATTGAGAGGCGATAAAAGGTCATAAAAAGCAGATAAAAGGTAGGAGTGGAACCTAGTAACTTGGTTGTAAAATGAAAGATTTAAGAGAGATTAGAGAGAAAGTATTAAGCAAAAAGATATATAGAAAAGGGTGATGGCTTATTGATCGCTCATTTTGATATTAGCATGACGCTTAGTAACCGCTTGACCTTGCAATATGGCCTGAGTGGCTTTGGCCTCTTGTACACTATCAAAGCCACTAATATGGTATTTGCGCGTGCCCTCAGCGTCTAGTATCTGTAATTGCTCGCCAAACAGGGTGACTTTATCACTGATACTCAGCTCGATAGTGGCGCGCTTGCCTTGATTGTCGTGTATGAGCTTGCCAGCTTGCACCCATAAAGTCCCAGTACTGATAACCCCGCTTAAGGCAGCTTTGCGCTGTTGGCGTTGGCGATTAAAGATAAAGCTACCTACAATGAGTAAAGCCAATGCCCCAATAGATAGACGCTCTGATAATAGACTCATCGCCATAGCAACAGCTATCGCACCGATGAGTAGCGCGAACCCAAACCAAAACAGTCCGTTGTCCGCGACAGCAGGCGCACCTTGTAAAGTAATCTTTGCACCGTCATCAGTTAGCTTGAGCATACAAAAACACCTATCGCAATAAAAAAAAGACAGCCAAACATAAGCTTAGCTATCCATAGTATTTATCCTACCAGCCAAGGGCTGTTTTTTGCATAGCTACCAGCTCGCTAATACCTTTTTCAGCGAGTATTAGCATATTGTCTGCTTGCACTCGGGTGAATGGCTTGTCCTCAGCCGTCCCTTGTAACTCAATGAACTCGCCTTTTTGGGTCATCACGACATTAAGATCGGTGTCACAGTTTGAGTCCTCTTCGTAGTTGAGATCCAAATAAGCTTCACCGTCTTTCATGCCGACGGAGACTGCGGCGACCAGACCGATAAGAGGATCGGCTTTGAGCTTTTTAGTTCTTTGAATACTCTCTAAAGCATCGATTAAGGCCACTGCGGCGCCCGTGACACTCGCGGTACGCGTACCACCATCTGCTTGCAACACATCACAATCAAGATAAATGGTATTCTCACCCAATTTACTCAAATCAATCATCGCCCGCAAGCTGCGACCGATAAGGCGTTGAATCTCTTGGGTACGACCTGACTGCTTGCCACGAGCCGCTTCGCGCTGGTTACGGGTATTGGTCGCACGTGGCAACATACCATATTCAGCGGTAATCCAGCCTTTGCCCTTACCTTTGAGCCAACGCGGTATGCCTGACTCGACACTCGCCGTACACAACACTTTGGTATCACCAAAGCTGACTAATACTGAGCCTTCAGCATGCTTAGTGTAGTGACGCTCAAAGCTAATGGTGCGAAGTTGGTTCAGCTCGCGGTTATCAATACGCATAAATATTCCTAAGGTAACGTTATAAAAAGTGCAACGCTGTCACAAGTACAGCGTTATAAGTTATCAAATAAATGAGATATCCTAACTTGACGCCTGCCTAATAGCAAGATTGGCACTCATCGACACGCTATTGTTTCGATCAAATGGGTGTAAAAGGCAAAACCTATTCTAAGCCTTCCATCTTACGCAGCTCTTTGCGTAGGATTTTACCCACGTTTGATTTGGGCAACTCATCAACGAACTGAATGTGACGCGGACGCTTATAACCAGTCAGATTCTTTTTACCATAATCAAGTAACTCTTGCTCTGTGACCTCGCCTTTTTTGACCACAAACAGCTTAGGATCTTCGCCGCGCTCATCGCTTGGCACACCTATAGCCCCGCACTCATTGACCGCTGGGTGCTCGCTCATCACCGCTTCTATCTCATTGGGATAAACATTAAAGCCTGACACAATGATCATATCTTTTTTGCGATCGACAATTTTGATAAAGCCTTTTTCGTCCATGATACCGATATCACCTGTCTTGAGATAACCACTAGCAGTAAACGTCTTTGCCGTCTCATCAGGACGGTTTTGATAACCAATCATCACCTGCGGGCCTTTGACACATATCTCACCGCGCTCACCGATAGCGACCTCGTTCTCATCATCATCGATGAGCACAATGTCAGTGCTAGACGCTGGAATACCGATTTTGCCTGTGAATTCAGCGATGGTCATTGGGTTAAATGCAACCACTGGGGATGTCTCTGATAGACCATAGCCCTCTACAATCGGCAAACCTGTAATGTTGTGCCACTCTTTAGCGACGCTTGGCAGGACTGACATACCGCCGCCGATAGACGCTTTTAAGTTAGAGAAATCCAATTCGGCAAAACGCTCATTATTGACAAGACCGTTGAACAAAGTATTGACCGCAGGGATAAAGGTAGGCTTATATTTACCCATCTCTTTAATTAAACCATCTAGATCACGTGGATTGGGAATGAGGAGACCGGCGTAACCTTGATACATACCGTACATGCCGCATACCATAAATGAGAAGACATGATAAAGCGGTAGCGCAGTTAAAATCACATCATTGCTACTAGCATCATCTTCAAAGGCACTATTGATCAGCACACTAATCTGAAGCATATTAGCGACCAGATTACCATGTGAGAGCATCGCCCCTTTAGCAACGCCAGTAGTACCGCCTGTGTACTGCAATAAAGCCACGTCACTTAGATTAAGATTAGGACGCTTGTATTTGCTCGCAGAAACTGAATTTAGAGCCTCTTTAAAACCTATGCTACCTGGCAAGCTATAAGAGGGAATCATTTTTTTAATATGACGGGCAACTAAATTGACGACGACTCCTTTTATAGATCCGAGCATATCGCCAATTTTGCAAATGACCACGTGTTTTATTTGACCTTTGTCTTCGGCTTCTTGATACGTTTTTGCAAAATTCTCAACGATAAATATCGCTTTAGCGCCGCTGTCATGCAACTGATGTGACAGCTCTCGACTGGTATAGAGCGGATTGATATTGACCAGTACCATACCTGCGCGAATGATACCGAGCGCAACGATAGGATATTGCAAAATATTAGGCATCATAACGCCGACTTTATCGCCTTTGACTAAGCCTAGTGATTGAAGATAACTTGCAATCTGGCGACTATAGATGTCGAGCTGCTTAAAGGTAATTGAGGCGCCCATACAGATATAAGCAGGTTTTTGCCCGTAGCGGCGAAAGTTACGCTCGAATACATCAATTAAAGAGGTATCATCCTCTGGCATATCGATCGTCGCATCGATACCATAGCGCTCATAAGCGCTCAGCCAAGGTCTGTCACTAGGTATCGTTGGCATAGTAGGAAACTCAGTTGTCTTTGATTTTGACGGCGTGTTTTTGCTTGTTTTGTCATCTGTTGGCTTATAGTCAGTGTTTTGATTATCAGTATTGTTTGTCATAATAATTCCTAATCAATAATACTTCAGTGGCGCAATAGACCCAAGATTAGGGCGTGTTGAACATTCACAAATGCGCACTGCTGATAGCTAAAATAGTTCTAGTCTAAGTGAAAATTGCAGGTAATGCTCATTGCATTGGCTAGATTTTCACAACGACTAGGGCGATTTTAGCATCAGCCCCTTTTTTATGAACAGCTGGGGACAGGACTCTTTTTTGCCGCTTTATTGATAAAAACAGACGCTTAGAATGACTAAACTTACAATATTTATCTGCAAATCGTCTAAAAAACAGTCTCTGTCAGTGCCAAGGTCGAATGTTCAACACGCCCCAAAGGAGTCAAGTAATGACAGGAACTATAGCAGTTTTGGGATAAATTCTCTATGTATGTCCTTTGTCTAAGTCCACAAAAAAGACCGGGTCACTATAGCGACCCAGCCTTTTTGTTATTTGACAACTAATTGTTTGATTGCTAGTTGTTTAATGACCAGTTACTTGACTACTGTCAAACTGGCTTTAAGCGTTTTTCTTCGCTTCAAGCTCACGCAAGTCTTTGTGCAAGATTTTGCCGACGTTAGTCTTAGGGAGCTCATCGATAAACTCAACATAGCGAGGACGCTTATATCCCGTTAGGTTTTCTTGACTATAAGCTAAGACCTCTTCTTTTGTTAAGCTATCATCTTGGCGAACCACATAAATCTTTGGTACTTCGCCGCTTTCGCCGTTGTCGATACCAATAACGCCGCACTCAACGATCTTAGGATGTGCTGACATCACCTCTTCAACTTCAGTAGGATAGACGTTAAAGCCTGATACCAATATCATATTCTTTTTGCGATCGACGATAGTAACGTAACCATCATCACCCATGATACCGATATCACCTGTCAAAAAGTAACCATCTGAAGTCATCACTTCAGCAGTCGCTTCCGCACGCTGCCAGTAGCCTTTCATGACTTGCGGACCGCGCACACCAATCTCACCGCGCTCACCGATAGCAACCTCTTTGCCGTCATCATCGATGATTGCAATCTCAGTACCTGGCATAGGCAGACCAATAGTACCGCTGAACGTCTTACTGTTGATAGGATTAGCTGTCGCGACTGGAGAGGTCTCAGACAAGCCATAACCTTGTAAGATGATATTACCTGTCACTTGACGCCATTTTTCGGCCGTTGGGCTAAGTACCGCCATGCCGCCGCCCATAGAGACGATCAGCTTGCTATGGTCCATAGCTTTGAACTCTTCGTTATTAGCGAGAGCATTAAATAACGTATTGACCGCAGGGAAAAATGAAGGTGGATTGGCTTTATAGGCTTTCATCAGGCTGTCCAAATCACGTGGATTAGGCACTAATAAGCCGATACAACCGCGATAAAGACCGAACATACCGCATACGGTAAAGGAGAAGATATGATAAAGCGGTAGAGCGGTCATAATAACAGGCTGCTCCCCTCTTTTTTCGAAGTCATCAAAAGCGCTACCCAAAAAGGTATTGCTTTGGATTAAGTTAGCGACTAGGTTTTTGTGCGTGAGCATCGCGCCTTTGGCAACCCCAGTCGTACCACCTGTATATTGCAGTACAGCGACGTCGCTGAGCTTAATATCATCTGGGCGCTTGTATTTGCGCGCAGGGCTCTTTTTTAACATATTTTTAAAGCTGATGCTTCTGGCAATATTGTATTCAGGTACCATTTTTTTGACATGACGCACGACCGTATTGACCATAAGGCCTTTGAGAGTGCCCATCATATCGCCCATGCCCGTGATAACCACGTTGTCAACGACATCTCGGCCGATGTCTTGATAGGTCTTGGCAAAGTTCTCAACCATGATAAGCGCTTTGGCGTCAGAATCAGTCAGTTGATGCTCAAGCTCTTTGGTCGTGTACAAAGGATTGACGTTCACAAGGGTCAAGCCTGCGCGCAGTACGCCGATGACAGAAACTGGTAGTTGCAGGATGTTTGGCATCATTACCGCAACTTTATCGCCTTTACTCAGGCCTAGTGACTGTAAGTAGACGGCGACCTGCTTGCTACGTTCATCAACTTCTTTGAAGGTAATTGATGATCCCATGCAAATAAAAGCCGTTCTATTACTAAAATCAGCAAAGCTTTTTTCTAAAATATCGACGAGCGAGCTACTCTCTGGTGGCAAGTTGATGTCATAAGTCAATCCAAGGTCTTCATATGTCTTTAGCCAAACGGGGTTATTATTACGAGTCAATTGTGCTTGATTGTCCATAATCTTGTTACTCCTAGTAGAATGTATGTTGACTAACCTATGATAATATAAATGCAGCAAAAAAACGCTAATGAACCCTTAAGGCAAGCGATTTAATGACTTTCATATGTAACGATAAGTAAAAAAATTGGTGTGAAATAGCGCTTCTTTACCCTATTATTATTTAACATACACACTTTACATAAACTACTCAACACAAAAAATAAGTGTGCCAGTACGCAAAAGTTGCTTTATATTAAAATATATATCAAAATCATATACTTATAATCATTATGTTATGAATTTCTAACTCAGGCCTACTACACTTTTGTTTACACGGAATATAGTATTTACTTTATCAAATCAATGAGTGTCGCTCATTCTAGCGCGTTCAAACAAATGAGCTTAAATATACAATCTTGTATGCTTTGTTTGATTGTTATTCAATAAACCAAACAGACAGAATAACGTATGAACTAGCACCCCTATAAACCTCAAAAACAAGCGTCATTACCTGTCGTATAGTGTGCTATACGTCTGTCTAATTTCCTCAATTTCCTTTAGGATAGGGTATCTTTTTATCTTAGACTCTTCATATTTTATTATAATACAATTAAAAGCGAACCTTACTTTATGTCCGATGTTATTGATCATACAAATACTCCTATCGTACCGAGCGAGCCGATGGATAGTCGCTCTGTTGCTGAATTCACCGAACAAGCCTATCTCAACTATGCCATGTACGTCATCATGGATCGCGCGCTGCCAAATATCGCCGATGGTCTAAAACCCGTCCAGCGCCGTATCGTCTATGCCATGAGCGAGCTAGGACTAAAATCGACGGCGAAGGCGAAAAAGTCTGCGCGTACCGTCGGTGATGTGCTGGGTAAATATCACCCGCATGGTGATAGCGCCTGTTATGAAGCCATGGTACTGATGGCACAGCCGTTTAGTTATCGCTATCCGCTGATCACTGGTCAAGGTAACTGGGGTAGCCCTGATGATCCCAAGTCCTTTGCCGCGATGCGTTATACCGAAGCTAAAATGTCTGCTTATGCCAATACTTTGCTTGCAGAACTCGGACAAGGCACGGTCGATTGGCAAGATAACTTCGATGGCACCATGCAAGAGCCAACCACTCTGCCTGCCCGCCTGCCGAATATTTTATTAAACGGCACGACTGGTATTGCCGTCGGTATGGCAACCGATATCCCGCCGCATAACCTAAATGAAGTGGTACGCGCGGCTATTCGTTTGCTAAAAAATCCTGAGCTATCGGTTAAGCAATTAACCCAATCAATACCAGCACCTGATTTGCCAACGCCAGCTGAAATTATTACCAGTAAAAAAGACTTGCAGGCGATGTATGAAAGCGGTCGCGGCAGCTATAAAATGCGCGCCACCTACCATGTTTATCCCAAAGAGAAAAACCTCGTCATCATCGATGCTCTGCCCTATCAAGTCTCAGGCAACAAGATTCAAGAGCAAATCGCCAAACTCATGACGGACAAGAAACTGCCTTGGATCGTCGATATTCATGACGAGTCGGATCACGAAAACGCTTGCCGTATCGTCTTAGAGCTAAAATCTACCCGCGTCGATGTGCAGCGGGTGATGAGTCATTTGTTCGCCAGTACTGATCTTGAAAGTAATTACCGCGTCAATATGAATATGATCGGTCTAAATGGTAAGCCACAAGTCAAAAACCTCAAAGAAATCCTTGAAGAATGGCTCGTCTGTCGCCGCTCAGTGGTCACGCGCCGCGTACAGTTCCGCCTCGACAAGATCGATAAGCGCTTACATATTTTGGCAGGTTTACTTATTGCTTATTTGCACATTGATGAAGTCATACGCATCATCCGTGAAGAGGACGATCCCAAAGCGACGTTGATGCAGAACTATGATCTGACGGACATTCAAGCCAATGCCATCTTGGACATTCGCCTGCGTCAACTCGCCAAGCTTGAGGAGATTGAGCTACGTAGTGAACAAGACGCGCTAGCCGCTGAGCGTGCTGTTTTGCAAGAGTATCTCGATAATCCTGACAGCTTAACGGCGCTTATCATCGATGAGCTCACCGCTGATATGAAGGAGCACGGCAACGAGCGTATGTCGCCGCTGATGGAGCGCGATGAAGCACAAGCGCTCAAAGAGTCTGACCTTATCCCCAGTGAGCCGATTACCGCGATACTATCGAAAGCGGGCTGGATACGCGCGGCCAAAGGTCATGAGGTCGATGCCAAGGGGATGACCTACCGCTCAGGCGATGGCTATCAAGCCGACGTGCGCGGTAAATCTAATGAGAAAATCTACGTCCTCGACAGTACAGGGCGCAGCTATAGTATTGACGCACATAACCTAGCCTCTGCCCGAGGTCAAGGCGATCCACTCACTAGCGTACTCAAACCACAAGCAGGTGCCAGCTTTGAGCAACTGCTCACGGGTAATGATGACCAACGTATTATCCTCGCCAGCTCAAAAGGTTACGGTTTTATCAATACCATTGGCAATCTTGATAGCAACCAAAAAGCGGGCAAGAATATTATCAACCTTGCCGCTGATAGCACCCTATTGCCTGTCGCGCGTATTGACGCCCCCATAGGTAGCACAAGCGGTGAAGAAGGCAGTACGGTAAGAGCCGCGCCTGACCATATCGCCGTCGTCACCAACGCTGGATACTTATTGATATTTGCCCTCGATGATCTGCCGCAGCAGGCCCGCGGTAAAGGCAATAAGATGATTACGTTGAAAAGTGATGAAGAGGTGCTAGCTATTACGCCACTGAGCAAGCAAGACAGCTTGATTATTACTGCTGGTAAGCGTCATGTGACCCTAAAACCGATGGATTTAGCGAACTATACGGGCACGCGTGGTAATCGCGGTGGTCAGTTGCCGAGGGGTTTTCAGAATGTGAGTTCGGTTGAGGTTGGTTAGTCTGGGGTTTATTTATTTAAGTTTTATAAAGCTAGGCTAAAAGTCCAGCCTACGCTTACTGGGAGAATATTATGAGTGAACAACATGTTTTTATTTATATCAAAGACCAAGAACATATTTTAACTGACGAACAAAAAGAAGAAGCATTTTCACTTTTTGACGAAAATATTATCGAATGTGAACATGAACCCTATTTTGATGCAGTTGAAAATCTACAACTGACGCATTCAGACATTATTATTACTAGCCCGTTCATGATGACCGCTGGGGACTTTGTAGCGACTAATAAATTTTGGCAATTAGATGACAATGAAGATGAAGAGTTTGAAAGCGACATTAATGAAACCATCTCCATTCGTTCAGAAATATTAAAAGAATTAGAGGATATATTGGCTACTAAGATTGCGGTTGTTTGGGAGCATCGAGATTAGTTTGCGTAGGGTGGGTTAGTTTTATCAAACTCTAGGAGAGAGTGCTCATAAAACGTAACCCACCATTTAATCTTGCTAGAATGCGGTGGGTTACGCTATCGCTAACCCACCCTACACAAAGCTTCGGTTTTTAATAAAAAAGAAAACTATAACCACGACCAATAGTCGCAAGAACATAAGCTTACCGCTAGCCCCGACTGCATCGGTATCCTGCTGAGCTGAGCGAGTTGTGAGGGCTAGGTTTTGAGGTGGCTCGCAGAGCAGGAGACACCCCAAACCATAGCCCTCGCCTCGCGCAGATGAGTAGATACAAGAGGAAGGCGGGAGAAGCTACTAAGGATAATTTCCACCGCCGAAAACCAACCTCTAACCCTGCCGTAACCCCAATATAGGAATCACCAAATCCTCCTCATCAGTCAGATGCTGCCGGAGTAAATCCGTCACTTTTACCAATGTCTCGTGTAGCGCTTTAGCCAGCGCCTTATACTCAACTTCATTTCTCGCCAGCTTGTCGTTTTGAATTTGTAATTCATCGAGTAGCGCGTTGAGGCACTCATGATCCTTGTTAAGTATCTCAAACGCAGGGGCAAGCGCAGGATAAATACGGACAAATTCGGGGAAGAATCCTTCGTCCTCTACCCCGTGATGCTGGTGCAATTTGAGCACGTGCATATTGATGCGCTTGAGGATTTGCGAGCGGTATTCTGCCCAGTCATACTCGCCATCAATATAAGCCTCGCTGATTTGCGTAAGGATGCGTTGGCGCTTACGAATATTGGTATGCACCTTTAGCCAGCCCGAAGTTTTGTATGCGTAATCCGACCCAAACCATTGATCAGGTGGTAGCTTGTTGTACAGAAACAACCAGTCTGCCTCGAGCCGGCTATCAGGATGACGCGGCGTGATACTAAATAGATCATCGTCTCTATCTTGTTGACTTGCATCGTTAGCAACTACAGTCATTGGCTCGTTCTCGTTTTTATTATTGATGCCTGTCTATATGGTGGTTTTGTCAGGTGATTTGTAGTGCCATTAGAGCAAAAGTCTTTTCAATTATGGGCAACAATAAAATCTCGGGCAGCATTTTGTCGTTTAATAAGTAACACAACCCTACCTTACAACATAGCAATGGCTCATTTATAATGAGTTGTCTTAGTTAATATAAGCTTAACTTATGAGTAAAAAAGTCAGCTTAATCTTCCCGCATCAGCTGTTTGCCAACGTGAGCCTTTGGCAGGACGTGTGCTACCTAATTGAAGAGGACTTATACTTTACCCAGTTTCCTTTTCATAAACAGAAACTGGTGTTGCACCGCGCTAGTATGAAAGCCTATGAGCAAACTTTAAAGGATGCGGGCAAAACCGTACACTATATCGAATCAAGCCATAAGCACAGTGACTGTCGTAAATTGATTGCTAGCTTTATAAGTCATAAAAGTAATCCTGACAACGATAAGGCTATTGAAAAAGTATATTGCATTGATTTGGTTGATGACTGGCTACGAATGTACGTTCAAGAAGCTATACTAGAGGCCGATATTGACTTTGATTGTTCGCCAACGCCGATGTTTTTGAACGCGCTACCCGTCTATTGTGATTTTTTTCGCGATAACCGCTTGTTCCATCACGACTTCTATACCCAAGCGCGAAAACGTGAAAAGATTCTCGTCGATAAGGACGATGAACCTATCGGTGGGCAGTGGTCATTTGATGAAGACAATCGCAAAAAGTATCCGCGTAAAGACACCCCTCCAGCAGTGGAATTTCCTAAATTGAGCGAGCATTATGAGAAAGCGCTAGCGTACGTTGAGGAAAATTTTGGCACCCATTATGGGGAAGCTAATCCCGACTTTCGCTATCCAACGACTCATGACGAAGCAGAAGAGTGGTTAGAGAATTTTTTATCAAAACGCTTTAAAGACTTTGGTAAGTACGAGGACGCTATTGTTGCCGACGAGCATATTTTGCATCATAGTATGCTGACGCCGATGCTCAATACAGGGCTGCTAACGCCTGAGCAAGTCGTCACGCGCACGCTAGAAGTTAGCGAGGAATATGATATTCCTATCAATTCGTTAGAGGGCTTTATTCGCCAGATTATTGGCTGGCGTGAGTTCATGTACGGGCTGTATGAGTCTATCGGTCGCAAGCAGCGCAGCAGTAACTTTTGGGAGTTCACTCGCAAGATACCACCGAGCTTTTATACCGGTGATACGGGTATTGTACCGATTGATACGACGATTAAAAAACTACTTAAGACAGGATACGCGCATCATATCGAACGCTTGATGATCTTTGGCAATTTTATGCTGCTCTGTGAGTTCGATCCTAACGAGGTCTATCAATGGTTTATGGAGATGTTCATCGACTCCTACGACTGGGTCATGGTACCTAATATCTATGGTATGAGTCAGTTCGCTGATGGTGGTCTGATGGTGACCAAGCCCTATATCAGCGGCAGTAATTATATTAACAAAATGAGCAATTATCAGGTCAAATCCAAAGGCGAGTCGCTTGAGTGGGCGGCTATTTGGGATGGGCTGTTTTGGCGCTTTATGCATGTACATCGCGAGTTTTTTGAAAAGAATGCGCGTATCGGCATGCTACTGTCGATGTGGGACAAGATGGATAAAGACCAACAAAAAGAGCATTTGGATAACGCTGCGCAGTTTTTAAAAAAATTAGATAATGAGAACTAAGGTCTACGTTTCTCTATACGTGGTATAGAATAATGCAAACGATAAAATTAGAGTACGGATCTATCAGAGTATGACACTATAATATTATGACAGTACAAAGGATATTTATGTTTACCGAATACAAAGCAAGTGGCGCGACAACGACGAGTAAAATTCCAACACCCAAGATTATTTTCTTTGACATTGATGACACGCTTAGCCGCGCAGGCATCATTGCTGAGCATAATCAAGCGACGTTGGAAGCACTGGCCAATACAGATATCAAGCTGGTCATCTCGACAGGACGTTCAAAAGCGATATTACCGCCTGATGTTTTGGCCTTGCTGGACGCAAACGTATTAGACGCTATCATCTGTATGAATGGTCAATATAGTTTTGATAACCATCATAGAATCAGCCACTACCCCCTATCTACTGAACAAACAGCAAAAATAGTGCAACTGTGTAAAGCGAGTAAACTTATTCACAAGTTTGA
Organism: Psychrobacter sp. DM4; assembly: GCF_051307035.1. GTDB lineage: Bacteria > Pseudomonadota > Gammaproteobacteria > Pseudomonadales > Moraxellaceae > Psychrobacter. The sequence continues at coordinate 2,428,576 of NZ_CP195536.1, forward strand.
CTCTGCTACTCACATTGCTTGGTCGGGTGAAAATGATCGCTTGCGTGAATTCAATGCCCGCACACCGAACTCTATCGTTGATCCCTCTTATTATCAAAACAATGAAGTCTATCAATGCTCAGTGTTTTTTAATAATCAGCAGGAAAAAATGCAAGACGTTGACTTCGCGCAAGGTGGTTTGAAATTGGTACATTGGCACAATACGGGTGCAGATATCTTGCCAGCTGATGCTTCTAAAGCGCGTGGTATCTTAGACGTCTGTCAGCACTATGGCGTTGATGCTAGCGAGTGCATGGCCTTTGGTGATGGTATGAATGACTTGGAGATGTTTGACTTAGTCGGCTACGCGGTCGCTATGGGTGATGCGCAACCTGACTTAATCGCACGGGCAGACTTTGTGACAGGTACGATTGAAGAGCGCGGTATTCAATCGGTGCTTGAGCGTCTAGACATGGTGTCTTAGTCCCGTACCATCACTCCGTAAAGCCAACTACCCAATTTATAAAACACGCCAATCACGACGATAAAAACCACAATGGCTAAGAGATAAGCCAACCAATCTGGCGCACCGCTTAGCCAACCGATCGTAAATACTGTGCCCAGATAGGCCTCCATCGGCCAGTTGATGATGGACGCAGACGTACTGACGTTAAGTAGCGCAATTAAAGCGACAAGTCCTACTAAGGCAGTTATGATTCCTACGCGTTGACGCTTATTCATACGGTCTCTCTTTAGATATTCGTTCTAGGTGCTTTTGATTCTTAACGCTTGTGGGTATCATGACTCTAAGGCATTGTCAGACCGCCATCAACGGCAATAGATTGACCTGTGATAGCCGCGCTCAAATCAGACGCCATGAGAAGTACCGTATTAGCAAAGTCAGCCACCGAGGTCGCCTGACGCAGTGGCGTAGTCGTCGCAATATAGTCAAACACCTCTTCACTAGTTAAGCGACTAGCATCCGTCGTTTTAAGTAGTCCACCTGCTAGCAAGTTAACGCGAATACCATACTGTCCAAGCTCACTGGCTAAATTGCGGGTTAATCCAATCAGCGCCGATTTGGCGGTCGTATAGTCGTAATAAGTCACCACTGGATTGTAGACAAGGTTGGTTGAGATGTTAATAATCTTGCCCATCTTTTGAGACTTCATTTGTGGCAATACTGCTTGAACCGTATTCACCGCCCCTTTGACGATACCCTCTATCTGCTGTGAGAAGTGCGGCCATGTCACGGTCTCAATACTGGTATAGTCCGCACTTGGATCAAACTGGTAATGAGGTAATGCATTATTGACTAAAACATCGATGCGTCCATAACTTTTGATAACCTCTTCTACCATCGCCTTGACCTCTGTTAGCTCAGTGACATCAGCTCGACAGGCAAAGGCGCGTCCACCTGAATTTTTGATGTCGGTGACGACAGTTTCGGCAGCCTCTTGACTATTAAGGTAGTTGATGCACACGCTAGCACCAGCAGCTGCCATTTGCTGAGCGATTTGTGCACCAAGGCCTCGGCTACTTCCTGTGACTATGACTACTTTATCCATCAGTAATTGAGGTATGATCGTTTGAACAGGCGTATTCGTTTCAGAAAGCATTGTCGCTTGAGTATGAGCCATGAGGTTATCCTTTATAATTGAGACAAAAACTAACGGTAGACAAATCTAACGACCGGTTTTGACGAGTTATTAATAGATTTTAGCGATCATAGCATAGTTCCTAGTACTGTTTTTTGGGAGCAATGCTACCGCTGAACAAAGCGAATTGAGCATTACTGATTTTATCGTTACTCTTTAAATTGTGATACGTTATGACCATAATAGTATCATTAACTGTATATCTACCTTACTACGCGTCCCATTATTTACTTGTCTGACTTTAGGAGCACTATTTTGACTCGACTCTCTTCTTCAAAAACCAGTACGTCTTTGCAAGCTATTAAACACAACATGCCAAAATTAATATTGAGTGCCGCAATCGCTCTTGTGCTTGCCAGCTGTAGCAACTCAGATACTGCCGCCATTGACGGCGCGCCAAGTAGTGATGTAACTCTCAATCTGTATAATTGGTCTGAGTATATGCCGCAGGAGATATTGGACGGTTTTGAGGCTGAGACCGGCATATCCGTCAATTACACTACATTTGACTCTAATGAAGCTATGTATGCCAAGCTCAAACTACTCGATGACTCAAGTCAATATGATCTTGCTGTGCCTTCGACCTATTATGTCGAAAAGATGGCTAACGAAGGTCTATTACAAGAGATTGATCAATCAAAACTAAGTAACTTCAACAATTTGGATACTTCATTTACCAATACTAAAGTCGATCCGGACAATAAATATTCTATACCTTATATGTGGGGCAGCACAGGTCTCGCTATCAATGGTGATACTATCGATCCCGATAGTGTCAACAGCTGGAACGATCTGTGGAAGCCTGAGTATAAGTCTCAAGTGATGCTGACTAATGATGTGCGTGAAGTCTTCGGTATGGCACTACTGACCCTCGGATACTCTGGTAACAGTAGAGATTCTGATGAGATAAAAGCCGCTTACGAGAAGCTCACTACCTTAATGCCGAACGTCAAAACTTTTAATTCTGATGCCACTCGTATGCCGTATATCGAAGGTGAAACGGCGCTTGGTATGACTTGGAATGGCGAGGCGGTAATGGCAAACGATGAGGGAATGACAAGCTTGGTCTATAAGTATCCTAGTGAAGGTGCAATCCTCTGGATGGACAATTTTGTGATTCCAAAGAACGCCAAGCAAGTAGATGCCGCGCATCAATTCATCGATTATTTGCTACGTCCTGAGAATGCCAAGATCGTCAGTGAAGAGATCGGTTACGCGTCTCCAAATAGTGGTGCTCGCGAACTGATGGATGAAGCCGTTCGCAATAACGCAACTATCTATCCATCCAAAGAAGTTCTTGCCAAAGCAGAATTCCAAGAAGACGTTGGTGATGATGCTTTGCAAGTGTATCAGCAGTATTGGGATATGCTAAAAACGGGGCGTTAATCAATACGCTAATCATTCAATAGCAAACAAAAAAGCGCTATCGCAATCGATAGCGCTTTTTTGTTGTAGATATTATAGAAAATTACAAAGGTGATGAAAGCCTGAACGTCATAGATGTAAATCAGTCTCACCGCCCTGCTCTTTTATCCTAAGCTGCTCGCGGCGCTGGTATTCGAGACCAGAAGCGGCGTACCACTGCGGCTTGGTCGTTTGTAATAAGTCACTTAGCTGCTGTAATTGCACTTGCAACGTTTGCGTGAGCCAAAAGTAGCCCTGCCATTCAAACGCCAAGTGCTGAACACTTGGATACTCTGATACCGCAATACGCGTAATAGGACGGAACACTTCATCACTTGGACTACGTAGCACTGCTGCTATGTGTTGCATCGCTTGTGTCAGCTCATGCTGATAATGCATCAATAAAATATGATTATCATCGTCAATCTCGATACTAGCCAGCGCTAATCGCGGCGCAGCACTTAACAGTAAATCAATCGTGCCAATGATATTGCGATGGGTACGCTGAATGGTCTCAAGCGTCTCTTTTTTGATCCCTGATTCGCTCGCTGTTGCGGCGATATGCGGGCGTACTGCGAGCAGTCGCTTATTGATCTGCTGTAACTCTGCGACCAGTTTTTTATCGACGGGCACGCCTTCATTTGGAAACGTTGCAGCACTTAGACGCTGGACTGTATCATCGATATCGACATCAGTAGATTCAATATGATTGCCCACTCCAGCATAGAGCACGCCGCAGGCGTCTAAATTACTCGCTAACAAAAATCGCCACATCAGGGTAGACTTGAGCGGCAAAAGTAAGGTCGCCAAGACCGCAACACCTGTACCAATCAAGATATTGAGTCCTCGATAAACGCCTTCTTCTACAACATTGATCTGACTTAGATTTGAGACAATCATCAGCATCGTAATGCCTGTTAACAGACCTGTATAGCCCAGTTGTCTCACCGCAAAATAACCAACAACGCCGCTAATAAGTCCAATGAGTAGATACTCTACCCAAAGCCATGATCCTGTCACTTGACTAAATAACAATATCCCAAATGCTGCGACAAGACCCAATAACGTGCCGATGACTCGCTCTTTAGCCTTGGTATAAATCGCACCTTGATACTGGAGCAACCCTAGGATAATAAACACCGTAATCGTCGTCCATTCCCCATGGGGAAAACCACTGAGTTGATTGATCAAAAGCGCCAGTACTATAGCTACCCCTAGACGTATGGCATGCAGAACATCAGCATGCTGGTAGCGGGCATAAGACTCAATAAAAGGGGTGACGACTCGTTGCCAAACAGTAGGTTTCACGCAGATATACTCTTTATTATTGACTATGACGACGGCTTGGTAGCCTCATCTATTATCTATCTTAACTTGACTACCAAAAAATAACGCCCTTTACCTTTGAGAGATAAAAGACGTTAGCAGTATCACTGAAATAAGCTTAAGACCTAGACTTCTAGGTAATCCAAAATACCTTCAGCCGCTTCGCGTCCTTCCCAAATAGCCGTTACAACCAAGTCAGAGCCGCGAACCATATCACCGCCTGCAAATATCTTTGGGTTTTTGGTCTGAAATTTAAAGGTTTGCACCTCTGGCGCGACGACCAAACCTGATTGATTCATCGCAACTTGCTGACCCTCAAACCAATCTGCTGGACTCGGACGGAAGCCAAATGCCAAGATTACCGCATCACAAGGGATGATCTCTTCTGAATTTGGGATAGGTTCAGGGCGACTGCGACCACGGTTGTCAGGAGCACCCAACTGCGTTGTGACCACTTTAACGCCGTTCACTTTACCGTTTAAACCGATAATTTCGGTAGGCTGACGGTTAAATAAGAATTCCACGCCCTCCTCTCGTGCATTGATGACTTCGCGGCGCGAGCCTGGCATGTTCTCTTCATCACGGCGATAGGCGCAGACGATCTGCTCAGCACCTTGACGAATACTAGTACGGTTACAGTCCATCGCGGTATCCCCGCCGCCCAGTACTACAACGCGCTTGCCCTTTAGATCGATGTATTCTTCTGGGTTCTTCTCCCAGTCGTTACAGCGATTGACATTAGCAATCAAAAAATCAAGGGCATCATGGACGCCTTCTAACTCTTCGCCAGCAAAACCGCCACGCATATAAGTGTAAGCACCCATACCCATGAACACCGCGTCATACTCGCTCATGAGCTCATCGATGCTAACGTCAGTACCGATTTCAGTCTCAAGACGAAACTCCATACCCATACCTTCAAAGATCACTCGGCGATTGCGCATGACGTCTTTTTCCATCTTAAACTCTGGAATACCAAAGGTCAGCAGTCCACCGATTTCAGGTCGTTTGTCAAAGAGTACAGGTTTAACGCCGTTTCTCACTAAGATATCCGCGCAGCCTAAACCTGCAGGTCCTGCACCGATAATAGCCACTTTTTTGTCTGTCCAGACGACATTAGACATATCAGGACGCCAGCCAAGCGCAAAGGCGGTGTCGTTAATGTATTTTTCGACATTACCAATCGTGACCGCACCAAAGCCATCATTGAGGGTACAAGCGCCTTCGCATAAACGATCCTGCGGGCATACGCGGCCACAAACTTCAGGTAAGGTATTGGTACGATGACATAATTCTGCCGCTTGAAAGATCTGACCTTCGGTGGCCAGTTTGAGCCAGTTAGGAATATAATTGTGTACTGGGCACTTCCATTCACAGTACGGGTTACCGCACTCAAGACAACGATGCGACTGCTGAGCAATCGATTCACTCTCGATAGGATTATAAATCTCAACAAACTCTGTTGCGCGAGTCACGATGTCTTTTTTGATCGGCTCAAGTCTTGGTACTTCCAAGAACTGGTAGTTATTTTCTAAGCGTTTTGCCATGATAAGTATCTCTTTGTTAGTGGGCAATGGTTATCTTTTATCATAATTAAGCAGATAACCACTAGCCTGCCTAAAACAGGTGCGCGGTAGGTTTACTTTGGTAATGGTGCTTTTAGACCCTTGACCTACCTCTATTGTGGATCTGCCATCGTCGTTTTAAGCAACATGGCTACACTAGCCGCTTTTGGTTTGACGAGATAAAACTTACGGACATAATGCTCAAAATCAGCCAGTATCGTCTGACCCCAAGCACTACCTGTCTTATCAACATGGCTCTCAATCACTGTTTGTAGATGGATACGATGACCTTCAGTTTGCTCACTTGAGATGCGATGAAGATCGATCAATTCATGGTTACAGCGATCGAAAAAGTCACCTTCCATATCGAGCACATAGGCGAATCCACCAGTCATACCCGCACCAAAGTTCAGACCAGTTTTGCCGAGAATAGTCATGATGCCGCCTGTCATGTACTCACAGCAATGATCTCCTGTACCTTCAATGACTGCATGAGCGCCAGAGTTACGTACACCGAAACGCTCGCCTGCTGTCCCTGCTGCATAGAGCTTACCGCCCGTTGCACCGTATAAGCAAGTGTTGCCTATGATAGCAGTATCTTGCGCGACGAAACTGGAGTCTTTTGGTGGATAGATAACAATCTCTCCGCCTGTCATGCCTTTGCCAACGTAGTCATTAGCATCGCCTTCGAGCTCAATATGTAGCCCACCTGCGTTCCATACCCCAAGACTTTGACCTGCTGTACCTGTCAGATGTACTTTGATTGGCATATCATTCATACCAAGATTGCCCCATATTTGCGCAATCTCACCTGAAATACGCGCGCCAATAGAACGATCACAGTTGCCAACATAATAGCTATAATCACCGCCAGTTCCCTGACGAATAGCCAATAGCATATCCTTGATCATTTGTTCAGCGAGCAAGCCTTTATCGAACGGCTCATTGCGCTCGACCTGACAGGTCTGCGGCATACCGCTACTAGCAGGATGACTAAATAACAATGGTGTTAAATCAAGGTGCTGCTGCTTACTAGTATTGCCTTCTAGTACATCAAGCAGATCAGTACGTCCAACCAACTCTTCCATACTACGGACGCCAAGTGCCGCCAACCATTCGCGAGTTTCAGTCGCAACAAACTTAAAGAAATTGATCAGCATTTCAGCTTCGCCAATATAGTGCTCATCGCGTAGCTTTGCCGTTTGCGTAGCAACCCCAGTTGGGCAGTTGTTTAAATGACAAATACGCAGGTACTTACACCCTACTGCGATCATAGGTGTAGTCCCAAAACCGAAGCTCTCAGCACCTAGTATCGCAGCTTTAACCACATCTAAACCCGTTTTGAGTCCACCATCTGTCTGTACGCGTACTTTATGGCGTAAGCCATTGACCCGTAGCGACTGCTGAGTTTCAGCAAGACCTAGCTCCCATGGCGACCCTGCATGGTGAATAGAGGATAGCGGTGAGGCCGCCGTACCGCCATCATAACCTGAAATAGTAATCAAATCTGCATAGGCTTTGGCCACGCCTGTTGCGATTGTACCGACACCTGGGCGTGAGACCAGTTTGACAGAAACCAGCGCATTAGGATTGACTTGTTTGAGATCAAATATTAGCTGCGCTAAATCTTCAATAGAGTAGATATCATGATGCGGCGGCGGCGAAATTAGCGTGACTCCTGGCACCGAATAACGCAAACGAGCAATGAGAGCGTTGACCTTGCCGCCTGGTAGCTGACCACCCTCACCAGGTTTTGCACCCTGTGCAACCTTTATCTGCATGACTTCAGCAGAACGCAAATAAGCAGGCGTTACTCCAAAACGACCAGAGGCGACTTGTTTGATCTTTGAATTACGTAAAGTCCCGTAGCGTACTGAATCCTCACCGCCCTCACCTGAGTTTGAGCGACCGCCAATAGTGTTCATTGCCATTGCTATCGACTCGTGGGCTTCAGGCGATAATGCGCCTAATGACATACCGGCAGAGTCAAATCGCTTAAGTATTAACGCGCTGTCTTCTACCTCATCGACATTGATACTATTGCTAGTATTGAGCTGTAATAAATCACGTAGAGTAGCAACAGGGCGATTATTAACCAAATCCGCGTATTGGCGGTAATTTTCATAATCACCAGTACGAACGGCAGTATGTAAGCTATTAATCACATCAGGGTTAAAGGCGTGATATTCTTTATTAAATACAAACTTGAGCAGACCCCCTTGATCAAGCGGTGCTCGGCGTTTGAAAGCATTGGCTGCTAATTGTGCTTGATCAGCAGCTAAGTCTTCAAAGGTTGCACCTTTAATACGGCTTTGCACGCCTTTAAAGCACATCGTAACCACTTCTTCAGAGAGTCCAACCGCTTCAAATAACTGCGCGCCGCGATAAGAGACGATGGTTGAGATGCCCATTTTTGATAAGATCTTAAGTAGACCTTTATTCAAGCCCTTACGGAAGTTGACTCGCGCTTGTATTGGGTCACCTAATAGCTCACCTGTTGCGACCAAATCATCAATTACATCATAAACCAGATACGGATAGACACAAGTAGCACCAAAACCGATAAGCACGGCAATCTGATGTGAGTCGCGGGCAAGACCCGTCTCAACGATCAGGTTGGCATCAGTACGAATTCCTTGGGCAATTAGGTAATGATGTACTGCCCCTGTGACCATGATAGCATTGGCTGGTATTTTGTCCGTATGGATAGCCTTGTCCGATAAGACGATCAGTGTATTGCCAGCGCGGATCTCACGCGCGACTTGTTCACAGATAGCGACAATGGCTTCAGATAAGCTCACGTTACGATCATAATTCAAGTCAACACGAACTATCTTGAATGCTGGATCATCTAGATTTTCGAGTTGATACATTTTACTTGCTGAGAGTACGGGTGAGGACAGTACGATACGGTGCGCGTCCTTAGCTGATGGCGAGAACACATTGGTTTCCGCGCCTAGGCACGTCTGTAACGACATAACGATAGATTCACGCAAGGGATCAATTGGCGGGTTGGTCACTTGAGCGAACTGCTGACGAAAGAAGTCACCAACATGACGTATTTGTTGTGACAGTACTGCCATTGGCGTATCATCACCCATTGAACCGACAGGCTCTTGCCCATTTTCGGCATTAGGACGAATGATTTCGGTGCGCTCTTCGTTAGTGATGTGATACATCTTTTGTAGTGCTTTGAGCTCATCACCGCGGCAGACTTTAGCAGCCAACTCTTCTTCTAAGCGCTCATCATCACGAATACGCAATGCCTCTTCGCGCAGCCATTTACGATAAGGATGAGCCTTTTTGAGTAAAGTTGCTATGGCTTTGGTGTCTAGTATTTGACCTGTCATCGTATCGATAACTAGCATCTGACCAGGACCGACGCGACCTTTTGCGAGCACATCTTTGGGGTCATAATCCCAAACGCCAACTTCTGAGGCAACGGTAATATAACCGTTCTTGGTTGTCACCCAACGTGAGGGACGTAGGCCATTGCGATCGAGCATACAGACCGCGTAGCGACCATCTTGAATGACCAGTCCTGCGGGCCCATCCCACGCCTCCATATGCTGCGAGTAAAACTCATAGAACGCGCGCAGATCCATATCCATACTATCGACGTTCTGCCACGCTGGCGGCACCAGAATAGACATTGAATGAAATAGGTTCATACCGCCCGATATTAGTACCTCTAACATATTGTCAAGGCTAGAGGAATCTGAGCCGGTACTATTTACTAGCGGCGTCAATTCACTTAGATTCGGTAATTTTTCTGATTTTAATTTTGGCGTACGCGCTTTAGACCAGTTACGATTGCCCGTGATGGTGTTAAGCTCGCCGTTATGCGCCAAATAACGAAACGGCTGCGCTAAGGGCCAGCGCGGTAAAGTATTAGTGGAGAAGCGTTGATGAAATACGACGATATGAGACGCCAAACGCGTATCTTGCAAATCTAAAAAGAATGCAGGCAGATCTGATGGCATGACCAGACCTTTATAAATGATCGTCTGACAATTGAGCGAGCAGACATAAAACAGCTCGTCATCACTCAAGCGCTGCTCAGCCTTTTTGCGAGCAACAAACAATTTACGATTAAAGTCATCGCTACTTAAATCTTCAGTCGAACTTACAAATATTTGCTTGAAGTCGGGTAATGTTTCGCGGCCAATCTCACCTACAATGCTCAAGTCAGTAGGCACATCGCGCCAGCCTGCAACGTAAAGCCCCTGCGCTTGAACCTCTTCACCTAGCACTTGCTGACTGTGTTTTGCTTTAGCTTCATCGAGATTGACGAACACCATACCGACAGCGAAGTTATCACTAATATCAAACGCTTGCTCGGTGGCAATGCGTTTGAAAAATTCAATCGGTTTGGCGAGCAAAAGACCACAACCATCGCCCGTCTTACCGTCAGCTGCGACGCCGCCGCGGTGGGTCATACAGCTTAAACTATGAATAGCCGTTTTGACAAGATCATGACTGGCCTGTCCCTCAATATGAGCGATCAAACCAAAACCACAGTTATCAGAGAAGTCATCTGGCGTCGCCAAATGCGTATGGGAAGAGATCATCGACATAGCTTGTCCTTTTAAGTAAGCAGACAGCTCATGCATCCAATGCGGATCATAAGCGGATGCCCGAAGGCCGAACGGGCGGGTAGGTAATATTCTTGTAATCGAATTAAATAATGGCGTTGCGCATCGTTATATATAAAGGCAAATCTTGTGATATTAGCAAGCAAGCAGTGTGGCTCTTCTTTATGTAAATTGAGTACTGAAAAACAGCTAATAAGAAATAAGTAGTTAGGTAACTATCCCTAATTATAACTTATCATTGCACTCTACTAGAGGATAACCCCTGACTGATAAGACATAAATATATGGTTTCGTTCACATTTCATGATAAACCTTTCTTTATATGACTATTTTTATCATTCTTTATTTTAGTGAATACATAACTATAAATCTAGTCTTTTTTGCTAAGTCATAACTAGAGGTTATTAGCAGTCGCTATACGTGTATGTTTTTATATACAAAAATATTGCGGTAGGTACAGTGTTATTACCTACTACCTATCTTGGTTATTCTTTTCTTCTATCAGTGCTTTGATGCTATCGTCGCTCTTTGCTGGTGCTTTATTATTACTAACAGGCGCCGTTCTAGTATTAGTATCATTATTAGTAGCAGGCGGCGGCTTAGGCGTTGGTACAACAGGTGGCTTTTTGGGCGCTGTGATCACATTGGGTGATGTAGGCTTTGTACTACTTTGTTCCGTTTTTGGTTTGTCATTGTTAGTCTGCTCTGTACCCACCGTGCGCTCTTCATCAACAGACAGAGTGGAAGCGGTGTTTTCTACGTCACGAATACTCTCTGTAGGAGTAGTTTTAACCGCATCTTGATTGCGGGCAGAACTTATTGGCGCTGGATTGTTATTAGTATTTTGAGTTTGAGTTGGCTGGCGCGGCGGTACTTCGCGTTTTGTACGTTTTAGAGTGACGGAGCGAGCGCGTTTATTGCTGAGATCCTTGATAGGGCCTGGACGCTCATAATTATCGATGATACTGACATAACGATTGATCTCTTCTGGGAGCACGCGGACATTGGCGGGTAACTTAAAATCAATAAGTTTGGCAGCGCCTGCAGCTTCTTGCGGACTACTCATGAGCCCATAAGTCAGCATGTAACGCAGCTGATCGTCTTCGTCACGGTAGCGAAAGTAGGAGAATTTATCGCGGTCTTTTCGACCCTCTAAGTAGCTGACAATAACATCGTTCTCAGCGACATTCATGACCTGGACTGTCCATTTGCCTTTATTGGAGAGTAAGTAGCGTTTATCCTTAAACTCTTCAGGATAGCTGCGCAAATCTCGAATAGTTGCATCAAAATTAATAGGCTGTACGTCGGTGTCAAGCTCGTGCAAAGCTTCGATAGCTAAGGGTTGCTCTAACTCATTAGTTAAGGCCTGCGGTGCAGATATTGGCGCATTTTCGATCTTTCCTGCCATCGATGGCGTTTGACTAAACATCCAGATTAAAGCAGTAATAACGCCTAATACTAGCGTCATTAGTAACCACATCAGTGCCTGACGACGATATGACTGAGTGGCAGGACGAGTCGTTGAGCGTGGTGCTACCATGAATAAACCCTTGGCAAAGTATGAATGAGCAGACTGACTATTGGATGCGGCGCTGTTGTACAAAACACAATCACATCTGGTCAGTCGTGCTATTACTATTTTACACCATTATGTACTCGAGGTTTGAAAATTATAGACTTTGGAAATTATAGCGTGTGACAAGCGTACTCTTAGAGTAACTGGACTACGCACGCTCAGACAGTACTTCACTGAGCAGTTGTGTCTCAAATTTGTCTGTAATAACAGCTTTGCCTAATGATTTGAGTAGTATTAGACGAATCTGTCCTTGTTTTACTTTTTTGTCATGACCCATGAGATTCAAAGCCGTTTGTGGATCAATCTGCGGCGGCGCAGTAGGCAATTTAGCACGAGCCAGAATACGCTCAACCCGTGCCAAATCCTCTATGCTGAGCCAGCCCATCTTTTGTGAGAGCCGAGCGGCTTGCATCATACCTGCTGCAACAGCCTCACCATGTAGCCAATTACCGTAGCCCTCATGCGTTTCAATCACATGACCAAAGGTATGACCAAAATTGAGTAGTGCACGTACGCCAGACTCTCTCTCATCTTGCGCGACAATATCAGCTTTGTACTCGCAGCAGCGCCGTACTGCCTCACCAAGCACTGTCAGATCCAACGCCATCATCGCCGACATATTATCTTCAAGCCAAGTTAAGAATTCGGCGTCCATAATCAGCGCATACTTGATAACTTCAGCCAACCCTGCTGATAGCTCGCGCGGCGGTAATGTCAGCAAAGTACTCATATCAGCCAATACCATTTGCGGCTGCCAGAAAGCGCCGATCATGTTCTTACCTTGTGGATGATTGATACCCGTTTTGCCGCCCACGCTTGAATCGACTTGCGACAATAGCGTGGTTGGAATCTGAATAAAATTGACGCCGCGCATAAAGCTTGCAGCAGCGAATCCTGTCATATCCCCTATCACGCCGCCGCCAAGTGCAACCAAAGTCACGTCACGATTAAAGTGCTCTGCCATTAGCGCATCATAAATCTGATCGATATTTGCCTGATTTTTGTACTGTTCGCCATCTGGTAGTATGCAGACTTTGACCGTAAAGCTCTTTTCAAGCTCTAATTGCAAGGGCTGCAAGTATAAGGGTGCTACCGTATCATTGGTGACGATCAGTACTTGCTGACCCTCAATAAAAGGGATAATCTGCTCACTCATACTGACTTTGGTGTTATCAGTATCTTTACTGATGACAATCGGATAATCATGGCTTTGCGTTTTGACCATTAAGCCGTCAGCAGACATCAACGTTGTCATAGAATTGTCCTAAATTATAAAGAGATAATAGCTTGTGAACAGTAATATCTGTCAGTCTATAAAGGGTCCTGCTTGATCGCTTATATCATGAGCAAGATTATCTACAGGCGCTATTGATATACCGTGATCATTACAAAACGTAGTAAGCTGCTCTAATAGCTGATTGACCATGTGCCGCGGATAAGTATGACCCGTTGGCATAGTGATATGAGCTACTTGCCGATATAAAGGGTCACGGACCTCATAAAGCTTTTGAAGTATCTTACGTGGATTGGGCTGTTGTAGTAGTGGTCTTGATTTATCTCGTGAAGTACGAACTACTTGCACATCAACAGGGGCGTTGAGATAAACCACAATACCGCGCTGATGCAAAAAATCACGATTGTCTGTGGCCATAACTGCGCCGCCGCCCGTTGCCAACACGATCTGCTCTCTTTGGGTCAGCTCGTCTATAGCTCGCGTTTCGCGCTCACGAAAGCCCGCTTCCCCCTCTTTAGCGAATATCCAAGCAATATCAGCGCCGGTTTGCGACTCGATATACCAATCACTATCTACAAACGTCCGCCCCAATTGTTTGGCAAGCAATCGACCAATGGTGGTCTTCCCCGCTCCCATCGGTCCCACTAAAAACACCGACGGTAATTCCTCCATCATAGTACTCACTCAGCTAAATTAGGTATGATACAACGTCATTGATATTCTGGCTAGTAACGAGCATTGTTTATTCACTTTTATCTATCATCTTCTGAGGACATGCTATAAAAAAGCAAGCACTAAGGCTTGCTTTTTTATAGCTACGTAATGACTAGTTCAGACGACTGATGCCATCATTAACTAATTTTGGCGTAATAAAGATCAGTAGCTCTTCTTTATTGTTGTTACGTACATCGCGGCGGAATGCACGGCCAATGTAGGGCAAGTCTCCCAAAAACGGCACCTTGTCGACATTATTATTAGTACGATTTCTAAAGACGCCGCCCAATACTATAGTTTGTCCATCTTCAACAATTACATTGGTTGATATTAGATCCTCTGAGATAGCAACCTGATTATTGATAATGGTTGGCGTGCCATTAGTGATCAATAATTGAAGACCAATTTTTCCATCTGGAGTGATATTCGGTGTCGCCTCCAAACTCAGCGCCGCCTCTCTAAAGCTTGTCGTCGTCGCGCCACTAGCTGAGGCTTCTTGATAGGGAATCTGCGTACCTGACGAGACTTTTGCGGTTTGTTTATCTGAAGTCAAAATCTTGGGCGTAGATATTACTTCACCGCGATTATCTGCTTGTAAAGCTGAGAGCTCAAGATCTAGCATCACATCTGACAATCCCAGTAAACCAAAGGCAATACTACCAGCAGGGTTAGCAACGCCAAGATCGACATTCAAATTATCTGGACGACTAATATCATAAGAGGGAAATGAGACAGTCTGACCATTTACCGTAGTGGTTTCGATATCAAAATCTTTTAGGTCTGCCAATGTCTGATTGCTACCACCGACAAGTAAGCTGCGGTTGTTAGCTGCGCCATTAGACAAAATACCCCAACGTACGCCGATCTCTTTGCTAAAGCTATCGGTGGCACTAACGATACGCGCCTCAATCATTACTTGACGTACTGGAATGTCAATTTTGCTAATCAGTTCGCGTATATTTTCAATACTGTCTGCGACATCCTTAACAATTAAGGTATTGGTGCGCTCATCAATGGTGACAGTGCCGCGTGCAGAGAGCAGTGTGCTGTTGTCCTCAAAACGATTAACGGTACCGATAGTATTGTTGGTTCCAATGGTGTTATTGACACTGTTGTTGCCTGTTGAGCCGCTGCCCTGCGAGATTAAATTGTACACATCCTGCGCTTTTGCATAGCTTAAGCGGATGTATTCAGTGCGTAGTGGCGCATAGGCTTGAACGGCTTGCTGCGCTGCCAGCTCACGTGCTTCTTGTTCTGCAAGCTCCGTTGAGGGCGCTACCAAAATCACGTTGCCGTTCTCACGCTTGCCTAAATTTTTACTTTTTAAAATAATATCTAGTGCCTGATCCCACGGTACATTGATAAGACGCAAGGTAATGTTACCTGCAACAGAATCACTAGCGACGACATTCATATCGGTGAACTGAGCTAAGATATCTAAAACACTACGAACCTCAACATCTTGAAACTCCATTGATAGCGCTTCGCCCGTATAGACCCTGTCCTCAAGTGTCGGCTCACGTAGCAGCTCAGGCTCTTTTATACCTATGTTAAGCTGATTACCTGACTGGTATGCTTGGTATTCATAATCGCCATTCATATTGATGGTTATGACGCCATTCTGGCCTTGGTTTTTGGTATCAACACTACTGACAAGCCCACTATTGATATTGAGGCGACGTAATAGATTGCGCGGTACCGTACTACCTGTCAAGCGTACCACAAGCTGGTTGCCTTGACGCTGAACATCTACTGGAATCGCTTCATTTGCAAGTGCTATACTGATATCACCGCCTTTACCTTTTGCTGAAAAATTCAGTGCCGTAAGTCCATCATAACTGTACTGCTGACTGACCTGACGACTCGCAAGCCTTGGGTCTAGCAAAGGATTGACTCGCACGACCATAGTATTGGCAGGCGCTTGGTCGGTCACTGTGACAGGGCGACTAACAACAGCTGCGGCAGGCACACTACCGGTCTCAATAATAGGCGTGACAATTGGTGTTGTCGTGATCGCAGTATTACCATTCAACACATCTTGAATAGGGTCATTAGTGATCACAGTAGGCGCGCGTACAACAGTGGGTACGCGTACAACAGTGCGTGTGGGATCAGTAATAGTGAGTAGTAAATCATTACCTTCGATCGCCGTGGTGTACTCTCCTGCTTGTTTGAGTCCAACTATGAGTCGCGTGGTGCTGTCGTTGTTTAACGTGGTGACCTCATTGATCATACCGATATTGTAAGTATTAGCGCGACTGCTTAGCCCATTTTGGACTTGTTCAAAGTCTAGAACCAAGCGACTCGGATCATCTAACTGGTAGGCGGCAGGCAACTGCGGCGTCTCAGAGAATCCCAAACGCATTTGAGTAATGGTAGGCGCTGTTTGTACAACGGAGACGTTATTAATGCGTTGTTCGGCATAGGCGCTAGCACTGATGGTAATCATACTTACTGCTAGTGCCGAGACGGCAAAGCGAGAAGATACGCGGTTACTCATTGTCATTACCTGATTATGGCGTACGGTCATTACATATTCCTCAAAAGATCTGCCGACTTAACTTATAGGAGAGACCAGCGATTGGGGTCTTTCGATAAACCCGGCGCGGCTGTCTGGCACAATTTCAATCAAATTAATTTGGGTCGGTGTGATTTCAACGATACGGCCATCATTTAATCCAAGATAATCCCCTACCTTTACGCTGGCAACCGATCCATCAGGACGCTGCACCAAAGCATACTGCTGACCCTCAGGTGAGATGAGCATACCGCGAAAAATCAGTTGTGCTAGCTCATATTGCTCTAAAGGCTCTTTTATGCGGTTGATATCTGGGCGTACACCGTTGATTGCCTCAGTTGTACCTTGCACATTAACCAAACTTGGCGGCAAAAAAGGACTGCGTAAGGTATTAGCACTATAGACAAAGTCCTCAACCAGATCAGACGGTGGCGGCGGCTCTATAGGCTGCGCTGGCTGATCCCGTATGGCTACCATCGCCTGCTCGGCCATACCGATGCGATCGCTACAACCACTAAGCCAAAGTGCTGAGAGGCTGATCAAAATAATAGGTAATTTATTTATCATCAGTTGCCTCCTGTACTAGCAGCGAGGGTGTTAGCTGCCTCTGTTGTTCCAGCAGCAACGGTCTCACCTGTGACCTCAACTTCCGGTTTTGCCTCTTTTGAGCGATACGTTTTGGTTTGTAATACCATGTTTAGCTCTGGTAGGACATCCAAAGTAGGCTGCGGGTTACTGATCTCAAAGTCGTGCATAGTGATAATACGTGGCAACGCTGCCAGACCACTAATAAAGCTACCAAACTGGTGATACTCACCTAAAGCTGCAATACGAATAGGCTGTTCAATAAAAAACTCATTTTCAATCTCAGGCTCAACTGAGATGTCTTGGAATCGTATATTACTACCGACTCCTGTCATGTTGATGCCCTCAACCAGCTCTGATACGCGAGTATCCTTTGGCAACTGATCGAGCAAAGTATTGAATTCTGTTTCCATCTGAATAACTTGAGCTTGATAAGCTTCTAGATGACGGGCACGCGACTCTTTTTCGCGGTAGCTATCGAGCAGGACTTGCTGCTCACTCTCGGCGGCTCGAATATCATCGATTTTGCTACTGATAGGTAGCGCCCAGGATAGAGCGGCGATAAAGGCAATAATGAATCCTAATACAGTTAGTTTAACTGGTAGCGGCCAACTGCCATAATTATCAGCATCTAATGACTGAAAACTACGACGAAACTCATTAAGATCAAAAGACTTTTTGGGGCGGCGTTTGCTTCGTATTGCTGTTTTTTTGGTACCAAAAGGACGCTTCTTTAGATCCAGTCTCATAAGTTACCTCCAGCTACTGGCACAGCCGCGCCATCTTCTAAGATTGCAACGTCAGATTGAACTTTGGTCGTTACCACAAACTGTACGTAGCTGTCTTCTGGGTACACTGGGCGTGGCGTTTCGCCTGCTACAGTAGGCTCATTAAGCGTGGGCGCCGTCTCGTAGGCAGTAATGTTTTGCTGAATGTTACTGACAGCAGAATTGCCCATCCACTCGCTGCTATCGAGGTTACGAATCAGACTCGATACTACGTTAGGGTTGTCCGCCAGACCGGTAAGCGTCAATACATCGCCTTCTCGTTTAAAATTATTGAGATAAAGCGCCGCTGGTATGGCTTTAGCAATATCATCCCAAATACGTACAGGAACAGGACGACGACCCTGCAAATCTTGGATGACCTGCATACGCGAGATGATGTCTTCTCGGCGCTGTTCTAAACCGTCGATCTCTACTAAAACCGCATCAAGGCGGCTGTTCTCTTGCTCGATGAGCGCATTAGCATCGCGCTGTTCTTCTAATTCATTATTAAAGTAACTCCACGATGCAAAAGCTGCTAATAGCGCAAGCAAAGTCACTGCGACAACTAAGGTGATAAATTCTTTATTACGACGTTCGCGCTCTTCTGCTCGCCAAGGTAGTAGGTTAATACGAGCCATCAGTCAAAGCTCCTTAACGCAAGTCCGCAAGCACCCATCAAACTTGGTGCATCAATCGCTAGCTGCTCACTGTCTATGTAGGGGTCGATTGTCATATTAACAAAGGGATTGGCTACGCTGACTGTCACACCAAGCTTTTGTTGTACCATGCCAGCTAAGCCTGAGATTGCACTACTACCTCCTGCCAACACGATATGATCGATACTGTTGTACTGGCTAGATGAAAAGTAAAATTGTAATGAGCGGGTAATCTGCTGAATAACACTCTCTAAAAACGGTGTTAGTACCTCTGGATAATAATCATCGGGTAGCGTGCGTTCTCGCTTACTGAGAGTCGCCTCATCAAAGGTAAGACCGTAGCGATTTTGAATAGCTTCTGTGAGCTGCGCGCCACCAAAGAGTTGTTCACGGTTATAGACAAATTCGCCGTCTTTTGCGATATATAAGGTAGTCTGATTGTGACCAATATCGACCAAAGCGACAAGCTCTGGCAGATTGGACAAGTTGTCTACCATAAGATTAAAAGCTCGCTCAATGGCATGGTTTTCGATATCCATGATTTTGGTTTGCAAACTGCCAAAGGTCAAAGCATCAACACGTTGATCGACGTTCTCCGAGCGCGAAGCCGCGAGCAGTACTTGTACCATCTCATCACTTATAAGAGAAGGACCTAATACCTCAAAATCTAAATTGACATCTTCCAACGGATAGGGAATATATTGATCAGCATCTAAGCGAATTTGTGCTTCTCGCTCTACATCGCTAAGCGTTTTGTCCATATCGATAATTTTGGTAATGACCGCAGATCCTGAGACTGAGGTTGCAGCACTGCTCCCTGCTACCTGACAACGTCTAGCCAGACTTGCAATCGTGTTACCAACCAATTCGGTATCTACAATGAGTTTGTCAACGACAACTCCTGAAGCTAAGCTCTCAATGCCGTAAGACTTTAGATGATATGTACCTTGCTGACGGTGTATATCAACAAGTTTCACTGAAGTGGCACAAACGTCCACTCCAATTAAATGCCTACTGTTAGAAGAAAATAACCTCACAAATGCTATACCTTGTATGAAGTGTACGACTTGATAATAATTTGTAATAATTCAGTACAATACTTTACTTAATGGACATATTCAAGCGCTAAGAAAATATATTGAGACTATTTGTACATTTAGTATGACCAACGCATTTTGTTCAAGGTATAATAAAGTATCTGTTACAAACTTTAATCAATAAGTCTGATTATGACTCAAAAAAGCGCTACTGTTACTCTCATACGTTTCTTGGTTGGGCTATTCATTGCCTTCTTGGCACTAGCTGTCATCTTAGTATTGGCAGTACCAATCGGTTTTTATGGCATGGCGATGTACCTATCTCCTACGCTACCTAGTATTCAAGAAATCAAAACCGCAAGCTTAGAGATGCCATTACAGATCTATAGTCATGACGACAAGCTTATAGGTCAGTATGGCAATCGCATGTCATTACCAGTGGAATATGATGAGATACCGCAGAACTTAACCCGCGCATTTTTGGCAGCAGAAGATGCATCATTCTTTCAGCATAGCGGTATTAGTATTAAAGGTTTAGGACGAGCGGTTACTGAAGTGGTCACTGATGATGACACTCAAACAGGCGGCTCAACTATTACCATGCAGGTTGCCAAAAACTACTTTTTGAGTCCAGAACGTACTTTGAACCGTAAACTTACCGAGCTCTTTTTAGCCCGAAAAATGGAAGATGAGCTTAGCAAGAACGAGATACTCACGCTTTATGTCAATAAGATTTACTTGGGTGAAGGCGCTTATGGTATTCGCGCTGCTGCTAGAAAATACTACAGTAAGTCATTGGAGAACTTGACGGTTGCCGAGATGGCAATGCTGGCAGGTTTGCCAAAAGCGCCCTCAAAATATAACCCTGTTGCCAACCCTGAACGTGCATTGACTCGTCGCAACTGGATTGTAGGCCGCATGCAAGAGCTCGGTTATATCGATCAAGCGCAGCATGACGAAGCGGTCAACTCGCCTATTGGACTTAAGCTGTATCAAGAAAAACTTGATGTCAATATGCCTTATTTGGCAGAAATGGCTCGTTATGCACTTGTTAATCGTTACGGCGAACAAGTTGTCAATGGTGGCTGGCGTGTGCGTTTAACGATTGATAGCGAGGCGCAAGCGGCAGCAGAAGCTGCTATCCTAAAAGGCTTGGTTGCCTATGAGCACAGACATGGTTGGCGCGGGGCAGAAGCTCAGGGCGAACCGCTCGCTGATTTTAGGCGGTATAGTAGCTTATCTCCTGCTAAGGTGACCAAGGTTAACTCACGCAGCTTTGAGGCAACTATTCCCACAGGTGAGAGCGTTACGGTCGACTGGTCTGGTATGAGCTGGGCACGCAAGTACATCTCAGCCGATCGCGTTGGCTACTATCCCAGCAATGCCAGTCAAATTGTAAGTGAAGAAGATATTATCCGAGTGATACCGACGGCTAGTGGTAACTGGCAGCTGGCGCAGATCCCTGAGGTGCAGGGCAGCTTGGTCTCTTTAGATCCTGAGACAGGTGCTCTCAATGCTTTGGTTGGTGGTTTTGATTTTAATCACAGCAAATTTAATCGTGCTTTACAAGGATGGCGTCAGCCAGGTTCGACTATCAAGCCGCTGGTCTATACCACCGCACTAGAAAAAGGCTACCGTCCCGATAGCATCGTCTCAGATCGTCCTATTCAAGTCGGTGATTGGAAACCCAAAAATTCTGATGAACGTTTTTTGGGTGATATTACTTTGCGCCGAGGGTTGTATTTATCGCGTAATCTTGTATCTATCCGCTTACTACAAGCCATTGGCATCTCCGATACGCGCGATTTGCTCGATCAGTTTGGTTTGGACAAAGAAAAATTGCCAACTACACTATCGCTAGCGCTTGGCGCAGGACAAGCTACTCCTTTACAGATGGCAACGGCTTACGCTACCTTTGCCAATGGCGGTCATCGTGTTCAGCCTTATTTTATCGAGCAAATATACAACTACGATAACGAGCTACTCTTTCAAGCCAATCCGCAGCAGGCGTGTGCTCTATGCTTTAACGAGCAGCTTAACGAGCGTAACGAAGAATTGATCGAGGCCTTTAACGCTCCTACTGATGACAAGGCTGCTGATGGAGATATTGTTAACGTAGATACTATCGATGAAGAAGCAATAAACGCAGAGAATAAGGACGACATTGAGGTCAATGACGCAACTGATAAGGCGCTGATGTCTGCAAGGAGTGAGGCACTGATGCACGATGCAACTCCCGATGCTGATCGTCTCAAAGCCCCTGTTGTACAATATGTTATGGCAACACAAGCACCTAGAATTTTAAAACCGCAAGTTGCGTTTGAGATGGCTGATATCCTGCGCGATGTCGTCCAACGCGGTACAGGTGTACGTGCCAAAGCGCTGGGTCGTAATGACATAGGTGGCAAGACAGGTACGACGAATGAGGCTAAAGACGCTTGGTTTGCAGGATTTCATCCAACTAATGCAACGGTCGTTTGGATGGGCTTTGATCAGCCAACGACTATGGGTCGCCGTGAATACGGCGGCGTAGCAGCCCTACCCGTCTGGATGGACTTTATGACAGCACAGCTCAAAGACACCCCAGAGCAGTGGGTCTCTATCAATAACCGTGCTAAATCGAAAAGACAGCAGCAAGAAATTATAGAAGTGACGGATAATGGTGTAATCTCAGACGAAGTTGAGGTATCTGATAAAGAGACTAGAGCAAAACCTGTCAAAACTAGAGCGCAACCTCGTAAACCCTTGGAGCCTGAACCCGTTGAAGAGGTTGAGACTGCTACAGTAAGACCTAACAGTAGTAATCGTAGCAGCAGTGGTATCCAAAATACGCCACTCTCTGCGACACCAGCTGAACGTATGCCTCCGATGCCAGAATAGAGTATTAAAAATAATTAAAAAAGGCTTGTTGATAGTAAATCGACAAGCCTTTTTTATACTTATTTTTTGCACATACACTTTTTAGACTCTTTATTCGCAATCAAAACTCTACCATACCAGCACGTAGCTGCTCAATGAGCTCTAAGAACTGCTGACGCCATTCACGTATAGTGCTCTCATCGGGTAGCCATTGATTCGATAAAGTCACCACATTTACAATCAAGTCTTTTGACGCGGTACTAGTCATTGAGGTGTCTGCTAGAGCCTCAGGAGGTACCGCATAAAGGCAACGCTGATAAGCGCGCTCAATATTGGCTAAAAAACCTTTTTCAAGTAACTGCTTTAGGCGCATAACTTCAGGAGATATCTGCGTGCGTGTATCTAAAGCTTCTTCGATATTGGCTAAAGTAGGCGCGGTCTCTTGCAACCCATAGAACTGACTCAGCTCTTGCAAAAAGGCCAAAAGCGTACCGTATAAATGGAAGATAGCCGTCTCACAGTGTGCCTGATAAAGCTGCTTATCATTACTACTGCCAGCAGCTTGACAGGCTAAACGACAGAAATATAATTTTTGATTGGTACGGTCTGCTTGGTACTTAGCAACGCGGCCTTTGTCTGCCATACGCTTTTTATCCTTATGATTCTATAGAATTATTAATGCTTGTAACGCCAATTTTAGCATAGTATTTTTTAAAATTGTTTTCTTAAGAAATGATTGTTTTTAGCGATAATTAAACATAAAAAAGCCAGCAAGAATGCTGGCTTTTTTATGTTGCAATAAATATTAAGATTGGCTATCTTGATTGAGCTCTTGAGCAAAGGCTTCATCAAAGCTAGTAAAGTCTTTGTTATCACTACCAGTAGGCATATCAAACGCTGCATTCATATCTTTATCTAACAGCTTTTGATCGGCTTTTTCTTTACGGGCTTTGTGATAAGAAAGTCCAGTACCAGCAGGAATCAAGCGACCAACAACAACGTTCTCTTTGAGGCCACGTAGCTCATCGACCTTGCCAGTAACCGCAGCTGCCGTCAAGACACGAGTGGTCTCCTGGAATGATGCGGCAGAGATAAAGCTCTCTGTTGCCAGACTCGCTTTGGTGATACCAAGCAGTTGACGCTCATACTGGATTGGGAATTTATCTTCCGCCTCCAGCTTGGCATTTAGTGCTTTGATATCAGCATACTCTGCTTGATCGCCTTTGAAGTGACTTGAGTCGCCAGCATCAGTAATCTCAACTTTGCGCAGCATCTGACGAATGATAACCTCAATGTGCTTATCGTTGATCTTCACCCCTTGTAAGCGATAAACGTCCTGTACTTCGTTGACGATATAGTCAGCAAGCGCAGTTTGACCTTTTAGGCGCAAGATGTCATGCGGGTTTTGTGGACCATCAGCGATAACTTCACCGCGTGCCACTGTCTCATTTTCAAAGACATTGATTTGACGCCATTTTGGAATGAGCTCTTCATGGACCTCACCGTCTTCATTGGTAATAATAAAGCGGTTTTTGCCTTTGGTCTCTTTACCGAAGCTGACAACACCTGACATCTCTGCCATGATCGCATGATCTTTTGGACGGCGAGCTTCGAATAGATCTGCAACTCGTGGTAGACCACCGGTAATATCTTTAGTACCTGATGAGGCTTGTGGTACACGGCCTAGGATTGAACCTGCTGCAACCTCTTCACCATCACTAACACGAATAATTGTCTCAGCGGGCAAGAAGTAAACCACTTCTTTACCTTCATTGGTATTCAAGATAATAGCTGGACGTAAGTCTTTTGCTGAGCTTGAACGGTCACGAGTCGCTAGAATCTCAAACGAGCTCATACCAGTCGCGTCATCAACCTTCACGGTAGCAGTCAAGCCATCAGTAATGTCACTGAAGCGCGCTTTACCCGCAAACTCAGTGATAATAGGATGCGTGTGCGGGTCCCACTTAGCGATAGTCTGACCACCTTCGACCTGATCTTCGTTCTTGACTAATACGCTTGAACCATAAGGTACTTTGTAACGCTCACGCTCACGACCAAGCTCATCTGTCAACGCAATCTCAGCTGAACGAGAGACGATAACCAAATGACCATCGGTATGCTCAACCGTTTTCATGTTTTCGAAATGCGCTTGACCTGCATTACGAACTGAAATGCTATTGTCTACAGAGGCAGAACTCGCCGCGCCACCAACGTGGAACGTACGCATCGTTAGCTGTGTGCCTGGCTCACCGATAGACTGCGCCGCCATAACACCGACTGACTCACCGATATTGACTTTATGGCCACGGGCTAGATCACGACCATAGCACTGCGAACATACGCCATGTTCAACGTCACATGTGATGACTGAACGTACCCAAATATCATCAATAGCGTTTTCATCAAGTACATTGACCCAATGCTCATCGATCAAAGTACCAGTCGGTACTAGTATTTTTGATTCATCATCATTGTAAGTCACATCACGAGCGGTTACACGACCAAGTACAAGATCACCAAGCTTTTCGATGATCTCGCCACCTTGAATGTGCGGCGTCATAAGCAAGCCTTGCTCAGTACCACAGTCTTCAGTAGTAATGACCAAATCTTGAGCAACATCAACCAAACGGCGCGTCAGGTAACCTGAGTTAGCAGTTTTTAGTGCTGTATCTGCTAGACCTTTACGCGCACCGTGAGTCGAGATAAAGTACTGAAGTACAGTTAACCCTTCACGGAAGTTGGCTTTAATTGGCGTCTCGATGATTGAGCCATCCGGTTTTGCCATAAGGCCACGCATACCAGCAAGCTGACGAATCTGCGCTGCACTACCACGAGCACCCGAATCTGACATAATAAAGATAGAGTTGAATGACTTTTGCTCTTCTTCTTCGCCTTGTGCGTTGATCACTTTATCAGTTGCCAAGTTATCCATCATCGCTTTAGCGACTTTATCATTGGTGCGAGACCAGATATCGACTACTTTGTTATAGCGCTCACCTGCGGTCACAAAGCCCTGCTCGAACTGATCTTCGATCTCACGTACTTCAGCTTCTGCCACTTCGATGATTTGTTTTTTGCTTGGCGGGATGACCATGTCATCGATACCGATTGATACGCCTGATAAAGTCGCTTGCGCAAATCCAAGATACATCAATTGGTCAGCGAACATAACGCTGTCTTTGACGCCCATTTTACGGTAGCACGAGTTGATCAAACGCGAGATGTTTTTCTTAGTCATCTCTTGGTTGCACTCTTCAAACGCCATACCTTTTGGCATGATGTTCCAAATCAGTAAGCGACCAGCAACAGTATCTTTGATACTAGTTTCTTGAGTATGATTGCCATCAGCATCGATAATGGTTTCAGTTACGCGAACCTTGATCTTAGCATTCACATGTAGATCATTTGAGCCGATAGCGCGTAATGCTTCATTGACAGAAGCAAAAATCATGCTCTCGCCTTTGACATTCACTGACGAGCGGCTAATATAATATAGACCCAAGACCACGTCTTGTGACGGTACGATAATCGGATCACCGTTCGCTGGTGACAAGATATTATTCGTCGACATCATGAGCGCACGTGATTCTAGCTGTGCTTCCAACGTCAATGGCACGTGAACGGCCATCTGATCGCCATCGAAATCAGCATTGAATGCGGTACAAACTAGAGGATGAAGCTGAATAGCTTTACCTTCAATCAATACTGGCTCAAAGGCTTGTAAGCCCAAACGGTGAAGGGTTGGCGCACGGTTAAGAAGTACAGGGTGCTCACGGATAACCATCGCTAGCATATCCCACACTTGTGGCTCTTCGCGCTCGACCATCTTTTTGGCCGCTTTAATCGTCGTCGCTAAGCCATGAGATAGTAGTTTATTATAAGTGAATGGCTTGAATAGCTCTAGAGCCATTTTCTTTGGTAGACCACACTGGTGCAAGCGTAGCGTTGGGCCTACAACAATGACCGAACGACCAGAGTAATCGACACGTTTACCCAGTAAGTTTTGGCGGAAACGACCTTGCTTACCTTTGATCATATCGGCCAAAGATTTGAGGGGACGCTTATTACTACCAGTAATCGCACGACCACGGCGGCCGTTATCAAGTAGCGCATCGACTGACTCTTGAAGCATACGTTTTTCGTTACGTACAATAATGTCAGGCGCACTTAGCTCAAGCAGACGCTTTAGGCGGTTGTTGCGGTTGATCACGCGACGATAAAGATCGTTAAGATCTGAAGTCGCAAAACGACCGCCTTCTAGGGGTACTAGCGGACGCAAATCTGGTGGCAATACTGGCAATATGTTCATCACCATCCACTCAGGCTTGTTATTAGAATCGCGGAACGCTTCTAATAATTTTAGACGCTTAGACATCTTTTTGAGCTTCGTCTCAGAACCTGTTTGTGGAATGGCTTCGCGCAGTTCATCAATCTCGATATCAAGATCGATATCCTTGAGCAAGTCTTGAACGGCTTCAGCACCCATTTTGGCGGTAAATTCATCGCCAAACTCTTCGAGCGCACGATAATAGTCTTCATCATCAAGCAGTTGATACTTCTCTAAAGAAGTTAGACCAGGTTCTGTAACGATATAGCTCTCAAAATACAAGACACGCTCGATATCACGTAGCGTCATATCAAGAAGCAAACCGATACGGCTTGGTAGTGATTTTAAGAACCAAATATGAGCAACTGGACTGGCTAAGTCAATATGACCCATACGGTCGCGGCGCACTTTAGCAGTAGTGACTTCAACGCCACATTTTTCACAGATAACGCCTTGAAACTTACGACGCTTGTACTTACCACAGAGACATTCGAAATCTTTTACAGGGCCAAAGATTTTGGCACAAAAAAGACCGTCACGCTCAGGCTTAAAGGTACGATAGTTAATCGTTTCTGGCTTTTTGACTTCGCCGTGTGACCACGACTTGATGACATCGGGTGATGCCAAGGTAATTTGAATACTATCAAACTCACGGTTACCGTTGCCGGTAGGGCTTTGCATGATATCGAGTAAATCTTTCAAGTTGCTTCTCCGTTATCTTTATAATCATCTATTCTTGCAACGTCGTACTATAAAAACGTTGTAGAGCAAGAGACTGAAGGCAATGAATAGGGTTGAGATAAATCACTAAAAGCAGCAGCAAAAGGCGTACTGCTTTTAGAGTAACAATCAAGCTTCAACAAAAAGTTAGTTGTTTTCTTTTAACTCAATATTTAGACCCAGTGATTTGATTTCTTTGGTCAAAACATTAAAGGATTCAGGCATACCCGGATCCATATATTGCTCACCATCGACGATGTTTTTGTACATACGCGTACGTCCTTCAACATCATCTGACTTCACAGTTAGCATCTCTTGCAAGGTGTAAGTTGCACCATAAGCTTCTAATGCCCACACTTCCATCTCACCAAAACGCTGACCACCAAACTGAGCTTTACCACCAAGTGGCTGCTGCGTTACTAGTGAATAAGAACCAGTAGAACGCGCATGCATTTTGTCATCAACCAAATGGTTCAATTTGAGCATGTACATGTAGCCGACCGTTACTTTACGGTCAAACTTCTGACCCGTACGACCATCATATAAGGTCTGCTGACCATCACGGTCCATACCAGCAAGCTCTAGCAAGTCTTTGACTTGGCTCTCTCTTGCGCCATCGAACACCGCTGTACCCATTGGGACACCGCCGCGTAAGTTAGCTGAGAGTGCCATGATATCATCGTCACTCAAGCTATCTAGATCAACCTGTTCACCGCCAACCTGGTTGTAGATTTTGTCTAAGAAGTCACGCAACTCTTTGATCGCTGCTTGAGACTTGAGCATACCATCGATTTTCTCGCCCAAACCTTTTGCTGCCATACCCAGATGCGTCTCTAGAACCTGACCGATGTTCATACGAGAGGGTACACCAAGTGGGTTCAATACGATGTCAACGGTATTACCATTCTCATCATAAGGCATGTCTTCTACTGGCATAATACGCGAGACGACACCTTTGTTACCATGACGACCCGCCATCTTGTCACCAGGCTGAATGCGACGTTTTACTGCTAAATAGACTTTAACGATTTTTTGAACGCCATGTTGTAAGTCATCTCCCGCCGTTAATTTACGCTTTTTCTCAGCGAACTTAGTGTCGATATCTTTTTGCTTATCAACCAAGTACTCAGCGATTTGCGTTAAACGCTCAGAGATCTCTTCTTCGACGGGCTGAATATCGAGCAAGGTCTCAAGGCTCATATCCTTCATATCCGCCAATGCCATAACAGTGCCAGCTTTTAGACCAGAACCGCCACTGACTTTTTGACCATCAAGCAAAGTACCGATACGGCCACGAGCAGCATCTTCGAAGATACGTAGCTCTTCTTTTAGATCTTTGCGGTAGCTATCAAGTTGCGACTTTTCAATCGCTCTTGCACGAGCGTCTTTTTCGACGCCATCACGGGTAAAGACTTGCACGTCAATAACCGTGCCTTTGCTTGATGTCGGAACACGTAGCGACGTGTCTTTTACATCAGCCGCTTTTTCACCAAAGATAGCTCTGAGCAATTTCTCTTCTGGCGTCAGTTGCGTCTCACCTTTTGGTGTGACTTTACCAACTAGAATGTCACCTGCATCAACTTCAGCACCGATATACACGATACCTGCTTCATCAAGACTAGATAGCGCCGCTTCACCAACGTGACTTGGAATATCAGCAGTGATCTCTTCGGTGCCAAGCTTAGTATCGCGCGCCACACAGGTTAGTTCTTGAATATGAATAGTGGTAAAACGATCTTCTTTCACCACTTTCTCAGATAGCAAGATTGAATCTTCGAAGTTATAACCATTCCACGGCATAAAGGCAATGCGAATGTTTTGACCCAATGCAAGCTCACCAAGATCCGTTGACGGACCATCAGCCAAGATATCACCCAAAGCAATCTCATCACCTTGGTTGACTATGATTCGCTGGTTGATACAGGTGTTTTGGTTGGAGCGCGTGTATTTGATCAAGTTGTAGATATCGATACCTGCTTCACCAGCAGTCATCTCATCTTCATTGACCCGAACGACGATACGTGAGGCGTCAACATCTTCGATCACACCGCCACGCTTGGCGATAACACAAACACCAGAATCACGGGCTACGTGACGCTCCATACCTGTACCCACGAGCGGCTTATCAGCACGTAGCGTAGGAACAGCCTGACGTTGCATGTTCGAACCCATCAAGGCACGGTTAGCATCATCATGTTCTAGGAACGGAATAAGACCTGCCGCTACTGATACGACCTGACTTGGCGACACATCCATATGCGTCACCTTTTCAGGTGGCATACGCACGAATTCACCATAGCTACGCACGCTGACCATCTCGTCAGAGAGCGCACCATCTTCTGTTACTGGTGAGTCGGCTTGTGCAATGACCGTACCGACTTCTTCGATCGCTGATAGATACTCGATAATATCCGTGACTTTACCGTCAACCACACGGCGATAAGGCGTTTCTAAAAAGCCAAAGCTGTTGGTTTTAGCAAAAGTCGCTAAGGAGTTGATAAGACCAATGTTTGGACCCTCTGGTGTCTCAATCGGGCAAACACGGCCATAATGCGTATCATGTACGTCACGCACTTCAAAACCTGCACGTTCACGTGTCAGACCACCTGGGCCTAGTGCTGATACACGACGCTTATGCGTGACTTCAGACAATGGGTTGTTCTGATCCATAAACTGTGACAACTGGCTTGAACCAAAGAATTCTTTGACCGCAGCAGCAACCGGTTTTGAGTTAATCAAATCTTGTGGTGACAAGTTGTCAGATTCCGCTGAGCTTAAACGCTCTTTAACCGCACGCTCAACACGGACTAGACCGACGCGGAATTGGTTCTCCGCCATCTCACCAACCGAACGAATGCGGCGGTTACCCAAATGGTCAATGTCGTCGACTTCGCCGCGACCATTACGGATCTCAATGAGCTCTTTTAGAACGTTAACGATATCGTCATTAGTCAATACGCTACGAGCGCGTTGAATGTCAGCGTCGTCAGTATCTTCAAAGTCCAAACCTAAACGGCGGTTGAACTTCATACGGCCAACATTCGATAAGTCATAGCGATCAGCGTTGAAGAACATGCTATCGAATAGCTTTTCAGCAGTTTCAACCGTTGGCGGCTCACCTGGACGCATGACTTTATAGATTTCGATCAGCGCTTCTTCGCGGCTTGAGGTACTATCAGCGCGTAGCGTATCGGCAATGTAACTGCCCTGATCGATATCATTAGTGAACAAGATACTAAACTCTTTGATAGACTCACTAGCTTCAAAGGCGCTGAGCTTAACCAATAATTCATGATCAATAAGCGTATTAGCACGAGCGATTATCTCGTCATTGACGACGATATCTTCTGCTAGGATACGCTCATAAAGATACTCATCAGGTACTGCAATTTTCGTCATACCAGCTTCTTCAAGCTGACGGATACGACGAGCATTGATACGTTTGCCTTGCTCTACGATGACATCACCGTCAGGCGATACGATATCGAACTGCGCCATCTCGCCACGTAGACGATCAGCAACTAAGTCAATCTCGAACGTCTCATCCCCTTTATAGACAGCGACTTTATCAAAGAATAGATCTAGGATTTCAGAAGTTGTCAAACCTAACGCACGTAGGATTATTGACGCTAATAGCTTACGGCGACGGTCAATACGAGCAAAAACTAAATCTTTTGCGTCAAACTCAAAGTCAAGCCATGAGCCGCGATAAGGAATAATACGAGCGTTGTATAGCACCTTACCACTTGAGTGCGATTTGCCTTTATCATGATCAAAGAACACGCCAGGCGAGCGATGTAATTGCGATACGATAACGCGCTCGGTACCGTTAATGATAAAGGTACCATTGTTGGTCATCAGTGGCATCTCGCCCATATAGACACTTTGCTCACGGATATCTTTGATCGCCGCTTTACTGTCCTTGTCCTTGCTATCTTTGTCTTTGATAATAAGACGAATCTTGACACGCATAGGTGCTGCAAAGGTAGAGCCACGAAGGATACACTCACGTTCATCAAACTCAGGTGTCCCTAAGTAATACTCAACAAACTGTAATTCAGCGTTACCTGAGTGACTCTCAATTGGGAAAATAGAAGAGTATGCTGCTTGCAAACCAGTATTCTCACGAGCTTTTGGCTTTTTGTGCTCTTGCAAAAATTGCTCGTAGGAATCTACTTGAATAGACAGTAAATAGGGAATGTCCATCACAGTGGGCAATTCAGCAAAACTTTTGCGAATACGCTTTTTTTCAGTATAAGAATATGCCATCGAGAGTCCTTACAGTAAACATGAAAACAAATGAAAATCGTGACCAACCTATATAAAGTTGATGACGTAAACGATGATAAAACAACGAACACAATATAAGATAGAACATTGATAACGTAGAAATACAGGTATCTACGTTCAATATATTAGTAAAAAAGAGCCATGAACTTAAGGCAATTTATCTGCCTTCAAATTTCAGTGATAAAAATAGATAAATGCAATACCGTCACCTCTATGAATCTGCTAATAAGCAGTACAACCATTTAGGATTAGATAAAAATTCTAGAATCAATATAACTATAGTTTTAGTAGGAAAGCATGCAGACACAAAAAAACGCCAAACATCTAAGGACGTTTAGCTAAGTCAACTTATTTCAAAAACTGGCTTGTGTGCTTGCATGTATATCGTCTGTCCTTTTGATGGGTATCCACCGCTTGTGATAGGGATGTTGGCAGACACAAAAGGTCAAGCTGTTTATTATAATAAAAAAGAGCTGGCAATGCAAGGCATTACCAGCTCTTTTGTGTACTAGGTTAAACTTACTTTAGTTCAACGCTTGCACCAGCTTCTTCAAGCTTCTTCTTCAACTCTTCAGCTTCGTCTTTAGTTGCGCCTTCTTTGATTGGTGCTGGAGCACTTTCAACCAAATCTTTCGCTTCTTTTAGACCAAGGCCAGTCGCTTCACGTACGGCTTTAATGACCGCAACTTTCTTTTCGCCAAAGCTTGAAAGAACGACGTCAAATTCGTCTTTTTCTTCAGCAGCAGCAGCAGCAGGACCAGCAGCAGCAGGTGCAGCGGCAACAGCAGCAGTTACGCCGAATTTTTCTTCCATGTCGCTGATTAGCTCAACGATATCCATTACTGACATTTCAGCAATTGCGTTTAACACATCATCTTTAGATAGTGCCATGAGAACTCTCCGTTATCTGATAAAATTTAATTGATTCTAATAGCGTGTATAAATAGGTTAAATAACCTAGATAGTACGCTACAAAATTTAAGTTAAAACAAGCAATTAAGCCGCTTCTTTTGCGTCTTTGATTGCTGCTACAGTGCGAACAAATTTGCCTGGAACTGCGTTCATAGTCTGGACAAGCTTGGTCACTGGTGCATTCATAGTCGCCATGAGGATAGAGAGTGCTTCGTCGCGAGTTGGTAGCTTCGATACGCGCTCTAGCTCTTCTGGACCATAAACTTCACCACCGACTGATACTAACTTGGTCTCCAAAGCTTTGTTATCTTTGCTAAAGTCGTAAACGACTCTGGCAGCAGATCCCAAATCTTCCATAGAAAAGGCCAAAAGTAGTGGACCAGTCATACGGTCTGACATGCTCTCAAACTTAGTGCCTTCAAAAGCGCGTTTTGCTAAAGTGTTTTTGACCACTTTTAAAACGACACCTTTACCACGGGCTTGTTCGCGCAGCTGAGTAAGCTTTGCAACACCAATACCGTGATATTCGGCAGCTACTGCTGAGTAAGCATTAGCAGCAACTTCAGACACTTCAGCCACAACTTGTTGTTTTTGCTCTAGCGTTAATGCCATAAGTTGACTCCTTTAATCTTACCAATCCTCATGTAGTCTAAACCACAAAACAGGACTGACTTGATACGATACGCTACTGATAGAACTAACCAGCAGCGACTGATTACGGCACCGTTATCAGAATAACAATGAGTGGTAAGACAGCTTTCATCTTACCTCCTCTAGGTTTAAACTGGGTGGGTCACCGTCTGCGTAGGACAATTGAGATTTTCATCTGTCATCGATTAACAAGATCAACTCCAAGGTATTAAAAATGAATACTCTGGAACTGCGCTCTACCTACGGTCTTAGACAGCATAGTAAATACTACGCTGACCTAATTTTTAAAATTCGTTTATAGCTATAATCTTACGATTTAAGTAAGTACTATTTAGCCATACGATATGGAACAGGATCAATAGTGATGCCTGGGCCCATCGTGCTAGATATGGTAATCTTCTTAATAAAAGTACCTTTAGAGGTTGCAGGCTTAGCGCGTTTTAGATCGGTCAGCAAAGCTTGTGCATTTTGCATTACTTGCTCAGCGGTAAAACCAACTTGACCGATAGTCGTATGGATAATACCTGCTTTGTCTACACGGTACTGTGCTTGACCCGCTTTTGCGTTGGTCACAGCTTCAGCAACGTTTGGCGTTACCGTACCGACTTTTGGGTTAGGCATAAGGCCACGTGGACCTAGAATAGTACCTAATTGACCAACAACACGCATAGCATCGGGAGCGGCGATAACGACATCAAAATCCATGTTGCCGGCTTTGATTTGTTCTGCTAGGTCTTCAAAACCTACGATGTCAGCACCCGCTTCTTTGGCAGCTTCAGCAGCAGCGCCTTGAGCAAATACAGCAACGCGTTTGGTTTTACCAGTACCCGCAGGTAGGTTAGTAGCACCGCGAACGACCTGATCAGATTTACGTGGGTCAACGCCCAAGTTTACTGCGATGTCGATAGACTCTTTGAATTTTAGCGCTGGCAAATCGTTTAAGATTTGAACAGCTTCTTCAATAGTGTACTGCTTGTCATTATCAACACGGCTATTGATTTCTTTTTGGCGTTTGGTTAGCTTACTCATTTACACACCCTCCACGGTAATGCCCATTGAACGTGCGGTACCAGCAATGGTACGAACAGCAGCGTCAAGATCGGCTGCGGTTAGGTCAGCGTCTTTGGTCTTTACGATCTCTTCTAACTGATCACGAGTCACTTTACCAACTTTAGCAGTGTTTGGTGTCCCTGAACCTTTAGCGATACCTGCAGCTTTACGTAGTAAGAATGCCGCTGGTGGCGACTTCATGATAAACGTAAATGATTTGTCGCTGTAAACGGTAATCTCTGTTGGAATCGGTAGACCTGGCTCTTGGCTTGAGGTCGCAGCGTTAAATTCTTTACAGAACGCCATGATGTTCACGCCTTTTTGACCCAATGCTGGACCGATCGGCGGTGAAGGATTTGCTTTGCCTGCAGGCACTTGTAGTTTGATGTACCCATCAATCTTCTTAGCCATGATTGTCTCCTAAATGGGTGATAGCGCTAAGTTATTATCTATTAACGATAATAATAGGTAGCTCCCCGGTTAATGATAGGTCGATTATCTAGTCTAGTTTTTCAACTTTACTAAATTCAAGTTCGACCTGAGTAGGTCTGTTAAATACATTTACCGTTAAATGTAGCTTAGATTTTTCGTAGTCCACTTTTTCGACCATACCTTTAAAGTCGGTAAAGGGGCCGTCAATGACCAGCAATTCTTCGCCTGGCTCAAAGAGTGTCTTGGGACGGGGATCGGCTTCTGCTTGGTTAAGACGGTTTAGGATACGATCCGCCTCTACTTGTGTAATAGGTGCTGGGGTCTCAGGCGTACCACCGATAAAGCCCATAATGCGCGGACACTCTTTAACGATGTGCCACGTGTTATCGTTCATCTCCATCTGGATAAGAACATAACCTGGAAAAAACTTACGCTCACTTTTGCGCTTTTTGCCGTCTTTCATCTCGACCACTTCTTCTGTTGGCACAAGAACATCACCAAAAGAGTCTGCAAAGTCGCTACGATTAATACGATCTGTTAGTGAACGCTGTACTTGCTTTTCATATCCTGAAAACGCTTGGACAATATACCAACGCATTTGACGCTCCTGATCGTTTGAGTCGTTATAGATAAACGCCAGCTAGAACTAATATGGTTTTGCTAAAAGCTTATAACCAATAGATCTTAGCCGATAAAGATACCGACGAACCAATTAAAGAAGTTATCGAGTAACCAAATAAAAAACCCAACGATACCTATGACGACAATCGTCTGCCATGTGTATTGAAAGGTCTCATCTTTACCTGGCCAAGTGACGCGGCGCAGTTCAACTGCTGCGTCTCTTAGTAGGATTTTAAAGGCGCGACCTTGGTGAGTCAGCGCCAAACACACTAATGCAAATACGGCGAGCGCGACGATGATACCAATACGTACCCAAACGTCATTCGCCGCTTGCCAATAGCCTGGCAAGTACTGATTTGCAAAAGTCGCTGCAATTAATGCCACTATGGCAAGTAACCATAGCATCATATCTTTAGCTGAACCAGTCTTAGCGACTTCGACAGCAGAGGTGTTCCCTGCTGAAACGTGCTTTGATTTGCTCAGCATTCCACCAGCCGCCGTATTAGGGGCATCAGATAACTTAGAATCGAGGTTATCCTGATTATTGCTCATAAAGAACTCGCTTTGGAGGTGGCGTATAACAGAAGATATGATAAGAAGATGGCAGGCGATGTAGGACTCGAACCTACAACCCTCGGTTTTGGAGACCGATGCTCTACCAATTGAGCCAATCGCCTATGGGTGTTAAGGCTGATAATTATACCTATCTTTAATTAGAATGCAAGTTTTGCCGTATTATTTTATATAAATATGTCCGAGAAGTTTAAGATTGAAGCTACATATAGTAATACCCTATCCCCCACCCACAAAAAAGCCACCCTCGAAAGGATGGCTTTTACTTATCTAATAGTTAGAGTCTAATCTAATGATTAGTCCTTAACCGTAGCAACCACACCAGCGCCGACCGTACGGCCGCCTTCACGAATAGCGAAGCGAAGACCTTTGTCCATAGCGATTGGATGGATAAGCTCAACGCCCATCTCAACGTTGTCGCCAGGCATAACCATTTCAGTACCGTCTTGTAATTGGATTGCGCCAGTCACGTCAGTGGTACGGAAGTAGAACTGTGGACGATAGCCGTTTAGGAATGGTGTGTGACGACCACCCTCTTCTTTTGACAGTACGTATACTTCGGCATCAAACTTGGTATGCGGGGTGATTGAACCTGGCTTAGCTAGTACTTGGCCACGTTGTACGTCTTCACGCTTGGTACCACGTAGTAGTACGCCACAGTTCTCACCAGCACGACCTTCGTCAAGCAGTTTACGGAACATCTCTACACCAGTACAGGTGGTTTTTTGGGTGTCACGGATACCGACGATTTCGATCTCGTCGCCTACGCGGACGATACCAGACTCAACACGGCCGGTAACAACGGTACCACGACCTGAGATTGAGAAGACGTCTTCGATCGGCATTAGGAATGCTTTGTCGACGTCACGCTCAGGCTCTGGGATGTAGGTGTCTAGAATCTCTAGTAGTTCGACAACAGCTGGTTCGCCGTATTTGTCTTCTGAGCCTTTTAGGGCTTCTGTGGCACTACCTTTTACGATTGGGGTGTCGTCGCCTGGGAAGTCGTAGTCAGAAAGGAGTTCACGTACTTCCATTTCGACGAGCTCTAGTAGTTCTTCGTCGTCAACCATGTCACATTTGTTCATGAAGACGATGATGTAGGGTACGCCTACCTGACGAGAGAGCAAGATGTGCTCACGCGTTTGTGGCATTGGGCCGTCTGTGGCTGATACGACTAGGATGGCGCCATCCATTTGGGCGGCACCTGTGATCATGTTTTTAACATAATCGGCGTGACCTGGGCAATCAACGTGGGCGTAATGACGGGCTTCGGTGTCATATTCAATGTGTGAGGTGTTGATGGTGATGCCACGTGCTTTTTCTTCAGGTGCTGAGTCAATAGACGCGTAGTCTTTGGCTTCGCCGCCTGAGGTTTTTGCCGCTACGGTTGCGATAGCTGCGGTTAGGGTGGTTTTACCATGGTCAACGTGTCCGATGGTGCCGACGTTAACGTGGGGCTTTACGCGTTCAAACTTGGCCTTTGCCATGAGGTTTTCCTTTTTATGTGGAGTCAGCCTTTACTTTTTTCTTAAACCAAATTAAGCATAAAAGGTAAAGATAAGCTGAGCCCTTAAGATAATGAGTAAGGGTTGCACTTTTAGTGTGCAGATATTATAAGAAAATTACGACCAATAACAAGTCTTTTAACCAATTATTGGCGTATTCTCTATTGGCAATACAGAAATGTCTCCTGTATTGCCATGATTCAATAAAATTGCTACTAGTAAACAAATTTAGTCATCGTCTTTAGAGTTGAACTTAGAGATGATTTCAGCAGATACTGACTTTGGAATTTCAGCGTACTTTTGGAATTCCATTGAGTAAGTAGCACGGCCTTGCGACATTGAACGCATTTGCGTGGCATACCCAAACATCTCCGCTAATGGTACTTCAGCACGGATCTGCTTAGTACCACCAGGCAAATCTTCCATGCCCTGCACCATACCGCGGCGACGGTTAAGATCGCCCATGATGTCACCCATGTAATCTTCAGGGGTTTCAACTTCAACTTTCATGACCGGCTCAAGTAGTGTTGGGTTGGCAGCCATAAAGCCTTTTCTAAAGGCCATAGAACCTGCCATCTTAAATGACAATTCATCCGAGTCAACGTCATGGTAAGAACCATCATACAAAGTCGCTTTTACGCCAACGACTGGATAGCCTGCCAATACACCGTTTTTCATGCGCTCTTGAATACCCTTGTCAACCGCACCGTGAAATTCTTTTGGTACCGTACCGCCAACCACTTCTTCAGCGAATTCATACAGAACGTCGCCCGCTGGATCCATAGGCTCAAGACGTAACCAGACGTGACCGAATTTACCACGACCACCGGTTTGACGTACGAATTTGCCTTCTTGTTCAACCGTCTCACGAATCGTCTCACGATAAGCAACCTGCGGCGCACCGATGTTCGCTTCAACACTGAACTCACGCTTCATGCGATCAACCAAGATCTCAAGATGCAATTCACCCATACCACTGATGATTGTTTGACCAGACTCTTCATCCGTATGAACACGGAATGATGGATCTTCTTTTGCCAGACGACCAAGCGCGATAGACATTTTTTCTTGGTCCGCTTTAGTCTTAGGTTCAACGGCTAGACTAATAACAGGATCTGGGAATTCCATACGCTCAAGAGTAATCACATTACTCTCATCACACAAAGTATCACCAGTCGTTACATCTTTCATGCCAACCAATGCTGCGATATCACCCGTACGAATCTCTTGTAACTCTTCTTGAGAGTTCGCCATCATCTGTACGATACGACCAACGCGCTCACGCTTCATCTTAACCGGATTATAAACGCTGCTACCTTGCGTTAAAACACCAGAATAGACGCGAACGAAGGTTAAGTTACCAACGAACTTATCATTCATAATTTTGAATGCTAAAGCTGAGAACGGTACATCGTCAGATGCTTCACGAAAGCCTTCGCTTTCATCTTTGTCATCAAGGATACCTTTAATAGCTGGAACATCCATAGGTGCTGGTAGATACTGAATAACTGCATCCAACATCTTTTGGACGCCTTTGTTTTTAAAGGCGGTACCACAAAGTAATGGAATGATTTCGTTCTCAATAGTCAACTGACGAATAGCACTGTTGATTTGATCAACCGTCAATTCACCGTTTTCTAAATACTCATCCATTAACTCTTCTGACGCTTCGGCAGCGCTCTCTACGAGATACTCGCGATACTCTTCCGCTTTTTCTTGTAGCTCAGTTGGAATCTCACGCTCATCGTATTCCATACCTTGAGACGCTTCATCCCAATAGATGGCTTTCATGGTCACAAGATCAATAACCCCTTCAAAGTCATCTTCTTTGCCAATTGGAATAACCAAAGGCACCGGCTTACCACCTAGACGGGTTTTGATCTGCTCAATCACGCGATAAAAATCAGCACCAACGCGATCCATTTTATTAACGAATGCTAAGCGTGGTACTTTGTATTTATTTGCTTGACGCCATACGGTCTCAGACTGGGGCTGTACGCCACCCACTGCACAGTAAACCATGCAAGCGCCATCAAGCACACGCATAGAACGTTCAACTTCAATCGTGAAATCAACGTGACCTGGAGTGTCGATGATGTTGATGCGATGCTCATCAAATTGCTTGGCCATACCTGACCAAAAACAAGTCGTTGCCGCTGAGGTGATAGTGATACCACGCTCTTGTTCTTGCTCCATCCAATCCATAGTGGCTGCGCCATCATGAACTTCGCCAATTTTGTGACTAACACCAGTATAGAATAAAACACGCTCAGTAGTAGTGGTCTTACCCGCATCAATGTGTGCTGAGATACCAATATTGCGATAGCGTTTTAGGGGAGTTTTACGAGCCATAGTATTTTCCTAGGAAAAGTCGTGTATGTATTAATATAGGGTAGTGCTCTACCTCATAGTTTCAATAAAAGCGTTATCCTGACAAAAGCAGTCGGCTGTTGAGTCATAGGCTTCTATATAATGCTCAAAGCTATCTAAATAATATGTAGATAAAAAGAGACTCTATGAAAGTATGGAGGCATCAAATTTGGAATACTGTCGTTCAAACATCAGGCTCAAAGCAGTATCAGGATAGATATCCGCCATCTAGACTGTCATATTTTAAATAGTATTGGAATACAAATAATCTAAATGATGGCGGCAATCAGTAGAATAAATCAATTACAAACAGGCAAAAGTGATTTAGAAGCGATAATGTGAGAACGCTTTGTTTGCATCCGCCATGCGGTGAACTTCGTCACGCTTTTTCATAGCATTGCCTTTACCTTCTGATGCATCACCCAATTCGCCAGCAAGGCGTAGAGCCATAGATTTCTCAGAACGCTTAGCAGCAGCTTCAGCTAACCAACGCATAGCCAAGGCAGTACGACGGGAGGGACGTACTTCCATAGGTACTTGATAGGTTGCACCGCCAACGCGGCGAGCTTTTACTTCTACCATAGGGCGTACGTTTTCTAGAACGTCTTCAAAAAATGAGACGGGATCTTCAACGTTACGCTTTTCACTGATCGTTTCAAGAGCACCATAAACGATACGCTCAGCAGTAGATTTTTTGCCATCACTCATGATGTGATTGATGAATTTGGCGATAGTTTGGCTACCAAACTTAGGATCCGGTAGGATCTCACGGGTAGCAACAACGCGACGTCTTGGCATAATAATATCCTTGTCTTCAGGAGTGTCTGACATTCACAAGATGGCATTGCCAATAGTGGCAAAAAGCAAGTTGTCAGTCAGCCTTACTGCATAGTGGTATGTTCGCCTAAAAGCTAAAACACCAAACCCATGCACAGTTAATGGGTAGTA
The DNA here is from genome assembly GCF_051307035.1 of Psychrobacter sp. DM4. Classification (GTDB taxonomy): domain Bacteria; phylum Pseudomonadota; class Gammaproteobacteria; order Pseudomonadales; family Moraxellaceae; genus Psychrobacter. The sequence goes on from NZ_CP195536.1 coordinate 2,469,448, forward strand.
CTAAGAATCTTAGTGAGTAACTGATTAATAACATCAGTACTTAGACTTTAGGTTTCTTAGCACCATATTTAGAGCGACCTTGCTTACGGTCTTTTACGCCAGCGCAATCTAATGCACCGCGAACGGTGTGATAACGTACACCCGGTAGATCTTTTACACGACCACCGCGGATAAGAACAACACTGTGCTCTTGTAAGTTATGACCTTCGCCGCCGATGTAGCTTGATACTTCATAACCTGAAGTCAGACGTACACGGCATACTTTACGCATGGCAGAGTTAGGTTTTTTAGGTGTCGTAGTATATACACGAGTACATACACCACGGCGCTGTGGGCACGCTTGCAACGCAGGAACTTTTGACTTTTCCTTGATGGTTTTGCGACCCTTACGAATCAATTGGTTAGTTGTTGCCATAAGGCATCCTTCTCCCGTTGGGTATAAAACAAAAAAATGGGCTAATCCACTAAAATCTTGTTCAAAACAAAATCTTGTGGCACCCATTTTTAGGACAATGTATTATAAAGACTTGTTACTGTTATTTCAACTACTTATAAAAGGGCTAACTTTTCGCTATAACATGAGCGTGAATCATTTAATAAAACATTTGAGAAACTCATACTAGCCTATCAAAAAAATATCATCTGGAACTGTCTATATATCGCATTAGCCAGTAATGTCTTTGGGAATAAGTAAATGGCGCTATTGCTTAATTTTTCAAGAGCTTATTCTCGCCCAGTTCGCCACTTATATGAAAGACTATTTGCTACTAGCGGCTTTTTCGCTATTCGTTACTTTTTCTTGTTTATCGCTACTATTACCTTGCTTGTCATCTGTATCAGACTTACTGTCAGCTGTAGATGATTTATTTTTGCTATCGCTTTGTGTATCATCTGCTTTGTCATCACTACCAGAATCAGCGCCCACTTTAGCTTCACTAGCGCTATCATCAGTAATGGCAGGACTAGCAAGTTTAGGCTCTGGACCAAAAGTCGCTTTGGCAACGCCAATGACTTCATCTATCAAGCGGCTGTTGTAGCTCATACCGATAGCCACTGCGGTTACAGGTAAGAAGCGACGTAACCAAGTTAAATTCACTTTATCAAGATCAATACCAACTTGGCTGGCGATACTATCCACTTGTTCAGCATAGTAATTGACGTTTTTATTCTTAAGACCTAGATTTTTAAGTTCGCTATGTAGACCACTACTCTGAGCATTATCGAGTAGTCCTTTGCCCACGCCTAGACCTGCCAGCAATGCTTGTTTTTCTTGCATTTTGCTCAAATCAGCACTTGAGAGTAGCTCATAGGCCATTTTGATGCCTTGTTTACCCGTCAATGGCTTATTGTATACCGCCGCTAACTGATAGACCGTACGCAGTGACACGAGCAATAACCAAAGCGTATCAGCGAGCAGCCCCGGTAATCCTGCGAGACCTGTAATACCGCCCAAAGTGGCTAAAGCGCGGTTTTGATTGGCAATATCAGTTGCTAATGCATAACGCTGCTCGTCATCTAAATCGGTAATATCAGCAAAACGATGCTCATTAGGTAGATCAATCTGGCTCCAGCTGCTAGCAAGTTTGGCCACTTGTGCAAAAGCACCATCTACTGTGTTTTGGAATAGACTATTTGGCACGACCTTTTTGGCATACTTGCCATAAGTGGCAAAGCGCGTGCCTATGAGCTCCTGAGTCGCTTTGAGCGTCTGCTCACGAAAAAGATCTTGCTGATAGTCCTCGTCACCCAAGTTCACCGCTTTGTATTGGCGCGGCTTACCTGCCTTGGCATTGACGCCATCAATGAGTGATCCTACACGCTCAAGGTTGTTACGCGTGAAATGACCAACTAAGCTAATGCCTTTGCTCAACGTGTTCTGCTTTGCCATAGTGCTATCCTCAATGAAGTAGTAGTGAAATATCGTTATTGTAAAAGAACCTTAAATGCGTCGGATTATTGTCTCTAGCTATTTTGGTAACTTTATTTAGCCTGCTAGTTTACGCAAATTATTTGTGATTTGTCAGTGCGAACAATGTTATTACTCACATAAATTTTGTATCAAAAACTTGACTGACCCCAAATAGCCATAAAGGGTACTAGTAGCATTATGGCAAAGGCGGTACTTGTGCCATAATGCTACTAATAGAGGTATTAAATTTATGTGTCATTCATCGCTATCATAAGGAGTAGAATATGCGCCGAGTGGTTATCACAGGAGCAGGGATCGTCTCTTGTATTGGACATGACTTGACTACCGTTACTACTGCTCTAAAACAAGGGCAGTCTGGCATTACGTTCAATGAGTCCTACGCTGAACACGGTTTTAAATCGCAAATAAGTGGCAGTATTAATAAAGACGAGCTAGACACAACAAGCATCGATCGTAAGCTCAAACGTTTTTTTAGTGACGCAAGTCTTTATGCCTATGTCAGTGCGTTAAATGCCATTGAGCATGCAGGCTTGTCTCTTGATACTATCAATAATAATCCACGAGTGGCACTAATCGCAAGCTCAGGTGGCGCCTCAACAGAAAATATCGTCAATGCGGTAGATGCTATGCGCGATAAAGGTCTACGCGGCGTCGGCGCTATGGCAGTACCCAAAACTATGGGCAGCTCGGTGTCAGCCGCGCTAGCAACGGGTCTCAAAATTCAAGGCGTCTCCTACTCGCTTGCCTCCGCTTGTGCAACCTCTACTCATTGTATCGGGCACGCCGCTGAGCTCATCCAATTAGGCAAAGCTGATGTGGTGCTCGCTGGTGGCAGTGAAGCTGAGCACTGGACGCAGTCTTGTATGTTCGATGCGATGGGCGCGGTCAGCACCCAGTACAATGACACGCCGACGCAGGCCTCAAGAGCTTATGACAAAGACCGTGACGGCTTTGTGATTGCGGCAGGCGGCGCTATGGTCGTGGTTGAGAGCTTGGAGCATGCCAAGGCGCGCGGCGCTAACATCTTAGCTGAGATCGTCGGCTATGGTGCCAGCTCAGATGGCGCAGAAATGGTCGCCCCAAGCGGTGAAGGTGCAGTACGTTGTATGACACAGGCGCTAGCCGAAGCAGGGCTTGAAAGCGTCGATTATATCAATAGCCACGGTACTAGTACGCCACTGGGTGATATAACTGAGCTTAACGCCATTGCCAAAGTGTTCGGTGATGATGTGAGTCAAGTCCCTGCTATTAGCTCTACTAAATCCATGACGGGTCATAGTTTAGGTGCGGTAGGTGCGCAAGAGCTCATTTACTGTTTGCTGATGCTAAAAGATAGCTTTATTGCGCCTAGCATCAATGTGGCGCACTTAGACCCTGCGGCTGAAGGTTTCGATATCGTCACTCAAAAGCGTGATGTTGACCTGAACACTTTGATGAGCAATAGTTTTGGTTTTGGTGGTACGAACGCAACTTTAATCATTAAGAAATTTACGGTTTAATCGATACTCCATGACCTCATCATCACAACCCACGCCCCTCTCCTCGCCAGCTATTCAAAGTAATAGCTGGCGTTTTGGTGATTTAGCTGCTGCTGATTTGCTACCTTTGTTACAGCAGCATCTACTCCTTCAGGATGCCGATGCCAATTGGCAATTGGTTTGGCTCAATAACAATGAACAGCCCGTTATAGGCCTACTACCCAAAGTCAGTTGGCAAGTTCATGCCAATAAGCCTTGCGCTAAAAAAGAGGATGATCAAAGTAAGACTTACCAAGTCGTCAGACACTATCGTGGTGCTTGCACAAGTAACGATGCAACTGTAAGAAGCAACGTGAGTTATCACGCTTGGCAGGATGAGCTGATTGCTTATAGTAACGATTATGAGAATAGTGATACAGATCTAGAACTAATAGAGAATAATGATAAGTCGTATAGTTATAGCCACGGACTCATAGGCTTTATTGGCTATGATATCGCCGCGCATAGTTTAAGCCCAGCAGCTGGTATAGAACAAGCAGCACAGCCTTGCGCCGTGTTTGGACATTATGATATTTATTTGAGCGCTGAGCGCTCGATTGTTGATGAAAACCAGAAGCAGTGGACGCTACAGATTAATAGTTTTGAAAATGAGGTTTTGCTTGATAAGCTGGTTGATTATTTGACACTACTAGACGTTAAGTTGTCTACAGAAAATAGTCGCAGATCTCTGACGCCTTTAAGACTGCAAGCCAAATGGCAAAGGAGTGACTATCAACAAGCCTTTAAACAAACTCAACATTATCTACATCACGGCGACTGCTATCAAATCAATCTGACTCAGAGATGGCAAGGTCAGGTTGATACTAATACTAATACTGGCACTGGCACTGGCACTGATAATAAATCAGCGACGCCGCTTCTCGACTACTTGCCGGTCTTGCACCACAATACACAAACACCCTTTGCTGGATATATGAGTATTAGTCGCACATCCAAGAATGAAGACTTGGATGCTCATTTTGAGCTGTTGAGCTGCTCACCTGAGTTGTTTTTTACCTTTATAAGAGACAGCAAAAACGACACGTACCATATTCGCACGAAACCTATTAAAGGTACTATACCGCGCGGTGCAAACGTTAATCAAGATGAAGCGTTTAAGCAGCAGCTTATTAACAGTGATAAAGATCGTAGCGAAAACGTGATGATCGTGGACCTACTGCGCAATGACTTAGGTAAATATGCAAGGACAGGTAGTGTCAAAGTGCCACAATTATTCGATATCGAAAGCTTTAGCAATGTGCATCATATGGTTAGCACCATCACCGCTGAGCTCAAACCTGATACGCATCCGTTAAGCGTACTTTTTGGTAGTTTGCCCGCAGGCTCAATTACAGGTACACCCAAAAAACGTGCGGTTGAAATCATCTCTGAGTTAGAAAACGCGCCGCGCGGTGCCTATTGCGGCACCATGGGCTACATGAATTTTGATGGTAGTGGTCAATGGAATGTACTGATTCGCACACTACAAGCCGTCACTTTAAAAAACAATAGTACTCAAGTAAGCTTGTGGGCAGGTGGCGGAATTACAGTGGTCTCTGACTGCGCTTCTGAGTATCAAGAGTGCCTTGATAAAGTTGGTAATTTGCTTGCTGTATTGGCTCAAGATTAAAATTTTGCGGCAAGCTCTTGAAGTATTAAGAAGAGATCGCGTCTTGGCTTTTATCCAGCTCATTATGTAATACTTTTAGAGCGTCAATTAGGCGTTTATGCTGATCAGGCGTACCGACCGTAATGCGCAAGTACTCATTGATACGCGCCTTGTCAAAATGACGCACAACGATGCCCTGCTCACGTAGTTGACGGGCGATTTCATCAGCATTACCCAGTGGCGGACGCACAAAAACGAAGTTAGCTTGTGACGGCAGCACATTGTAATCAAGGGCGGTTAACTCTGCGGTGAGTGATTCACGCAACTCAATAATCCGCTGACAGCTCTGCTCAAAATAAGCACGATCTAAAACGCTCGCTCTTGCCCCAACTTGTGCCAGCTTATCTAGTGGATAGCTATTAAAGCTGTTTTTCATACGAGTCAAGGCTTCGATAAGTGAGGCATTACCAAAGGCCATACCAACACGTAATCCAGCGAGCGAGCGCGACTTTGAGAAGGTTTGCGTTACTAGCAGATTATCAAAGTCGTTAATCAAGCTCACAGCTGAAACCGTAGCGCCATCAGTTTGTGCAAAATCTATGTAGGCTTCGTCGATGACAATCACAGCATTAGAGTGCTCATGAGCGAGCTTGCTGATATCAGCTAATGATAGTAACAAGCCTGTTGGCGCGTTAGGATTAGCGATGATAATACCGCTACAGGGTTGACGATAAGCATCGGGGTCAATACTAAAATCAGACTCTAACGCAATCTGTATCAGCTCCACGCCAAAGGTCTGTGCGTATACCGGATAAAAACTGTAACTAATATCGGGGGCCAATATGGGACGCTCTTTCATAAAAAAACTGGCAAACACTAAGGCTAATACTTCATCCGAGCCATTACCTACGAATACCTGATCACTATTCAGATGGTAGTGCTGTGCCAATGTCGCTCGCAAATCCTCAGATTCAGGATCAGGATAAAGGCGCAAATTATCAGCCTGCTGCGCGAGCATTTGCGTAATTGCTTCGCCGACTTTTGGTGAAGGTGGAAACGGATTTTCATTGGTATTTAGTTTGCACAAATTGTCATGCTGAGGCTGCTCACCGGGCACATAAGGTGATAGGTTACGTGCCTTGGCAGACCACAACCTGTTGTCTATTCTTTGCTCGCTCATAATTTATCCTGATGCTAGTCAATGACTATTTATCGTAATATTCTTGACGTTTGGGTGTCAACATCATAGTTAAGTACTACTATTTTATGGTGCTTTATTTCTGCTTTTTTGTCCATTTATTCAGCGTTGGTTATTCAGCATTGGTATTAACTAATCACTGATACCGATAACGCGCTGATCTGGCGTGTGCTTCTAGATCTTCGTGCTGCGCTAGGACATCTGCGGTTCTAGCCAGCGACTGACTACCGCTTTGGGTACAGTAAATGAGTGAGGATTTCTTTTGAAAATCATAAACGCCAAGTGGTGATGAAAACCTCGCCGTGCCTGAGGTTGGCAACACGTGGTTGGGACCTGCGCAGTAGTCACCGATCGCCTCTGGCGTGTAGCGACCCATAAAGATAGCACCCGCATGACGGATGTCCTCAAGCAAAGCCTCAGGCTCATCAATGGATAATTCTAAATGCTCAGGCGCAATACGGTTGATTAAAGCCATGCCCTCTTGTCTATCTTTTACTAGTATTAGCGCGCCGCGGTTCTCTAAAGAGTCGCGTGCGATATCCGCTTTTGGTAATTGAGCCAGTGCCTTTTCAATCTCTACTGCTACTTCTTTGAGCTGTGATGCACTCGTAGTCACAAAGATCGCTTGCGCGATACGGTCATGCTCAGCTTGTGAGAGTAGATCCATGGCCAGCCAGTCAGCGCGATCATTGGCTTCGCCTTCGGCATAAACCAAAACCTCAGAGGGACCTGCGATCATATCGATGCCCACTTTACCAAATACAGCACGTTTGGCAGCCGCTACGTACTTGTTACCTGGTCCTGTGATCTTATCAACCGCTGGAATCGTCTTAGTACCATAGGCAAGTGCCGCAACGGCTTGCGCGCCGCCAATAGTAAAGACGCGATCAACCTGTGCCAAATGCGCCGCTGCGAGCACCAAAGGATTGAGTACCCCTTTAGGCGCAGGCACGACCATAATAATCTCAGTGACGCCCGCGACTTTGGCAGGAATAGCATTCATCAATACTGAGGAAGGATACGACGCCAAACCACCTGGCACATAAATACCAACGCGATCTAAAGGGGTGACTTTTTGACCCAAGCGGTTACCCAGCTCATCCTCGTATTGCCAAGTCTCTTGCACTTGGCGCTTATGAAAGCTCTGAACGCGAGTCGCAGCTGTAATCAGGGCTTCTCGCACCTCGATATCAAGACCATCAAAAGCTTCAGCTAACGACTCTTGCGACAATTCAAGCTCACTCATCGATACAGCGGGATGCTGATCAAACTTCTGTGTCAATGCTAGTACCACATCGTCGCCATCAGCACGAACTTGCGCAATAATGTCATCAACAGTACTTAGCAATTGAGCATCATTGACCGTTTCAAAAGCTAACAACTGCGTCAATTGACTATCAAAATCAGCATCTAAAGTGCTTAACTGGCGCATAATTTGTCCTATATTTTATCTGTTTGACTAAAAATAATGAAAGCGGCCCAACCGTAGACACAACAAAACCAGTTTAGCATGCCATATCCATTTTATAGCGCTCAACTGGTTTTATAATCTGTATAACTGTGTTTGATTTTATGATTATCAATAATACTAACCGCTCACTTTTCATGCAAAAGGTGAGCTATGCCGTAGCAGCAATACTGTCTTTAAAGCTGTTTAAGATAGGCTCAAGCAAAGCAAATTTGCGCTTGTAACTGACTTGATTAACAATTAGGCGTGAGGACACATCGCAAATGTGATCACGGGGCTCAAGCCCATTGGCACGCAACGTATTACCCGTATCAACCACATCGACGATCAAATCACCCAAACCCACTAGAGGCGCAAGCTCCATCGAACCATAAAGCTTAATCACATCCACTTGCTGACCTTGACTGGCAAAATAAGCGCGGGCAACATTGACGTATTTGGTGGCAATGCGCAAACGCCGATTGGGCAGCGCGGCACCTTTAACACCTGCGGTCATCAGCTTACACTGAGCAATCTGTAGATCAAGCAGCTCGTACACATGATTGGCACCATGCTCAAGTAAGACATCTTTACCCGCTACGCCAAAATCTGCCGCACCATGCTCTACGTAGGTTGGTACGTCGCTTGCCCGCAAAATAAGCACGCGTACGTTGGGATTAGATGTCGGAAAAATAAGCTTTCGTGAAGCCTCTGGGTCTTCTAACAAATCAACGCCAGCCGCTTGTAGCAATGGCATCGTCTCTTCTAGAATGCGACCTTTTGATAAAGCCAACGTTAAACCTGAAAACTCATCGTTTACTTCGTTCAACAAGCCATTATTTGAGTCGTGCTTGGTTGGTTCGGTCATAATGACAGGGTGTCCATTTGCTATTTATATTCTGATTGAAATCGGTATTGATACTAATTTTATTAACATTGCCTGATAGCTACTAATCGTTAGTATTGACGCGCTCAATGTTCACGCCTAACGCTCGTAACTTGTTTTCAACATCTTCATAACCGCGATCGATGTGATAAATACGATCGATCAAGCTCTCGCCTTCAGCCGCTGCCGCTGCCATAACTAGTGACATAGACGCGCGCAAATCAGTTGCCATCACAGGAGCGGCGGTAAATCTCTCAACTCCTCTAACGACTGCGGTATGACCATCGACCTGAATAGAGGCGCCGAGACGATTGAGCTCAGGCACATGCATGTAACGGTTTTCAAAGATGTTTTCTATAAAGGTGCTGGTACCATCAGCCAAGCAGGCAATCGCCATAACTTGCGCTTGCATGTCCGTTGGGAATCCTGGATGCGGCTGCGTACGGATATCGACAGGCAATGGTCGACCCTTCATTTGTGCGCGAATCCAGTCATCACCTATGGTAATCACCGCGCCCATATCTTCGAATTTTTCTAACACCGGCGTTAACAATAATGCAGAAGTATTCTTGGTCAATACATCGCCACGCGTCATCAGCGCACCAGCTAAATAAGAACCCGTCTCGATACGATCGGGAACGACTGAATACTCGCAGCCATGCAAGCGTTCGACACCTTCAATAGTCATAATTGAAGTACCGATACCACCTATTTTGGCGCCCATAGCGACTAGCATATTCGCCAGATCTACTACTTCTGGCTCAAGCGCGCAGTTGCCAAGTACTGTTGTTCCTTTAGCTAGTGCTGCCGCCATAATGACGTTTTCGGTACCGCCGACGGTCACCATATCAAAGGAGAAATTACAGCCAATAAGCTTGCCGCCTTTTGGCGCTTGCGCTTTAACGTAACCGTTTTCGACGTGAATCTGAGCACCCATGGCCTCAAAGGCCTTGAGATGTTGATCCACAGGACGTGAGCCAATAGCGCAGCCACCTGGCAAGGAGACTTCTGCCTCACCAAAACGCGCAAGTAAAGGCCCAAGCACCAAGATTGAAGCACGCATAGTTTTGACTAAATCATAAGGGGCATAAAAGCTGTCTATGTTTTTGGTATCGCAAGTAACGGTATCCTCTTGCTTTTGAATATCAATACCCATACCACCGATCAGCTGAATCAAGGTTCGTACGTCTTGTAGTGAGGGAACATTGTGCAACGTTGTTGGGCTCTCGGCCAGTATCATTGCCGCAAGTAACGGCAAAGCTGCATTCTTGGCGCCTGAGATGGTAACTTCCCCTGCGATACGACTACTACCGGTGATTAAAAACTGATCCATAAAAATGACAACCTAACTATGCTTGCAAAAGATGCCTGCAAATGAATAAAAAGACTAAAGATAGAGGTGTAATTGTTTCATCAAACCGCTTTGAGAAGTAGTCAAATATAAGTAAAGACAGTGATTAGCCTTTGGACTGAATGTCCCATTCCGCAGGCGTAAGAGCTTGAATATTAAGCGCATGAATATCACCACTAGCAATTTTATCATTGACTAGAGCATAAACGGCTTGCTGACGTTGAACAGTACGCTTGCCCTCAAAGCTGGCGTCCACCACGCGAACATCAAACTTGTTGCCTTGATTGGCCGCTTGAATAAAAGCGTCTGGATAATGCTGTTGTAAAAAGGCGATCAGATCGTCGGCGTTCATGCTCATAAATTAACCTGTTATTAGATATTTGAATAAATAGTGGGCGTATTATAACAAGAGTTCGACCATCTTACAGCATTGTCTCATTTACCCTTGTATTAAGACGAATCAAAGCTATTTGACTGTCCTATCTAAATAGCTGACGACCTGTGCACGGACATCGTTTACCCAGCGCAGCGGCGGCGCCATTGCACCAATACTGGTAGCGTGACTAGCACCTTTAATTTGACCTCTTTCAACGGTGACACCCTTGTCTTTTAACGCTTGAGTCATCTTGACCGTATTGGTATCGTAGACAATTTTGTCATTCTCAGCGGTGAGTAGCAGATATGGCGGCTGTGACCCTTTGATTTGTCTATCTGGCATCACCTCATCTGGCGTTGCATTTTCATCAAAGGCACTGGCACTACTGAACTTACGAAAATCATAGCTGTAAGGGCCTGCAATACCAACGACGGCGCTGATATCACTCGGCTTGATACCATAGGGTGCTAAAAAGTCTTCGTTTGAGACAGCAGCAACCGCATTAAAAGCGCCTGCCGAATGTCCGACGACTGCAAAACGCTCAGGATCCGCATAGTAATTTTTGGCATTATCATAGCTCCAAGCAATAGCTTTTGCAGCATCTTCGACATAATCGGGATAGACGTGCTCGGGTGCTTTGCGGTAGTTGATGACCGCAGTAATATAGCCTGCTTGCGCTAGACTCTGACCGACAAAAGCATACTCTTCCTTGTTACCACTCTCCCAAGAACCCCCATGGACAAACACGACCATCGGATAAGTATCACTGATAACTTGCTGCGACTTCATCGCTTTTGCTAATGGCTTTGGGTAATAAATGTCCAGATCTTGCAGATGCTCATCACCGTACAAAATATCTTTACTCACGCCTACGCCGCCACTTGAGGTGATACCGTTTACGATAGCTAGTGCTGATAGCGCTTGCGCTTGCTGCGTTGCAATCGCAACACCGCCTAGTGCAACAGCAGTGCTAATACCTATGGCACTCAAACCAAATTTTCGTGGTTTATTAAACTGCTTAACATCGGTATCTGATTGTGTTTTGTTACGATTATTCATAGCCATTGTTCCTATATTATTTTGATATCAGTCAGCGTTAGGAATACTACGTCGACTGCTTCTTTTTTTACTAGTTATAGTGTAATGGCTATCACTATTACTATCGTGCTTTTACTGTTATCTATATTTAGGGTTATTGTGATTGACACGGTACTAGGCTCGCATACAACTTTTGAGCGCGCGCAACCTTAGATTATTGGTCCTTGTATAGATCGATATAAGGACTTGAAGTACCTTGATTAACCGTTGGGTTTTGATCAAGAGTTGAATTTTGGTTCGTATCTTGATTTTGGTCAATAGGAGAGCTTTGATTTGTAGTTATTGGATTTATCGGCTGAGTACTCGAGCTATTTGGACGATTTGATGTAGTATCACGCTGCCTAATGATAGGTTGAGCGGGCATCTCACTTGCTGCCTCTGTCGTCAGATTACTCTCAAACATAATGTCATCATCGCCAATCTTGATACCTCTATCGTCCACTACTGTAGTCAAAAGCACCAACTCTGTTACACCAACGGTGTCATTAGCGATATCTATCAAATGGCTTTGCTGCGTTGGAGTCAGGCGTCCCATAAGGTAGACCACCCCATTATTGCTAACGGCTTTGATTTGTGAGGCTTTGACGCCGTCGTTCGCCGCCGCTTTGGCCACTAGTTTTGAGGTGATATAACCATCTTGTACCGTTGAGCTGTACCCACGCGCCACGCCGACATTTAACTCGTTGTAAACGGCTCGCACATCTGGCATGGAGCTGATGACCTTTTCGACTTGAGTTTTTAGCGTCTCGCTAGGCACTTCACCAGTGAGCAAAACTTCACTATTAAAACTATCGATACTCATTCGGCTGTTTTGTTGCAAATTCTCTTGTAAACCATATACATTAATCTTGGCAGTATGCTCGATACTGCGATCAAGAAGGCGCTGCGGTATAGTGCGCTCCGTGACAGGCACGCCATAAGTACCCTCGGTGCTATTGGTCAAATAGTTAGTTGTACAGCCTGTCATCGCTATACTGGCAGCAAGTGCTAAGCTAACGGTGACTTTATATGGTAAAGGTTTGGTAGCATTTGCATACGTCCGTGTCATGGTTTACTCCATCAAGTAGTGTCGATTTATTCAATTTTATTGTAATTGAATAGGTTATCTCATTTTTATCGTTAGTCGTGATAGCTCAGAGTATCGGCTTGATAAAACCGTTTAATTTTTTGTTCGTTGTACATTTTTTACCATGCTGCGGCAACAAAAGCGCCTACCAGCCACTCTGGCGAAGGATCAGTGTTGCGACTCTCTTTATTATCAGATAAAGCGGGATTCAAGGTTGACCCATTATAAGCGAGTACATCAAAACGACAGTCATAATCTGCGTATTTAGGATACTGCTGTAAGAAGTACTTAGCCGCCTTGATAATCTTTTTTTGTTTGGCTTGGGTCACGCTTGTCGCTGCATCGCCAAACCCTGAGCGCTTGCGCTGACGCACCTCGACAAAGACTAAAACCGGCCACGCGACTCCCGCCTCTAACATGACCAAATCAAGCTCGCCAACTTTGGGCTGCTGCCAGTTTTGGGCGATTAGTGTCAAACCTTTTGCTTGCAAAAACAGGCAAGCTTGCTGCTCGAAATATCCGCCTTGACGCTGTTTGGGTGAAGACAGCTGTAGCGCACGCTTGGTCATATTAGAACGACTTTGGTCACAGTCTTTGCCAGTTTTGTCTTTGCCAAGATCAGCCATAATGCCGACGTCCTCACCTGAACATTTCATAATTATCATAGCACAACATGCTAAACTAGCCATCCTAATACCTTGCATTTATGCTTTGGTGCTTTTTTACGGTTTAATTTACTGTCCAACTGTCTTGAGGTCTTCATGTCTACTGTTACCGCGATGCCTGCTTGTCTTTATATCATCGCCACCCCTATCGGTAATTTGAGTGATATGACGCCGCACGCTATCGCAACCCTCAAGCAAGTCGCTATCATTGCCTGCGAAGACACGCGCACCTCTGGTAGATTGCTCTCGCACTTTGGCATCGATACCAAAAATAAAGCGGATGATGACTCTCAGAACAAGGCAAATACAGTAGATAAAGAAACAAAAAACGCTACAGATACCGACAGTAAGCCTCGCGGTCATAATAAACTATGGGCGTATCACGAGCACAATCATGCTATTCAAACACCCAAGATTATCGAGATGATCCAGCAAGGACACTCGGTCGCCCTCATCAGTGATGCCGGTACGCCTTTGGTCAGTGATCCCGGCTATCAGTTAGTGCAAGCTGCGCACGCAGCGGGCGTTACCGTCTCCCCTATCGTCGGTGCCTGTGCCGCTATTGGTGCGTTATCGGTCGCAGGTCTGCCCTCGGATCGATTTAGCTTCATTGGGTTCTTGCCTGCCAAAACCCATGGTCGGCAAAAACAGCTTGAGGTGTTAAGTACGCGTACTGAGACATTGATATTTTATGAAGCGCCGCATCGTATCGTCGCAAGTTTAGAAGATATGGCGGCGGTATTTGGTCATGATCGTGAAGTGACCTTTTGCCGCGAGCTGACCAAGACATTTGAGACGGTATACAAGTCAACCCTCGGTGCGCTTATCGACTTTGTCAAAGCAGACGACAACCAGCAGCGCGGTGAGATCGTCCTGGTCGTTGCAGGCAACCATCAGGCAATGGATAATGACGATATGAGCGTCCATGATAAGTTGCTACAGCGACTATTACTTGATTTATCCGTCAAAAAAGCCGCAGCGCTGGCGTCTGATATCACAGGCGTCAAAAAGAACGCTTTGTATCAGCGGTTGCTAGAATTACAAGATAAATAGGCACTAAACAAAATCAAAATCTTAACACAGATAAAGGTATAGGAGAGTAAAGCGATGTATGACGTAATGGCGATAGGTAATGCTCTGGTGGATCATGAATATATGCTGAGTGATGCAGCATTAGAAGACACTGACCTCATCAAAGGTCAGATGACGCTTGCTGATCTTAATGAACAACAAAAGCTATTGGCGTTTTTTAAACTCGCTGATATAGCACCTTCTAAGCAAGCAGGCGGCGGCTCAGCTGCCAATGCTATGTATGTGTTCGCAAGCTTAGGCGGTCGCCCCTTTTACGCTTGCCGCGTGGGTGATGACAAGCCGGGGCAGTTCTACTTGCAAGACTTGCATGAGGCAGGCGTTGCGACCTCAGAGCAGTCGATACATACAGGCGGCGTGACAGGATCGTGCGTCGTTGCAGTCACTGAAGATGGCGAGCGCACCATGCAGACTTATCTTGGTACCTCAAGCGAGATTACCGAAGCTAATGTTGATTTTGAGGCGTTGACTCAAGCTGATTGGTTGTATCTGGAAGGCTATTTGGCAATGTCTGAGGGCATACAGCCTGCGATGACCAAATTGCGCCAACAAGCGGGCATCAATGGTGCCAAGATTGCAGTCAGTTTTGCTGACCCTGCTGTGGTGCAGTTCGCCAAAGATGGTTTGCTTAATATGCTTGGCAATAAAGTTGAGATCATATTTTGTAATAGCGAAGAGGCCAAAGCGTTTACGGATAAAAAACAGGTGAAGGCGGCGGCTCGTGCCTTACTTGAGTACTGCCAAATTGCGGTGGTAACTGATGGCGCCAATGATACTATCATTGCTGAGGGTAGCGGCTCACAGAGCAATGAGCAAACCGATATTCTCATTCATGAAGTACCTACCCCTACCGTTGTAGATGTCATTGATACCAATGGCGCAGGTGATAATTACTCTGGAGCGTTTTTATACGCGTTGTCACAGCATTACAGTTTGCCTGAATGTGGTCGTCTGGCAGGCGAGATATCCGCGCAGGTGATTCAACAGTTCGGGCCGCGTCTTGGCTCACAAGATTACAAAGATATTGCTAAGCGCGTATTAACGGTTTAGATGCGACAACTTTGCCTTATAGTATTTTAAAACCATAGCACGCTAAAAAAAGCCCGTATCGATAGGATACGGGCTTTTTTATGAGCTTATCTCAACACTATTAAAACTAAGCCGATGCCAGTTACTATGCCGATGCTAACGCTTGTTCTAAGTCAGCTTTGATATCTTCGATATGCTCAATACCAATGGATAGACGTACCATATCTTCGCTTACGCCTGCTTGCTCAAGCTCTTGACCATTGAGCTGACGATGAGTCGTTGTCGCAGGGTGGCTTGCCAAAGATTTGGCATCGCCGATATTGACTAGACGTGTGATGAGTTGCAAAGCGTCGATAAAGCGTGCGCCTGCCTCGCGCCCTCCCCCTTCTTTATCACTTCGAACGCCAAAAGTTAAGATAGCAGACGGCGTACCTTTCATGTATTTTTTGGCAAGCTCATGATCTGGGTGATCAGACAAACCTGCATACTTAATCCAAGCGACCTTGTCATGATCACGTAGGTATTCAGCGACCGCTTGCGCGTTTTGTACATGACGCTCCATACGTAGGCTCAGCGTCTCTATCCCTTGCAAGATACTAAAGGCATTGAGTGGACTGAGTGCTGCACCTGTATTGCGTAATGGAGCCACGCGAGCACGCGCAATAAATGCCGCCGCGCCGACGTCTTTGACGAAGTTAACACCGTGGTAGCTCACATCTGGTGTATTAAGTAGCGGGAAACGCTCTGGATAACCTCCCCAAGCAAAATTACCACTATCTATAATAGCGCCGCCGATTGAGGTGCCCGTCCCACTCATATATTTGGTCAAAGAGTGAATGACGATATCTGCGCCAAATTCAAACGGGCGACATAGCGCAGGCGTAGCTACGGTATTGTCAATAAAGACAGGAACGCCGTACTCATGAGCGATATTACTAACTGCCTGAATATCGATGATATTACCCAGTGGATTACCGATGCTCTCGGCAAACACCATTTTTGTTTTGTCATCGATTAGGTCACGAATGGACTCAGGATTGTTATGATCAAAGAAGCGCACCTCTATCCCTTGACGCGGTAAAGTGTGCGCGAACAGATTGTAAGTACCGCCATACAAGGTCGATACCGCAACGATATTATCGCCCATCTCACAGATCGTTTGCACCGCATAAGTAATCGCCGCCATTCCAGAAGCTACTGCAAGACCGCCTATACCGCCCTCTAGTGCTGCGACGCGCTCTTCTAATACCGCGTTGGTCGGATTCATAATACGGGTGTAAATATTGCCTGCAACTTTTAAATCAAATAAGTCAGCGCCATGCTGAGTATTATCAAACGCATAAGAGCTGGTATGATAAATGGGTACGGCGACTGCTCTGGTCGTCGGCTCGACACTATAGCCTGCGTGGATAGCGAGAGTCTCTAAACGCTGTGTTGGAGCATTATTTGCTTGGTCATCACTCATGAACATTCCTTGTTATTTATCAAGTAAAAGATAATGCAAACCGCACTATCAAAATTTGCGCACAAAAAAAGCTGAGTTAATCATAACCCAGCTTTTTTATGAAAAGAACCATAAGTCTTTGCTTTTATAATTCCGATTAGGAATATCTACAAAGTTTTATTTATAATACGCGTTTTCTGTCAACGTATGATCCGTCTCATCGATAACTTGAGTCAGCTCTGGTATTTGCTGCTTTAGTTGCACCTCAACCCCTTGACGCAAGGTCATATCGACCGCTGAACAGCCTTGACAGCCACCGCCGAACTTGAGTACTGCGGTAAGACCGATGCCTTCTTCTTCAATCAGTTCAAGCAATTGAACATCACCGCCGTGAGCGGCTAGGCTTGGGTTAATCTCAGACTGCAAGACGTAGTTGATACGCTCCTCAACACTGGCATCTGCGCCGACTTTTGGCACTTTTGAGTTTGGCGCGCGAAACGTCAACTGACCGCCAAAGCGGTCTTTATTGTAGTCGATGACCGCATCTTCTAAATAAGGCACTGACGCGGCATCAATAAACGCAGCAAAGCTGTCATAACTAAATTTCAGATCCGCACTGTCTTCTTCGCCCGGCTGATTATACGCCATGCAGCACTCAGCACGGGGCGTGCCTGGATGCTCAACAAAGATACGTACGCCAATGCCATCCGTATCTTGCTTGGATAATAAGTCCGCAAGATAGCCTTGCGCGGCTTCAGTAATGGTAATATTACTCTTAGTCTCAGTCTGCTCGGTGTCCAAGGCTGACTCAAACTCAGCAGGATTTTGCTCCGCTGGAGCGGTTTCGTTTGGGTTATATTCACTCATAATGCTTCCTATCCGTTGAGACATAGATGCTGTTTTTTTGCATCTAGTTGTCGAAGTAAAAATATGCTGAGTATCGAGTGTTCATGCTCATCTAGCGCAGTCGATCATTTTGGAATGTATGTCTAGTATAGCGTATCTAGCAGCTAATTCCGACCGTGCTACTGTGATTTAAACAAGGTTAGGCTCTGGAGCTTCTTTTTAGAATGTATGCCGTCTTATCAAACTAGTTTGTAAAGAAGATCATCATAAATAAGAGCATCAATCAGAGTGTAGCCATCAAGATTACTACTGACCTTTATATTAAGACGCTTGGGTGAATTATCAAGCGCGCCTATGTATTAAGACAAAGTAATACATTGAGACTAATAAAGAGTGACAAATCAGTTATGCTAGCCATTCTTATGTCAGCCAACGCATGATCTCAAGCGAGCCCTCTCATGATAACAGAGCATCTAACCTTTATTCCGACATCTGATAACGAGACAATCGCTATTTGGACGATAACTGATGACAAGGATAAACCTACTACCTCAAAGCGGCAAAATATATTTTTGACGCACGGCACTTTTTCAGACAAAGGCGTATGTATGGGCATCGCAAGCTACCTGGCTGCTCTTGGTCATATTTGCTATATCATGGAATGGCGCGGACATGGTCATAGCCCTATCCCGCAGCACAAGTTCAAGTCTGAGACCATCGCGCTTTTAGATTATGAGGCAAGCTTTCGGTATATGTTCGATGAGCTAAAATTAGACCATTTGCACACCGTTACTCATAGTGGCGGCGGACTTTGTCTGACTATGTTTTTAACTCAAAATCAGCAATACATAGATAAGATAAATAGCGCGACCTTTTTTGCTTGTCAAGCCTATGGCGCTGCGCTAAGTCCTGTGAGTTACGTAAAAGTCATGAGCGCCAAGATACTCAACAGACTCTATGGTTATATCCCAGCCAAAAAATTCAAGCTAGGTCCTGTCAATGAGAGCTACTACACGATGGTACAATGGTATGACTGGAACTTGCATAAAAACTTTAAGAGTGACCTTATAAAAACAGATGGCAGTGTCAGAGAAGATGATGACTCTCTTGATGACCGTTTTGACTATCAAACATACATGTCAAAAATCACCATACCTATCTACGCCATCAGTGGTAGCGGTGATCGATTTATTGCCCCAAGTAAAGGCTGTAAATTGCTCTTAAACGATTTCAATCATGATAAAAATGTATTTCGAGAATATTCAACACGTAATGGTGATTTGGAAGATTACACCCATAGCCGTATCATAATCAGTCGCAATGCGGCCAAAGAGATTTGGCCAACAGTAGCGACTTGGATTGAGAAGTATGCGACGTAGCCTTAAACATCTTTATACTTGTCAGGCGCCGAGTACCTATGTCAGTATGAGCGTCATTATAAATACATACTAACATTGTTCGACGTAGGGAATGAACGCATATGAGTGAATCGTCAACAAACAGTACAGATAATAAAAGTAACCAGCATTATAAGTACCTCGTCTTTATCGGACGTTTCCAGCCTTTTCATTGCGGTCATGAGGCTGTCGTTGACGAGGCACTCAAACGTGCAGATAACGTCATTATACTCATCGGCTCTGCTAATTTGCCCCGTAGTCTTCGTAACCCGTTCTCGGTGAGTGAACGGACGGCCATGATCAAGGGCGCGTACTCAGATGAAGATGCAGCGCGCATTCATTGCGTGGCTTTGGATGATGCGCTATACAACGACACGCGCTGGCTCAAATACGTACAAGCAGGCGTGCGCTCAGTCACCAACGATTTGCATGCTGATATTGGCTTGATTGGTCACTCAAAAGACAGCTCTTCTTATTACTTGTCGCTATTTCCTAATTGGGCGTCGGTCTCTGTGCCGAACTACCATAATCTATCAGCCACACCTATTCGTGATAGCTATCTGATGGGTGCTATGCCGACACCTGAGCGCACGCCCGATGCCACTCGTGAGGTATTAAGTGAGTTTAAAGAAACCGCTGAATATAAGCAGTTGCACGAGGAAGCTGGCTTTATCGATAAGTATAAAAAACAATGGGAATCCGCGCCTTATCCGCCGACCTTTATGACGGCTGACGCGTTAGTCGTGCAATCAGGACATATCTTACTCGTTGAGCGCCGTAGTATGCCAGGACGCGGACTTTGGGCGCTGCCGGGTGGATTCTTAAACCCAAAAGAGACGCTGTTTGATGCCTGTATTCGTGAGCTACGCGAAGAGACGCGGCTCAAAGTGCCAGAACCTGTACTGCGCGGCTCGTTTCACAGCCAGCATACCTTTGATGATCCGTACCGCTCTGCGCGCGGTCGCACCATTACCCAAGCGTTTTATTTACAACTCAAAAGTGATGCCAAAGGCTTACCGAAGGTAAAGGGTGGCGATGACGCGGCGACCGCATTTTGGCTGCCACTAGCTGAATTGGATGCTCGAATGATGTTTGAAGACCATTACGCGATTATCACCAAGATGGTCGGACTTTAACAACACATGAGAGTTATAGACGGTTTGGTTCAAAATACAGTCGGTTTGACGCAACAATAGTCTATATAATTTGTATTCTTATCATAAAAAACTTTCACCGCCTTCGCCGATAGACGGCAAGGGTCAATCGCCGCAATGTTGCGGCATTTCAAAGCAGAGGAGTTCTGTGATGTACACCAGTAATTTTAATAATTTAATCTTAAATTCAGACAGCTATAAGACCTCACACTGGCTACAATATCCGCCCGGTAGCGAATACATGTCAAGCTATGTCGAGGCGCGAAGCGGCGACTACGATGTCGTGTTCTTTGGTCTGCAAGCCTTTATCAAAGAGTACTTACAAGCGCCTATTACCACAGCTCACATTGACGAAGCTGAACTGGTGATAAAAGCACATGGCTTACCTTTTAACCGAGCTGGTTGGGAGCGTCTGATAGAAAAGCATGATGGACTACTACCGATACGTATTCAGGCCGTTCCTGAAGGTAGTATCGTGCCTGTCTCTAACGTTGTCTGTCAGATCGTCAATACTGATCCAGAGTTCTATTGGTTACCCAGCTACCTTGAGACGGCTCTGCTACGTGCGATTTGGTACCCTTCTACCGTTGCCAGCTTATCCTACTATTGCAAAAATATTATTAAATCAGCACTCAAAAAGTCCGCAGATAGCATAGAGGGTTTGCCGTTTAAGCTACATGATTTTGGTGCACGCGGCGCCTCAAGTATGGAGACGGTGGCGCTTGGTAGTCTTGCCAATCTAGTGAATTTTTCAGGCACCGATAGCATGACCGCTTTGGTCGCTGCCAGCCGCTGGTACGGTATGGACAAAGACATGCCCGCCTTCTCTATTCCTGCCGCTGAGCACAGTACGATGACCGCGTGGGGACGCGAGCGCGAAACACAGGCTTATGAGAATATGTTGGATCAATTTGGCGGGCAAGGCAACTTGATCGCTGTTGTTTCTGATAGTTATGATTTATGGAATGCTATCGACAACATCTGGGGCGATGCGCTCAAGGACAAGGTCGAGACGATGGGCGGCACTTTAGTCATACGTCCTGATAGCGGCGACCCTGCCAAAGTCGTTCGTGAAGCCTTAGAACGTTTGGCCATAAAATTTGGTACGACGACCAATAACAAAGGTTATAAAGTATTGCCTGATTATGTACGCTTGATTCAAGGCGATGGTATCAATCCGCAAAGCCTTGGCAAGATACTCAATACGATCATGGAAGCAGGCTTTAGCGCGGACAATGTCACCTTTGGAATGGGCGGCGGTCTACTTCAGCAAGTCACTCGCGATACTATGAGCTGGGCGATGAAGGCAAGCGCGATTCAAATTGATGGCGTGTGGATAGACATCTTTAAGGATCCGATCACTAGCCGCTCAAAACGCTCTAAAAAAGGTCGATTGGCATTGATAAAAGACAACAATGACCAGCTTAAGACTATTAAAGAAGATGACTTATTAGACTCTAATGAAAACTTACTTCAAGATGTCTTCGTTAACGGTCAATTACTAGTCGATGATAGCCTGTTAACTATTCGGGAGCGTACAGGATGGTAGCTTCTATCAACAAAAAAACGACTAGCAAGGTCGCTGCGGTCGCAAAAGATATGCTGCTAGCACCCATATATTTATATCAGGGCAATAGAACGAAGCGTAATACTGTACGTCTGCCTGAACCAGAAGGCGAGCGTCATGGATATGTGCAGCTAAATGGCGATGCAGATAGTATTTTACCCGTGCTAAACCTGATGCTTGTCGGTGACTCTGCGGCAGCTGGCGTCGGTAGCCAAACACAAGCGGATGCTTTGGCAGGTAAGCTGCTACCCGCACTGCAAGACAAACCGACTATTCAAATCAAGTTCAATGCGCTTAAGTGGTCAGTACAAGCCACCACGGGACATACTAGCTTTGATATCTTGCGTCGGTTGTACGTATTGCCGACACCCGACCAGTCTGTGGACGTCATGGTATTAAGTGTTGGCGTTAACGATACAACAGCCAACGTCTCCATGTCTAAATGGCAGCAGCAAATACAAGAAATTATCGTCATTGCCCAGCGCAAGTTTGGCGTACAGACTTTGATATTTTTAAGTCTACCACTGATGGAACAGATGCCTGCTTTGCCAGTACCTTTAAATGGTTATGTCGGTCTCAAAGCCGCTCAACTCGATAAGGTTCTACAGCGTATTTGTAGTGAGTCTGAAGGGGTTCATTATATGGCAACTGATTGGGCGAGTATGATTGCTGATTATAACAAGGGTAAAGATGGACCTATCGAAAAAGAGGCTATGTTTGCCAGCGATGGTTTTCATCCAAGCTCTATTACCTACGGCTATTGGGCATTACAGTTGAGTGATCTGATCACCGAGTTGCTTGATGACTCATATTCTTGATGTAGTAGCAAAGCTCAAGTAGTCGCAAATCTCAAATAGCATCACAAATAAGAATAAAAAAACCGCTGATTTATCAGCGGTTTTTTTATTCTACAAAGCGATAAATGTCTTAAAAAAAACTTACTCAGCGTCAGTAGCTTTTTTAGCACGGCCACCAAATGCACCAAAGCGCTTGTTAAAGCTAGCAACACGGCCTTCAGTAGAGCTTTTACGTTGCTCGCCTGTGTAGAACGGATGCGACGCACTTGAGATATCAAGTGGGTAGTACGGGTATTCAGTACCCTCGTACTCACGCGTGGTTTTGGTTTTGACTGTAGAACGCGTTAAGAAGTACACGTCAGCATTAGTATCGTGGAACAAAACGTCATGGTAATCAGGATGGATATCTGCGCGCATAATAAACTCTCTAGGTCCGATGTATGTGGTCTACCTATAGTCATTTTTGACTACATGTAAAAGACGACACATACGTAACTGAGGCACTAAGCTCATTGGTAACTCTGGCAATTGTGTCACTGGCTTATTCCAGCACCCAACACCACATTACAGCTCTCTTAGCCTATCCCCAGCGGGAAAATGAAGGGGCGATTTTAACGGTTTTTGCCAAGATATGCAAGGCGCTCATGCCAAAAGCGTATAGTACCTCAGCCTAGAAAACAGATCTATAACCTTCATTCTTTTAAAGCATATCAACTATTTGTTGTCTTGAACTTGTAATTCCGCAATATTCTATATATATTCATATAAAAGAATATATATATTTTAATTATTGAATATATTAGCGGTAAGAGTAGACATCTCCACCGTCTACTCTCAATTTATAGGGTTCTAAGGGAGAGTATTGATGACTGACATGCATAAAGTAACTGTTGAATTTAGAGACATTGACAAGAAATGGGACAAAGATATTTTGAACCATAATTTCGATATTTATCATCTATCAGGTTGGATAACTGCCTCGGCATCTATGGATGGTGGTCGTCCTCAAGGTATCGTCGCCGAATACAAAAATAAAAAGTTGTTTTTGCCTATTATTGTAAGAGACATAGATGGCAAATACTGGGATGCAACCTCCACTTATGGTTACTCTTGTCCTTTAATAGATGAGACACTAACTGATGATGAGACCAATGGTATATTTGAAGAGGTCAGACATTTTTTATTCAAAGCTGGCTGTGTCTCTTTGTTCACTAGGCTTCATCCTATTATTAACAAAGAATGGATACCTTCTGTAGGTAGAGCATTCACCCATGGTCTAACATTGGTGTGTGATTTGACTAAAAGTAAAGATGAGCACTGGGCAGAAACCCAAAACCAACATCGTAGAGGTATCAAAAAAGCGTTGAAAATGGACGTTACTACTAAGATTGAGCGTTTAAATGAGGACAATATCAAGGTATTTTCAAAAATTTATAAAGAAACCATGACACACATCAACGCAGACGACTATTATTTTTTTGATGATAACTATTTTAATGGGTTGTCCAAAAACCTTTACGATAGACTACTATTAGTCAGTGCATACAAGGATGGTAAGGCTATTGCTTCCTCTATTTATACTTGCTGTAAAGAGTCAGGCATTATGCAGTTTCATTTAGGGGGTACTCTTAATGAGTATCGGCGCTTGCAACCCTCTAAACTAATTACACACGTAGCACGTGACTGGGGTCGACAGAACCATTACAAAGCATTGCACTTAGGTGGCGGCGTTGGTAGTAATTTGGATACTTTGTATGAGTACAAAAAAGGATTTAGCTCACAATCTTTATTGTTTAAAACGTATAGACTGATTATCAATCAGCCTGAGTACGATAGCTTGGTAGATAGCGTAGGGTTTGATGAAGAAGAGCTTGATTCTGACTTTTTTCCTTTATATCGACAAATTGCTGTTAAAAAGGTACAAACTGTTGAAGAGAGTCCTGAGATTGTCGAAGAGGAAGTGGTCGAAGACGCGTAACTATGTTTAGCACTAAAAGCCTAGCACTAAAAAAGCAGCCACTATAGATAGTGGCTGCTTTTTTAGTGCGTCAAATATAAGTAGCAATCAATAAACTACTATTTGGTACGAACGATGTGCCAAACGCCGCCTTTGTTATCGCCATCTTTGTCGCCAACGTTTGTATCGTTGGCATAGAAATACAAAGGTTTACCATTCATTGCCCACTGATAGCTGCCATCTTCACGCTGAAACGCTGCGAACTGACCAGAGGCCTTTGCAGTGCTAGGTGCCATGAGTGCAGGCCAAGCAACCATACAAACAGCGCCACATTCTGACATATTCGCCATTGTATCTTTGTCATAAGTATACAGAGTCATATAGTCTTTTGAATCAACTAACATACCACCTCTGCTAGTCACAGGTGCGGTGTTACTAGGTGTTGCTTTGACTTCATGCATGCCTGAAGTGTCAGTACCGACTACACTTTTGAGCGTAGTACACCCTGTCAAAGCCAATACGCCTGTTAGTGCTGATAACATCATAATACGTTTCATCGTTATATCCTTGTGGTCTTAAACCTAAGTTAAATATCCATATAATGTATCTGTCTTACGAGATTACAAAGAGTGCTGATTGGCACTCTTTTTTTTTGGAGTGATATATTTTTGCAGACCAAATATAACATGTCTATTTAGTGAATCTATTTTGTTCACTTATAAAATTACAAAATTATATAAGTCACGTTCTATGTATCCAATGCAATGGAGCAGATAGACTTTCCCTCTCGCAAAAGATCGCAGAACATAGTTCTCCTCAAATACTTATGACTTCTATTTATGTTAAATCCTTCTACGTTTTCACACACTTTGTGTTATCGGCTGACAAAAATAGCGTATCTCTTTACGCATCTATCGCAAATATAGTTGCATTTTTTTATATTA
Organism: Psychrobacter sp. DM4; assembly: GCF_051307035.1. Taxonomy (GTDB): domain Bacteria; phylum Pseudomonadota; class Gammaproteobacteria; order Pseudomonadales; family Moraxellaceae; genus Psychrobacter. The sequence goes on from NZ_CP195536.1 coordinate 2,494,815, forward strand.
TAAAGTAACGAACAACGAGCACTTAGAAGGTGATTAATAATGACTCGCAAGATACAGATTAAGCATTGAAACTAGTAGGTATTAGGCTCATATAGTCTATAAAGCACTGTTTAACTAAGCTTCACACGAATAACACTATATTTAGCTACACATTAATTACAACTTAGCTTAAGACAGTTAAATTTTCTCGAAATAGTACTAGATTATACTAGACCGATATCACACTGAAACTCTAGGCATAATGACAAACTCATGCCAGCAAGGATAAGATGACGATAATGAATGCTACCAAGATAGATAATAAGCACCAAGATATAAAAATAAACGTTCCTAGTGCTCGCTATGGTCAAGCTAAACGCGTGGGTATTTTGGGTGGTGGTACAGCAGGAGCCACTATTGCTATTCGATTGGCAGCCTTGGGTATAGAAACTCATCTATTTGAAAAAAAGACCTCACTCGTTGATGGTCCACCGATGTGTCACTTGCATGCAGGGGGTAACCTGTACCGTGAAATTCCAGATGAGGATTGTGTAGCACTACTTGAGCAGTGTGTTGACATTTTGCGTCTGTATCCTCATACGATGGATGTACGTCCTACTGTCTTTGCCGTACCCAATCGTGATGAGGGTCAGCCCGAGGACTTACTGCCGCGTTTAGATACTCTAACTGATGCTTATCGTGAATTGATTGCAAAAGACCCCAAGAATAAAGTCTTAGGCGACCCTGAGGATTATTATCAGCTCTATAGTCATGAAGATCTGATAGCCCTATCTAAGCGTGAGCAAGTTCTTGTACCCAGCACGGTCGATGAATGGGTGATACCCGTTGCCAAACATTTAGATTTAAATAAAATCAAATTTCCACTAATCGTAGTACAAGAATATGGCTGGAACATATTCCGTTTGGCCGCTTCTGCACAACTGGCATTAGAAGGCTATGATAATGCACATGTTTTTACTAATACTCAGGTCAAGCAAGTTACTGCTGTGGATTGTGAAAACTGTACTAATGCCGACCACCATGTGACTAAATGGCGCATCGAGTATGAGCAAGATAGCAAAGACCAAACTGAGTCTATAGAAGTTGATTACTTAGTTAACGCTTGTGGTTTTCGTACTGGTGTCATCGACGATATGGTCGGCGTTGAAGTGACTCGTATGGTTGAGTTCAAGTCTTCTTATATTACTCATTGGGATGACGCAGGTGGACAAATACCTGAAATCATTATCTATGGCAACCGCGGTACGCCAGAAGGTATGGCGCAATTGACTCCCTATCCAGGTGGCTACTTTCAAATACATGGTATGAGTAAGTTTATAACCTTGTTTAACGATGGATTGGTAGCTTCAAATAATACCAGCGCTCAGCCAAAGTTGCCTGAGCAATACATGCACTATATTGAGGACGGTTGGGATAAAGCACCACTACAAGCTCGTAGCCAACAAGCTATTGAATATGTCGCACAGTTTGTACCAACCTTTAATAGTGCGCGTACTGTTGGCAATGCGCTCTATGGCGGTCAGCAAATACCAGGCAAGGACGATACGCTTCGGGTCGCTGACGTGAGACTATACTCTAATATCCGTTATGCTCGTGCCGAAAACGTTAAAGCCTCCTCAACGCTGATCGCTGCTGATCAAATCGTTGACGAGTTAGCTGATTTGGGATTAATTGAAAGAGATACTCTTGCTAACTGTAATCGTTATGCTCACGACTGGCCCTATCTTCAGGACAATAACAGTGACGATGTACATATGCTGGCGCAGCAAATTGCTAAGCAAAGAGACTTTCCAGTAGCGATGGCTGGTGTTAATCGTAGTATAGATGACATGATAAGCGATACATCAGATGATCGCGCTGTAGTAGAGGCTTAATTTTGTCATAAGAAAGAATAAGCATTAAAAAAAGGGAGTTGCGTATTTGTACGCCGCTCCCTTTTTGTTATTAGTACAAGCTTATTGCCCTACCATCTTGTCGGTATTGACCCCACCATTTATCGTAACTACTGTTTGTAGTAATTCGATAGCATCATCAATCGTATTGCAAACTACCAAACGATCAAAGTCTTGCTGCTTCATAAAGCCCTGTTCAGTCGTATACTTTAGATGCTCAATTATACGGTCATAAAACCCATCAATATTAAGAATGATCATCGGCTTTTCGTGCTGATAGAGCTGTCGCCAAGTAGCGATCTCCATGATCTCTTCTAAGGTACCCAAACCACCAGGCAAAGTAATAAAGGCATCAGCATACTCTGCCATGACGGTTTTGCGCGTATGCATTGTGTCTGTCAAGTGCAAGCGCGTCAAACCCTCATGTGCAATTTCGTGCTTGAGCATAAAGGTTGGAATCACACCAACAGCCTCGGCGCCACTTTTGATTACTTCATCGGCGACCGCACCCATGAGTCCAATACTGGCGCCGCCGTATACCAGCCCCATGCCATTTTTGGCAAGTGCTTGACCCAGATCGCGTGCAGCTTGCTCGTAAACGTCGCGATTGCCTAACCTTGAGCCACAATATACTGCAACTAACGGCATTGTAAGCACAGATTTATCGACCGCTTTTTCGATATCACTGATATCATTACTGGTAATCACTTCATAAGTGTCATTGTTTATTTTCATTTGCATCATTTATTGTCCTTAGCCTTTTATTTGAATTATTAGTGTTCAGTTGTCTGTTTGAATCACTCCACATTTATCTTAACATAAGCCAAGTTGCTAACCTGTAACCAGCACTTATCAGTACGCAATCTTTGCATTAGTTGCTATCGATAATAATTGGCTACGCTCTAAGATCAGCTCGATGTCTAAAGCTTTATTCGAGACTCACTTACCATGATAACTATAATCTTTAGGATACCGCTATGCTCGATCATGACACCCAACCAGTTTTGCATCAATCAGACGATACCATTATCTCTGATGCTAAGAGCAACTCTACTTTTGATACTTACCTACTGACTATAATGACCGAGCGCAATCATGCCTTGGCAGCGACGGTGTATCGTCCCAAATCTGCTGTCAGTACAGCAATAATGATGGCTCCTGCAACAGGTATCAGGCGTCAGTTTTATCATAGCTTTGCCAGCTTTTTGGCGGAAAACGGCTTTGGGGTCATCACCTTTGATAATGAAGGGATTGGTGAATCACTATCAGGCAATTTAGCGAAATGTGATGCCTCACTAGTGAGTTGGGGCCGCCACGACATGCCAGCGGTGCTTGATGCCCTGCAAGACGAGTTCCCAGACGCTTCATATCATCTGATTGGCCATAGTGCGGGTGGGCAACTCATTGGTCTAATGCCCAATTATCAGATGCTAAACTCAGTATTCAATGTGGCCTGCTCATCAGGACAAATTAAAAATATGGACATGCCCTATAAGCTCAAAGCCATAGGTTTTATGGGTGCTTTTATTCCGCTAAGTAATCTAGTTTTGGGCTATACGCCATCGGACAAGATTGGTATGGGTCAGCCGCTACCACGCGGCGTAGCGCGTCAATGGCGTGAATGGTGCAATGGTGCGGGCTACATCAAAACCGCTTTAGACAAAACCATTCATAATCATTTTTATGATGCGCTTACGATGCCCTCATTATGGCTCGGTTTTAGCGATGATGAGATTGCCAATAATGAGAACATAGATGACATGATTCGTGTATTTCCAAAGATGCCCGTAGAGAAGCATTATCTAGATCCCAAAGATTTAGGCGTCAGTCATATCGGGCACATGCGCTATTTTAGTAGTAAGACTCATGCCAAAGCCCCACAATTATGGCAAATGGCAGTAGATTGGTTAAATAAGGGTAAATAGGTTTATTATCTATTGCTCTTGGAATAATACTTTTAGTCGATAGAGATATTTTTTATTCTATAGTCAGTTCGGAATAAAATAGTGCCACTCATTGTTACGTGTTGCTGATATAAATTTTTCTTGCTTGCTGTGCCTTCGCAGACAGAGGCTGCAAAAAATTCATTCCAGCAACACAGTATCACTTTTAAACTGACTCTATTATATTTTGTCTTCTGTTTTTTCGGCTTCTACGCGCTTGGTCAAGGCTGAATATAACGACGGCTGCATATTGTGAATATTGCCTAGCATCCATTTGATATAGCTCATAGGGACGTCTTTTATGAGTTTGCCTTTATGCTTACCAAAAGGCATTTTTGCGACAGGGCTTGCGGTATTAGAGATCGTATGCGCGGCTCTAAAGTCAGTTGGCGCAATACCTAAACGTTCACAGCAGGCCTTATAGAGTAGATAGCACATACGGGCATCCCCTAGCGCATCATGCGCGGCAACCGTCATCGTGCTTGCCGCCTCGACGCCGATTAGCTGCTCGATACATTTAGATTGACCATAGTAGCGCCATTCAGGAAATGCGGCGCGGGCGAGCCTAACGGTACAAATGAGCTTGGCTGACGGCCTCCCTATTACTCGCCAGTCAAAACGCACGTTATGACCGATCAAGTACTCTGGCAACTCAAATTGCTCCAAATCGAAGCGCTCGCACTCGGCAACATCCTCATCAGTAATACCATGTACCTTGATGACGATAGGCGAGATAGTGCGACCGCTATTAAAGTATTTCATCCACTCAAAGCCGGTGTCCACATTGATAGTCGCCACTTGTATAGGGCGCGGATCACTACCTTGATCGGTTTCGGTATCGATAATAAGCGCAGTATTAGTTTCAGTCATAATAGAGGTCAATCATCAAGAGTTATTGTGGTTCAATTTTGGTCATTGTTACTCGTCAAAGAGCCTTAAACCCTTCATAATACAGCTAAAAATTGCAAGAACCGTATTATACCACTCATCCGCTCACAAGAGACAATGATGCCATCCGTTCAGCCGCCTCTGCCTAAACTCTCGCCGCCCTCTAAACCCCCACAGCCAAATTTTTTGACTCGCATCTTTAGTATAGCGATGAGAGCCATGGTTCTATTTGCTCTGCTGTTTATCGTGGATAAAGTAATACCGACGCTCAAATGGCAGACGCAAGACTTTGTCGTTGCCAAGTGGAAGCAGGTCACTCTATTGCAATTAGAATTACCCGTAGAGAATAGTTTACCAAGTCCACTACCAGGGCAGCGTTTAGCCGATACTTGGGGCGCGGCGCGTAGTCAAGGGCGCAGCCATGAAGGTATCGATATTTTCGCAGAGCGTGGCACACCGATTCAAACGACTACGCAAGGGGTGATTAGTAAGGTTGGCGAAAACACTTTGGGCGGCCGCGTCGTCGTTGTCGTCGGTCCTAGCGGCGCAGGGCATTATTATGCGCACATGGAAGATTACGCAGATATTGAGGTCAATGACTGGGTCGAGGCAGGCGATATTATTGGTTATGTGGGTGATAGTGGTAATGCCAAAGGTACGCCGCCTCACGTTCATTACGGCATATATATCAAGGGTAGCGCGGTGAATCCTTATCCTTTGCTAATAAAACCTGAGTGATGAAAACCTGTGCGTACGCCTTTATTGACCTGATAGAACCTGTAGACTTAAAGGGCTGCATCTTAAGGTAGCGCACGCACGTAGCTGGCGTCAAAAGTGGCAGTAAACGTTGAGCCGACGTCTAATTCCGACTCAATCTGCAAACTGGTATTATATTGATGCAATACGTGTTTAACGATAGCTAGCCCTAACCCTGTCCCACCTGTAGCACGGCTGCGACCACTATCGACACGATAAAAGCGCTCCGTTAAGCGAGCGATATGCGGCGGCGCGATACCGAGGCCATTGTCTTTGACAGAGAACTCACACCCTTGAGCAGTTTTGATCCAACTGATCTCAATATTACCGCCTTTTGGCGTATACTTAATCGCGTTGATCACAAGGTTTGAGAGCGCACTGTTTAAGTACATCTCTGAGCCGTATAACCCATCATAAGTATCTATCTGCAAATGAATGGTATGTCCGTATTCTTGATTATAGGCCTGCGCATCATCATAGACATGGGTCAACATCTTGGTCATATCGATGCGTGTGAGCTCATAGTTCTCTTCGATCTCAATTTTGGATAATAGTAGCAAATCATTCACGATTCTATTCATACGCGCGGTCTGCTGCGTCATGAGCTCAAGGCCACGTTGCCACTTTGGTGGTACATCATCCTGATCTGAGAAGTTCTCTAAGTAACCTATCAAGACGGTCAACGGCGTTCGTAGCTCGTGAGATACATTGGCTACAAAGTCACGGCGCATTTGCTCTAAGTGCTGTAGACGCGTTACATCATAGATCATAAGGAGCTTATCCTCATCAAAGGCTGTGATCTCACATTTTAGATAACGCTTGGGGTCGCGCCATGAAGCCATATGCACACCTTCGTGATTGGCATCATTGTGTGCTGTGATATCTTGATAATACCGTCGAAACTCAGGCGCCTGAATACAGTCAAAAATACTTTTGCCTGTATCATTTGCTTGCAATGATAATAGCTCTGCCGCTACCAGATTCCACCACGTTAAGTTATCGTTACCGTCTATCAAAACCACAGCATCTTGTAGCGCTTGTAAAGCACGATTCATCTTTATGTTTACAGCTTTATTATTTGACGTATCGATGTACTCAGGCGCATTTGGTTCATGGTGGTCAGTCGGCATTGCTAAGGTCATCCTTTTTTTCGTAGCTAGGCTGTGTTTACCTTTTACAGTTACTACTTTGTTTCAATCAAGCTAGATAACCGATAACCCGTACCACGAACCGTTTGAATCAACGTATCACAACCATAAGGTCTCAATAATTGACGTAAACGCCTGATATGGACGTCGATCGTTCGATCTTCGATATACACATTACCGCCCCATACTTGATCGAGTAGCTGCGTGCGCGTGTAAGCGCGCTCGGGATGACTCATGAAGAATGCCAGCAAACGATATTCTGTTGGACCGATATCGATGAGCTGTCCATCAGCGCTCACCCGCTGGCTTTTGTTATCTAAGCTAAGAGCGCCTATGGTTATCGGCATCTCGCTACTGAGCGCACTACTACGGCGCAGCACTGCTTTGATTCTTGAAATCAGCTCACGCGTAGAAAAAGGCTTGGTCATATAATCGTCGGCACCTGCATCGAGACCATGAACCTTGTTATCCTCATCCCCCTTTGCCGTGAGCATAATGACCGGTATCTCGCGCAGTAACTCATCACCCTTTAGCATACGGCAAAAATCAATACCGCTTTTGTCGCCAGGCAGCATCCAATCAAGCAAAATCAGCGCGGGTCTATGATCAACGACTTGCTGATGCGCCTCGAGCACGTCGGCGGCTTGCAAACTCTCAAATCCTGCGCTCTCAAGGGTCATTACTACCATCTCGCGGATCGCAAGCTCATCTTCAACGATCAAAATCTGCTCACTTTGCATATACAAGCCCCGTAGTGAAATTTTCACATAATTGATTCAATTTAAAAAAACACAGTGCCAAAAATACAGTGCTACTGGTATAAATTTTCTTTGCTTGTCATGCGACTGCGTCACTCTAGAGGCTACGCAACATTCATTCCAGTAGCTCATCAGATTTTTCGTATCTCCTCTATATTGGACTGACTATAGTTCAAAAGTAAAATTGATTCTCGCGTACTACTGATCAAACATACCAATTATTTAAACATACCAATTATGACCGTTTGATGACATCTAGTTCTAGCGCAACTTTATACCACTTCTAATAAAAAATTAAGTGGACCATCATTGATACTCGCAACTTGCATATCAGCGCCAAACTGTCCTGTTGCCACGTCTAGATATCGAGACTGAGCATAAGACACCATCTCGGCAAATAATATTTGGGCTTTATCAGGGGTCATCGCCGCGCCAAAGTCAGGACGACGACCTTTATTGGTCTTTGCCATAAGGGTAAATTGCGACACTAACAATAAGCCGCCATTCACTTGCTGTACGTTTTGATCGAGCTGATGGCTTTCGTTTTCAAAGATTCGATAGGTTAGTATCTTATCAATCAAACGCCTACCATGCTCTATTGTGTCTTCGTGTCCGAGACCAATATAGGCCAATACGCCCTGTTCAATTGCCCCAATAGTCTCGCCATCGACCGCTACACTTGCGGTACTCACTCGTTGAATTAATGCCCTCATTCCAACTTCCTTTATTTTGAGGAATACTAGCTTGTACGTCTAAGTGATAGGACTCAATAAAACAGCTGTAAACTGATAACTTATGCTCACACAGTATCTGCTTTATCGTGATAAAATGCTGCCATTCATGTGCTTGTACATACACAGCCCTTACATAAAATACTTTGGTAGCTTTATTATGAATCTATTCGCCACTATTCAACAGTTTGTGCCGCAGCAGCAACTCAGCGAGGTTGCTGGACGCTTAGCTGCAAGTCGTCATCCTATGGTCAAACGTGCTTTTATCCGCAGCTTTGCTAAAGCTTATCATGTCACACTTGATGAGTATGAGCGTGATAACTTTGATGCTTATGAGAGCTTTAATGACTTTTTTACCCGTGAGCTCAAAGATAGTGCGCGTGTCATTGACGCCACTAACAACGGTATAGTGAGTCCTGCTGATGGCGTGATATCGCAGCTCGGTGACATCCGCGATCATAAGCTGTTGCAAGCAAAAGGGCGCGAGTACGATATCGGTCAATTGCTTGCCAATAGTGCTGATGGTGAGTATTTCAGCGACGGCAGCTTTGCCACTGTATATCTTGCGCCAAGTAACTATCACCGAGTCCATATGCCTTTTGATGGTAAGCTGATAGCAACGCGCTATGTACCGGGCACGCTATTTTCAGTTAATAATACTACCGCGGCTAACGTGCCTGATCTGTTTGCGCGTAATGAGCGCTTAGTATGTATGTTCGATACCGAGTACGGTAAAGCGGCCGTTGTAATGGTCGGGGCGATGATCGTCGCAGGTATCGAAACGGTTGCTACGGGTAAGATCATTCGCACTGATGATATTCAAGAAACCCAGCATGATATGAACTTAACAAAGGGTGACGAGCTTGGGCGTTTTTATTTGGGCTCCACCGCTATCGTCGTACTACCAAAAGGCGCAAAAGCGGCTTGGCAAGATACCATGAAACACGGCTCAACCGTACAGATGGGTCAATTGCTAGGCCGGGTTAAGGCTTAACGAAAACGATACGTGTTTTACAGCGTTGCTCATTTAGAGAATCCTCTATACTGAGTGACTAAGTTTAGCCCATTAGAATTAAAGCGGTACTGTTGAGGTCACCTCCTCGCAGCACCGCTTTTTTTGACTTGTAAAAACTCCTTGTTCCTCAAAACTATTGACTACAAAAAAGCACCTATTCTATTACTCCCTCTAGTTTTCTTATCATCTCAAGCGGTCATCGTCCTCTCACTAAACCGCTTAAATTTTGGCTACCTTTACCTAAAAACTATCAATGTCATTGAATTGTCATCAAATTGTCATATTTGCTTGGCATGATGTCCTCATTGATTAACAGCACGTATCAACATTGAGCCTATTAATCACGCTGTCATAACCTATAGAAGATAAACACTCATAAACCTATCCTTTAGGAGCCATCATGCGTTATTCATTTTTAGTCATAGCTGTTGCTTGCGTACTGAGCTTAAGCGCTTGTAGTAACTCAACGAACGATACAGCTGCCACGCAGAGCGATAATACTAGTGCAGCTAGCGAAAAAGTATCTATGAGTATCACAGGAGCAGGGGCTTCGTTTCCGCAGCCTATCTATGCCAAATGGTCAGACGCTTATAACCAATCGACAGGTGGTCAAGTTAACTATCAATCGATTGGTTCCTCTGGTGGTATCAAGCAAATTATTGCAAATACGGTCGATTTTGGGGCGTCCGACGCCCCTATGACACCAGAGGAGTTAGACGAGGCCGGTCTGATTCAGTTTCCAACCGTGATCGGCGGCGTTGTGCCTGTTGTCAATATTGAAGGCATAGCACCCGGTCAATTAAAGCTAGATGGCGACACCTTAGCCAATATCTATCTGGGCAAGATTAGCAACTGGAATGACCCAGCTATTAAAGCTATGAACCCAAGCCTGACCTTACCTGACGCTCCAATTACTACTGTTTTTCGCTCTGATGGTTCAGGGACAACTTTTAACTTCACTGATTATCTAGCCAAGGTATCAAGCGCTTGGATGAATGATGTTGGCGTCGATAAAACCGTTAAGTGGCCGACGTCAGCGACGGGCGCAGGTGGTAAAGGCAACGAAGGCGTCGCCAGCTATGTAACCCGTATGAATAACTCAATCGGCTATGTTGAATATGCCTATGCCAAGCAAAACGGCATGTCACATGTCGCACTCAAAAATGCAGCGGGTAACGTGGTACAGCCCTCTATCGACACTTTTGCGGCAGCCGGTGATATCGACTGGTCACAACAAGAAGGCTTTTATAAAGTCATTACTAACTCTGAAACTGCGCAAGCATGGCCTATCGCCGCCGCGACTTTTATTTTAGTGCATAAGCAGCCAAAAGATGCACAGCAAGTTGCAGGTGTACTAGCCTTCTTCGACTGGGCATATGGCCAAGGTGATGAGGATGCGGTAGCGCTTGATTATGTTCCTTTTTCTGATAGTGCTGTGAGCTTATTCAAGGCCAAATGGAGCGAAGTTGTTGATAGCGAAGGTAAGCCTGTCTATACCGCAAGCGTTAAATAGCTCTCCCAGACGTTTCATACTTTTTATTGTTACCGTTATTACCCAGTACCATTCGCAAAAGTTTAAGTAGTCAGTAAAACGAGTGTAAGTACTACGCAGTGTAGACTAAACGAGTTTGACATTGTTAAGCATACTTTTTGTGAATGGTATAAGTATTTTGATAGTGTACTGAGGCTTTTATGGCAGACCTAAAATCTCAACTGGCAAAACAAAAACGCTACGATGCGGTTTTTGTCACTGCGACTAAAGCCTTTGCCATACTGGTGCTGTTATCGCTTGGCGGTATCATGCTCTCCCTTATGGTAGGTGCATGGCCTAGTATCAGTGAGTTTGGATTGGGGTTTTATACCAGCAATAACTGGGATACGGTCGGTGATCAGTATGGAGCGCTTGCGCCCATTTATGGCACTATCGTTACCTCGTTTATCGCTATCTGTATTGCGGTACCTGTGAGTTTTGGCATTGCTATTTTTTTGACTGAACTATGCCCAACCTTTTTGAAGAAGCCGTTGGGTATTGCAATTGAGCTGCTCGCTGGTATTCCTTCTATCATTTATGGTATGTGGGGTTTGTTTGTTTTTGCACCCTTCTTTGGCGATCATATTCAGCCTTGGTTCATTGAAAATATCGGACCACTCCCTGTCATTGGTAAGCTGTTTGCAGGAGCACCGATGGGCCTTGGTATGTTTACCGCATCCTTAGTGCTCGCCATTATGATTATCCCCTTTATCGCCGCGACTATGCGTGATGTGTTCTTGGTGGTGCCTGATTTACTAAAAGAATCGGCATACGGCATGGGCGCGACCACTTGGGAGGTGATGTTCAAAATCATCTTGCCTTATACCAAAACGGGTGTGGTCGGTGGGGTAATTTTGGGTTTGGGTCGCGCCTTAGGCGAGACGATGGCAGTGACCTTTTTGATCGGTAATGCCTTTAATATTAGCCCCAGTCTGTTTACCTCTGGGGTCACGATTACCTCAGCACTCGCCAATGAGTTCGCTGAAGCGTCGAGTGAATTGCACTTAGCATCCTTGCTACATTTAGGTCTTATTCTATTTGTTATTACCTTTATCGTGCTGTCGATATCGAAGCTCATGCTGATGCGTATTGATCAAAAAGCGGGCAATTAAATACGGTTTATTCTAAACGAATAGACTATAAACCCGTTGATATTCAAGAACTAAGTATGACTATTAAATATAAAAAGGATAAACGCCTTATGACCTCAGCGCCTGTGACTACTAAGCCCGATCAAAGCTTTGATGCTCGCTATGACAAGCGTTTATATAGCAAGCGCCGACTTATTAACAAGCTAGGACTTGGGTTTGCGCTGTCGGCTATGGGCTTTGGCTTATTTTGGCTCATGTGGATTCTGATTACGCTCGTAACCGAGGGTATTCAAGGTCTGGTCACGATGCCTGTATTTGTAGCAGATACCCCGCCGCCTATGAGTGAAGGCGGTCTGCGTAATGCTATCGTCGGCTCAATTATGCTCGCCTTTTCAGGGCTTGCGATTGGCGCGCCAATAGGTATGATGGCAGGTATTTATTTAGCGGAATTCTCACACGGTAGCATGCTAGGTAAAGTGACGCGCTTTTTAAATGATATTTTATTATCAGCACCATCAATCGTTATTGGTCTTTTTGTCTATGCGCTGATGGTTAAGGGGCAAAGCTTCTCAGGTTGGGCAGGTGCGGTAGCCTTAGCGCTAATTGTGGTTCCAGTGGTCGTACGCACCACTGAAAACATGCTCAATCTTGTACCCAACACCTTACGTGAAGCGGCTTATGCCCTTGGCACACCCAAATGGAAGCTGGTCAGTACGGTTACGCTAAAAGCGGCCAAAGCCGGCTTGACCACCGGCGTGCTATTAGCCTTTGCGCGGATTACGGGTGAGACCGCCCCACTGCTATTTACTGCGCTGAACAACCAGTACTTTAGTACCGATATGACAGGACCCATGGCCAACTTACCGAACACCATCTATCAATTCGCGATGAGTCCGTATGACAATTGGCATGCACTGGCTTGGTCAGCGGCGCTACTCATTACGGGTACGGTATTAACGTTAAATATTGTCGCGCGATTAATCGGCGGCAAGGACCATAGTCGATAGCTCAAAACGTTAAGGCGCATATTGAGGCACATCAAGGTGTATAGTACCCTTCATTTGATTTGACAAAAAATAAAGAGACAACACGATGACTGATATATTAGAAAGAAAAAAAGTGAAGCAAACAGCGACTGTCAACACACGCAATCTACTGACACCGCCGACAACCAAAAGCCAGCAGCAGCCAGATAGATCAAGCTTTACGCAGCAGACAATGGCAGATATGCCTGATAACATGCCTGCGGCTAAAATAGCCATTCGCGATTTAAGTTTTTATTATGGCGATTTTCAAGCGTTAAAAAATATTAATATCGACATTCCAGAAAAGCAAGTTACTGCCTTTATTGGCCCCTCAGGCTGCGGCAAGTCAACGTTGCTGCGCACCTTTAATCGTATGTATGACTTGTATCCAAGTATGCATGCTGAAGGTCAAATCAGCCTTGATGGCAAAAACATTTTAGATAAGGATTTGGACGTCAATTTGCTACGGGCTCGCGTCGGTATGGTGTTCCAAAAGCCAACGCCCTTCCCTATGTCTATTTATGACAACGTCGCTTTTGGTGTCCGTCTATATGAAAAACTCAGCAAATCGGAGATGGATGAGCGTGTTGAGTGGGCGCTGAAAAAGGCCGCTTTGTGGCTTGAAGTCAAAGACAAGCTCAAAGCCTCAGGACTATCGCTGTCAGGCGGTCAACAGCAAAGGCTTTGTATTGCTCGCGGAGTCGCTACCAAGCCTGAAGTACTACTATTAGATGAGCCGACTTCTGCCCTAGATCCTATCTCGACAGGGGCAATCGAAGAGCTGATCACAGATCTAAAAAATGATTACACCATTGCTATTGTCACGCACAACATGCAACAAGCGGCGCGCGTATCTGACTATACCGCCTATATGTATCTAGGCGATATGGTAGAGATGGGTGAGACTGACCAGATATTTACCAATCCTGCGCAAAAAGCGACAGAGGATTATATTACTGGTCGTTATGGTTAAATCCCTCATTACTAATAGTTAAGCTAGTTTTTGCTCGTATTTCTATTATCGATACCCTATATGACTCAGAGAGCCATTATGCCAATCACTGAAAAGCACTTATCTAAAAGCTTTGACAATGAATTACATGACGTTATCGATTTGTTTATGCAAATGGGACGTCTAGCTGCAGAGCAAGTCACCGTAGCGACGCGAGCGTTGATAGAAGCGGATGAACCAATAGCAAAAAAAGTCATCGCAGATGATCAGCGCATCAATCAGTTAGAGATTACGATAGATGAGCAAATCTTATTATTAGTTGCTAAGCGCCAGCCAGCAGCCAATGACTTACGTCTGGTTATGGCGCTCAGTAAAGGCGTGGTCGATCTAGAACGTGTGGGCGACGAAGCCAGCAAGATTGCACGCATGGCGTGTCAGTTGATTGAAAACGGCGCCTCACCTAGAGGCTATTTAGAGGTGCAACATCTCTCCAATCAGGTGCGTCTCATGCTACTTGATGCTCTCAATGCCTTTATGCAGATGAATCCTCAGCAAGCGTTTTCGGTATTACAAAGCGATGATGCGGTCAACGAAGAGTATCAATCAGCTACCCGCGCTTTGATGACTTATATCATGGAGGACAGCCGCCATGTATCCAAGGTTATCAATATATTATGGGTACTGCGAGCGCTTGAACGCGTGGGCGATCATGCGCGCAATATTGCTGAATTAGTGATATTTTGTACTAGTGGCAAAGATGTACGCCATACTGACTTTGTGCAAGTACAACAAATCGTACAACAAACCACAAGCTTTGATACTCCTAAATAGAGCAGCGATTTATAAAATACATGCTAAGTTACGCCTGTTCTCACTTTTGGGTCTTAATTTAGTCTCGCTGCATTTACCCTTTAAAAAATCATACGTCCTACCCTTTTATCGATCAATCAGCCAGCTCTGCTCGGTTGCATAAGCAATTTGTTTAGATAACCAGTGGTGAATCATCGGGAAGCTATCTTTGATGAATACGTGAGCAGTAGCGACCTGACTACGAGTAACGCCAAGCTCAATCCAAGTTTTACCCTCAGTATTTAAATTAAGTAGAAACGGCAATAGGCGATCCACTACTTTGAGTAGTTGGGTCTCTTTGCTAATGCCTGTCTCTTGCGCCTCCCAGATCTGACTTAAATTAGTGATACCATTACCGCGCTCGCCCTCTAAACGGGCGATACCAGCACGCTCTTCGATATGAGCAGTATTACGATTGCTTGAGTACAAAAAAGTATCGCCAGCATCAATCTCACCTAGATCATGTACTAGTGCCATCTTTAGTAACTGTTCGTGATCGACGTCTAACTCAAAAGTCTCAGCGATCGACCAACACGCCATCGCTAGGTGCCAAGAGTGCTCGGCTGAGTTTTCTTTGCGCGTTGTGCCTGTCACATAACTGCGCCGATCGACTCGTTTTAGGGCGTCTAGTGATAGTAAAAACTCTGTAATCTCATCTACAGTGGAAGTCGAGGCAAGTATTGGCGCTACTAGTGACATAAATGTTCTCAAGCTTTTGGCGATAAATTCTAGGTAAAATTACTATTCACTATTTGATCAAGTTGCTAATGGTCTTAAATGCAGGGTCTTGGCTGCTACGGCACAGCTCAAACAAGATGGTCTCTACCGTAGTAATAACACCGCCAGCACGGCGAATACGGCGAATGGCTTGCTTTTTATCGTAAGGAAAACGTGATCCAACCGCATCCCCAATGATGACTGGTTGCATACCGTTATCGAGTAGATCAAGCGCAGTTTGTAAGACGCAAACATGAGCCTCTACGCCACATAACAAAACCACACTACGGTTTTGCTGCGCTATATGATTCCACGAATCATTATTATCACAGGCGCTAAAGGTCACTTTTTCAAAGCCCTTAGCATTACTACCTTCTAGTACTGCTTTGACTTCAGGTAGCGTGTCGCCCAAGCCTTTTTTGTATTGTTCGTTGAGCATAATGGGAATATCAAGTGCTTGCAGACCTTTGATCAGGGTTATTGTCTTTTTGACGATATTTTCGTAATCAAAAATATGCGGTGTCAAGCGCTCTTGTACATCGATAATCATAATTTGCGTGTCTTCGCGAGCGATACGGTAGGTGCGATCAGTAATCATAGTAGGCATAGTACACTCCTTGTACGTCTGTAGCTGTGTGCTACAGAACTTTATAATCTAAATTTATTCTCTATCCTTATTTAGTCATATTTTGTTGAGGGCGTCAATGACGATAAGTGTGATTAACAACTTGTCACTCAAGTTCACATATAAAAAGCTGAATAAAAAACCCCCAGCCAAGAAGACTAGGGGTTTGAATAAAACGGTTAGATATTTATTTATCTAAATTAAAAGCTTATACACGCTCAATAATGGTCGCGATACCTTGACCTAAACCGATACACATGGTCGCAAGACCGACTTCTGTATCCATCTGCTCCATCGCATTAAGCAAAGTCACTGTGATACGCGCGCCTGAACACCCTAATGGATGACCTAGAGCAATCGCGCCGCCATTGACGTTGATGATATCTTGCTTATCTGTCAAACCTAAGTTTTTGAGGACAGACAATCCTTGAGCGGCAAAGGCTTCATTGAGCTCGATAGTTTGCATATCACCGATGCTCATGCCAGCACGTTTTAGTGCTTTTTGGGTAGCAGGTACTGGGCCATAACCCATGATAGCAGCATCACAACCAGCGATGGCCATGCTACGAATACGCGCGCGCGGCTTAAGACCTAAGTCTTTGGCTTTTTGCGCGCTCATCACTAGCATAGCTGAAGCACCATCAGAGAGTGCTGATGACGTTGCTGCTGTGACCGTACCACCTTTTGGATCAAAGGCGGGACGTAGCTTTTGCATTTGCTCTATGGTCGCGTCTGGGCGAATCACTTCATCGACGGTGCATAGTTGCAAGCGACCTTGCTCGTCATGTCCTTCGATACCGATGATCTCGTTGTCGAAACGACCTTCAGTAGTCGCCTCCCATGCGCGGCGATGTGACTCAAGACCAAAGGCGTCTTGCTCTTCGCGGCTAATGCCATTCATGCGACCTAACATCTCAGCGGTCAGGCCCATCATGTTTGAGGCTTTTGCATAATGCTTTGATGCTGCTGGGTTTAGATCGATACCATGCATCATACCGACGTGACCCATGTGCTCAACGCCGCCGATGATGAACGTATCGCCTTGATTGGTCATAATTTGCGCCGCAGCAGTATGTAGCGCCTGCATAGATGAGCCGCATAGACGGTTGACCGTTTGACCGCCAGCCGTCTTTGGGATACCCGCTAGCAGACCGATGTTGCGACCGATGTTCATACCTTGCTCTAAAGTCTGATTAACACAACCCCAGATAATATCTTCGACATCGTTGGTATCAAAATCATTACGCTCTACTAGAGCACGTACCAATTCAGCTGAGATCGTATCAGCGCGAACATGACGGAACATACCATTTTTGGTTCTACCCATTGCTGAACGCACACCGTCTACGATGACCACGTCATTTGGACTTAAAGTTGTCATACTACCTTCCTTTTTAATGTTGTGAGTGGCCGTAAAGAGCTGCTTCTTTATTCACAAGTCAGCAGACTTACGGCACTTATCCTAATACGCTATATAAAAATACAGGCTGTACTCTGTGGTTACGCAGTGGCGTAAAACGTCTCACCAGCAGCGGCCATATCGCGAATCTTTTGCGGCGCTTCATACGCTTTGCCAAGGTGCGCATATTTTTCACATAGTGCCAAGTAGTTATCGAGACCCATCTGATCAATATAACGACAAGGACCCCCACGGAACGGCGGGAAACCAACGCCCATAATCATCGCCATATCAGCCTCTGATGGTGTGCTTACGATATTGTCTTCTAAACAGCGGACTGTCTCGTTACAGAAGGCAAGCATAGTACGGTCGATGATCGCTTGATCATCAAACGTTTGCTTTTCGCTATCGCTAGTCGCTTTTAGTAGCTCATAAGTGGCGTCATCAGCTGTCTTTTTCGGCTTGCCGCGCTTGTCCATCTCATACTTATAGAAGCCAACGCCGTTTTTCTGACCCAGACGCTTGTTCTCGTATAGATGCTCAATAGCGCCTTTATAATCAGGCTTCATGCGATCAGGAAAACCTTCTGCCATAACCTCTGCGCCATGTACACCAGTATCTAAACCGACAACGTCGATGAGGTACGCCGGACCCATAGGCCAGCCGAATTTTTCCATGACTTTATCGACATGGACAAAGTCAGCGCCTTGCTTTAGTAACAAGTCAAACGCACCAAAGTATGGGAATAGCACACGGTTGACTAAAAAGCCTGGGCAATCATTAACGACAACAGGTACTTTACCCATTTTTGAGGCTAATGCTACGGTAGTGGCGATTGCTTCTTCTGACGATTTTTCGCCGCGAATGACTTCAACCAGTGGCATACGATGTACTGGGTTAAAGAAATGCATACCAACGAAGTTCTCAGGGCGTGCAAGCTCTTCGGCTAAGTAAGTGATTGAGATGGTCGATGTGTTTGAGGCGATGATGGCATCGTCTTTGACTAAGCCTTCAACTTCTTTTAGTACCGAACGCTTAATTTTTGGATTTTCAACGACAGCTTCAATAACGATATCAGTATCGCTAAAATCGCCATAATTTAGCGTTGGACGAATACGGCTTAAAGTCTCGCCCATTTTAGCTGGGGTCATTTTGCCGCGTTCGACCATTTTGCCAAGCAGTTTGCTGGCCTCACCCATGCCTAAATCTAATTGCTCAGATTTGATATCTTTCATGATGATGGGCAAGCCTTTGCTCGCTGCTTGATAAGCAATACCGCCGCCCATGATACCTGCGCCCAATACAGCTGCTTCATTGATATCGTGTGCTTGCTTGCTGTGCTTTTTGGCTAATTTTTTGACCAATTGATCACTTAAGAATAGACCGACTAAGCTCTCAGCTTGTGGCGTCTTGGCCGCTTTTGCGAAGTAAGTCGCTTCGACTTCAATCGCTTGATCACGTGGCAAGTTCACATGCTTTTCTATCGCTTCGATAGCGAGTGCTGGCGCAGGATACTGCTTAGGATTGGCTTTAGCAAAGATCATCGCTTTTGCGCTATTGAACGCCATCGCTTGCTCAAGCTGATTGAGCTTGATTGGATTGAGCTTCTCTTCACGCTTGGCTTGCCAATCGATCTCGCCTGAGATGCACTTTTTGACCAAATCAACAGCGGCGTCTTGTAGATCGTCTGCGCTGACGACTGCGTCAACGAGGCCTAGCTTTAGAGCGGCGATTGGTTTTTTGGGACTACCCGTTGCGATAAGCTCTAACGCGTTATCAATACCGATGACGCGCGTACTACGCACAGTACCACCAAAGCCTGGGAAGATGCCTAGCTGAGTTTCTGGTAGACCGATAATGGCTTTTTCGCTCATGACACGGTATTCACATACCAAAGTCATCTCACAACCACCACCTAGTGCTGCACCATTGATAGCCGCGACTTTTGGGAATGGTAGATCTTCAAAGCGATTGAAAGCATCGTTGACTTTGATGCCCCAAGCTTTGATATCTTCCTCTGAATTTTTGAACGAAGCCACAAACTCTGTGATATCCGCTCCAGCGATAAACACGCCTTTGCCTGAGGTGACAATAAGGCCTTTGACGTCGTCTGACTTCTCTAATGCGGTAATAGCTTCGCCAAATTGGGTGTTGGTCTCGGTATCGAACTTGTTCACGCTCTCATTTTCAGCGTTGTATTGCATATTAGCGATGCCATCCTCTAGCATGCTTACCGTAATACGATTTCCTTGGTATACCATTTGAAACTCCTTGCTACGTTTAAAGTTTAAAAGCGGGATGATGAAAATTATTGAATAAATGCTACGGTGATAACGAGTAGTCACTTATTAATAATTGAAGTAATAATACGACCAATAATATCAAAGCCCACTTATAGTGATAAGTAGGATTTTTGGCGTATGACGTGATTGTATATTATTATTTAGTGCACACAATTCACATTAAATGTTTGTGTCTACTGACTTTGACTGGCTTGTACCGTCAATTAGTGTAGGGGATTGTGCCCCTAACTGTCACAAGCTAAAACCGCACTCGTAAGTCACTCTTAAAGCCAGATTGAGTGTTTACTTGACTACTAACGTCCTTTATTTGAATACCGACAAACTAGAAGTAATTATTGATAAACTCAAAAGGGCCAAATCTTACTACAAGTACTTTCTTATCAGAACATATTCAAAGAACAAATTAAATCACCAATACGTAACCAAATTTAGTCACATTCTTAGAATACAGAACATACAAACCCCTAAAACACAGCCTTGTCAAAACGCTCATACTTACCCTTATATCTATCATGTTACACTAGCGGCGGCAGTTTTATATCTATCTACTTAGTGATTGAATTTACCTATGTCTTTTATACCTCAGTTTGTTCCCTTAAATAACTTTGATACTTTTCATAATGCTTTACGCGTACAGTTAGCGCAGGATATTAGCACCCTATTTGCCTATGCTGATTTGCCAAGCCCACTTGAAGACGCTTGTCGCTATGTGATGACGGGACAAGGCAAGCTCGTTCGCCCTTTATTAGTCGCTAGTAGTTTTGCTTATATCTGTGAAGATAAGGTTGGAGTAGATACAAGGGCGGCAAATAGCAATTCTATAAGCACAGATTTGACCAACCCTCACTCAGTAGATGGCAACTTAGAGACCATCTTAGATTATGACTCGCGCTATGACATGTGTAGACGGGCGGCATTGGCGGTAGAGCTGTTGCACACCTATTCATTAGTACATGATGATTTGCCTTGTATGGATGACGATGAGCTGCGCCGAGGACAGCCGACCGCTCATATCGTCTTTGATGAAGCCACCGCACTACTGGCGGGCGATGTATTACAAACCTTGGCTTTTGAAGTGCTTACTGCCGAGATGCCGACTTTTGCACCCTTTGATACGACGCTTGCCAGTATGATGTCAGCGGTATTCGCGCCACGTGCGCGGCGGATGGTAGCCGGTCAAATGCTTGATCTCAATGCGGAGGCAAGCGCTACTATCTCGCAAATGGATTTAGAAGCCATCCACCGTGACAAAACAGGCGCACTGATAGAGGCCGCTATGCTGATGGGTGGCATCTGTGCGGGTGCGACCGCAGAGCAGCGCATGGCATTACAAGACTGCGCGCAGCATATCGGTCTCGCCTTTCAGGTGCAAGATGATATTTTGGATGTGACGACCAGCACGGATACGCTAGGCAAACCCGCTGGCAGCGATGAAAAACTAGACAAATCGACTTACGTCAAATTGATGGGTGTCGAAAGCGCAAAAAATCATGCGCAGTCGCTGTTTGACGATGGGCGCGTAGCCATTACTCGTGAGCTACCAGACGATAATAACAATGCACTACTGGCACTTATAGAATGGTTATGGGCTAGAAAAAAGTAGCCTTATAAGTAGCCACTTTATAAGTAGCAAACCGAAAGCTTAATCATTAAAGAGTGGTCAACATGGACAGTCATCTGACACCTACCATTTATATCGGCACTGGCGGCTACAGTGATACCGACTTACTTGGTACGCTATATCCTAAAGGCACTAAGAAAACGGACTTTTTGCGCGAATATGCCAAGCAGTACGGTGCGGTCGAGATAAACAGCACCTTTTATGCGCCTATCGGGCAAAAGGCCTTTGCCGGTATGGTCAATAAGGCTTATGTACAAACGGACAGCCAGCTCAAATTTGCCGTCAAGCTCCATCAAGACTTTACGCACGCGCGTAAGGGTACTAGCGATCATGCACAGGCTTTTTTGAATGCGCTTACGCCACTTATCGAAGCGGATTGTCTAGCACCGTTATTACTCCAGTTCCCGCACGGCTTTGATCGTACTCGCGCGCATCGGCTATATCTTGCCAATTTGGTGAGCTGGTTTGGTGATTATCCGCTCGCGGTCGAATTTCGCCATAGTGCGTGGCATACCCCGCAAGTCGTCGATAGCTTTGAAGAGCAAGGTCTGATTTGGTGTAGCGTCGATTATCCAAAAGTAAACGGTCTACCACCTTCGCGCTTAATATTTACTGAACGTACGGGGTATTTGCGCATGCATGGCAATAATTTGGATTGGTGGGGCGCAATGAGTGCGAGCGACCGTCATGATTATCGTTATAGCGAGTCGGAAATGCAGGACTGGGCACAGACCATTGCCAATCAGCGCGAGCATTTTGATACGCTCTACATCTTCTTTCAAAATACCGTCAATGCCCATGCGTATTATAATATTGCGATGCTCAGAGAGGCGTTAGGTAAGTTTGGGTTTGAAGTATTGTAGGGTCGCGTAGGGTGCGGTTAGTTTTATATAATTTTAATAGAAAATCCTATTTAAAGGATTTTCCTTGCAAGCCTAACGAAGCAGTGCCTCTTTTTTACGGCTTTCAGGTTACGCTGCGCTAACCGCACCCTACAAATACTACGTATTGAAATTTATCCTCAACCTTCCAAAAGAGCTCACCAAATTCAATGGATTCACTCAGTCAAATCGTCTTAGGCGCGAGCATACAAGGCGCTATTCTCGGTAAATATCAAGGTCGCAAAGCCTATCTATACGGCGCAATGCTAGGCACGCTGCCTGATTTGGACGTGCTTATCCGCTACGGTGATCCGATTAGCAATATGACCTACCATCGCGGCTTTAGTCACTCGCTAATCGTCTTGACTGCTGTCGGACTAATCGGCTCTTGGCTTATTTTACGCTACCATCAATGGCGCGATATGCCACTGCCCTACTCAGGTAAACGCTTGGCACTCTCCATGACTTTAGCATTGACCACGCATCCTATTTTGGATAGCTTTACGGTATATGGCACGCAACTGTTGTGGCCGTTACAAGAGTCTTTATCGCTCACGCCTTTTAGCATCGCTTCCGTCTTTATCATCGATCCGCTGTTTACCATTCCGCTACTGATTGCGATGATTATCGGATTTGTTAAGGGTCGTAAGCTAAGTGTTTTTAAGTCAGGACTCTTAGCGAATTGTCAGCGTTTCGCGGTTTGGATGCTCGTTGTTAGCAGTAGCTACTTGTTATTATCGCTAAGTCTAAAATATTACGCCCAAGACCAAGCCAAGCAAACTTTGGCGGCGGCTAATATCTACAACATCACTCGTATCAAAACTATGCCGATGCTACCGACGATTCTGATGTGGCGCACAGTGGCTGAAGACGATCAAAATAGCTTGATTGAGATACGCGGTAGCGTGCTCGATAGCCGTTTACCTGAATATCGTTACTTGACGCGGTATGAAGACCCACAAACAATTAAAGCTACAATACCGCAAATCAATCAACATCACGCTAAACGCTTAGAGTGGTTCTCAGGTGATTGGATAGGTTATCGAACGCAAACGCTCAATGATAACTCTACTCAAAGTACGCAACTCGTCGTCGATGATTTACGAATGATGGCAGGTGATACGGCGTTTTTTAGTTTTGTATTAGCGGATAAAGACAAGCAAGAGTCACAATGGCAAGCGATCATGCCGATAGACGCGCCAGTGATAAATATTGATAATAAACCTCAGCTTTCGCGCTTCGAATTGGTTAAGCAAGGGTTTGTAAGGGTGTTTGATGAATCAGTTATGGATGAGGATAGCGGTTGGATTTTGGTTAATTAAGATTGATAGTAGTCGCGTAGGGTGTGGTTAGCGCAGCGCAACCCACCATTTAATGGTTCAAAAAACTGCTGTATAGCAAGGAATAAGTCAATATGAGTATAGAATACAAAGGCTCTTGTCTATGCGGGGAAGTTCAGTTCTCTGTAACAGGTTTTGATGAACAAGTTGCAAACTGTCACTGTACAATGTGCCGTAAATTTCATGGTGCTGCCTTTGGAACTTTGGTTAGTGTACAAGGTTTAAGGTGGCTATCAGGCAAATCATTACTTAAAGAGTTTATCGCATCGAATGGCACGATTCGTACGTTTTGCATAGAGTGTGGTTCAAGCTTAGGGTTTCGCGTTAAAGATGCGCCACTTGAGCAAATAGAATTGGCTATCGCATTGTTCGATGATGACATTCCAGTGAATATTGACGCGCAGATTTATACCAACTATAAGGCTAATTGGTGTGAGCTACAATCAAGTCTAGATACATTTAGTGAGGGGCGTTTGAATTAAAGTACTTTAAATCACATTTACCAAAAATTTTTAGATGATAAATCAAGTAAAGTATTGGATCAAGGTAAGTTTATTTCGAAAAAGTTGGAGGAAAAAGCATTAGATAGTAGCTAATCCAACCCAAAAAAAAGGACACCTCACGGCGTCCTTTTTTATGAATCAAAATCTTAAGTCTTACGAGCGGCCTTCGTTGCCTGCTTCTTGACCTTTATATTTTGCGTTGGCGTAGTCCCAGTTCACAAGCTTGTCTAGGAACGTATCGACATAATCAGGACGACGGTTACGATAATCTATGTAGTACGCATGCTCCCATACATCACAAGTCAATACCGCAACTTTATTATGCGCTAAAGGGTTATCCGCGTCGCTAGTCTTCATGATAGAGAGCTTGCCACCGACTTTATCAGTCACTAGCCATGCCCAACCTGAACCAAACTGTGAGGTTGCAGCATTTTTGAACTCTTCACGGAACTTGTCATAGCTACCGAAATCTTCTTCGATTTTACCTTTTAAATCACCAGTAGGTTCACCGCCGCCATTGTCTGGCGTCATGCAATTCCAGTAGAACGTGTGGTTCCACACTTGCGCGGCTTGGTTGAACATAGTCTGCTTGCTATCATCTTTAGCAGTACCTTCGATGATCTCTGGTAAGGTCTTATCTTCGTAGCCAGAACCTGGTAGCAAATCTTTTAACTTGTTCACGTAAGCTGCATGATGCTTGTCATGATGATACTCTAGCGTCTCTGCGCTGATGTGCGGCTCTAGTGCGTCTTTTGCATAGGGTAGATCAGGTAGTGTAATGTTTGACATAATTATTTTATCCTTGCTGTTTTTAGCCCATGGCTGATTGACACCATAGAGAAGCTAAATTGGCTGAGTTTATTGTAATGAATTTTCGCTCAAAATTATAAATTTAAAAGACACTTAAAAAAGCCTCTAAATATAATGTAATCAAAACTAAAAGATTTAAGCATTGTGCATAAATCTTCAGTTATAAGCTAACATTCACAGTAGCTTATGGCTAGTATAACAACTGCTAACGCGAATATCCGTTACCGATTGTTATAGACTCAAGTTTGCTATATGAGTGACGCATAATTTACTAAACTTATAAATGAACAATAAAGAGATACTTTTATGACTGATATAAACTTGCCGCCTTACTCATGGGCTCAAGCTCACAGCAACGATGATCACATTGATAGCGATAATAACTGGGTTCTTGCCAGTAATAACAAAGGCAAACTGGCTGAACTTAAGCGCTTATTCACTGAGGCAAACTTAGATATCACTATCATACCGCAAGGCGAGCTGGGTATTGAAGATGCGATTGAAGACGGTTTGAGCTTCGTTGAGAACGCTATTATCAAAGCGCGTCATGCCAGTCGTATCAGTGGCCTGCCAGCCATCGCTGATGATTCAGGACTATGCGTGCCAGCACTCGGTAATGCACCAGGGATTTACTCAGCACGTTACGGCGGCGAGCATGGCAACGACGCCAATAACAATGCCAAGCTCATTACCAATCTAGAGCCTATACGCGCGCAAAACCCAGACTCCGCTATCAGGGCGCAGTTCGTTTGTGTGTTGGCTTTAGTACGTCACGCCGATGACCCGCTGCCGATTATCGCGCAAGGATTATGGCAGGGTGAGATTTTGGACGCGCCGCGTGGCGCTGGCGGTTTTGGTTATGATCCGCTGTTTTGGCTACCAGAGCTACAGGCGAGTGCGGCAGACTTGGACGCCGCTGTTAAAAATCAAATCAGTCATCGTGGTCAAGCTATTGATAAGCTATTAGCGCAATTACCGCTATAAAAGGTTCTATTTGATTCTAAAAACAGATAACTTTTACTTTAATTAGCAGATAGATTATACTGTTCTACTTTTAAATTTTGTTTAAAAACGCTATCTGTCTTAATAATTGAGCAAAAAGTTCTATAATTAAGCTATTTAGCAAGCAATACTTAATATTTGATGGTGCATCTAGTGTCATTGGCGATTGCTCATGATACTCATTTTGGTAACGCTATCCCCTATTTATTCCAACGGCGATCATGGTCATCACTACTTACTAGTGAGGCATGATGGTCTACTCTTATTTTAATCCTAAAGGTGTAATTAACATGGCTACAGATCTACAAGTCACAACCAACAAGCTATCTAATAAAGAGACGCAGCTGACGGTCAAAGTTCCTGTCGAAAAGATTCAAAACAAAGTCGAAGGCCGTATTCGCCAAGTGGCAAAAACTGCCAAGATCGACGGTTTCCGTAAAGGTAACGTCCCGATGTCACATATCCGCGCGCAATATGGTGCTGGCATTCAACAAGAAGTGATCAACGATGTGATCCGTGATACTGTGTTTGAAGCGATCAAGTCTGAAGACATCCGCGCGGTTGGCATGCCAAATATTGATGATGTCAAACTAGAAGACGATTTCTTGGTGTATCAAGCGACTGTTGAGATCTTCCCAGAAGTTGACGTACAAGGTATTGATGAGATTGAAGTTGAGCGTCATACCGCAAGCGTTAATGAAGAAGACGTCGATACAATGATTGAAAACTTGCAAAAGCAGCGCCAAGAGTTCGTTGAGAAAAAAGGCAAAGCGGCAAAAGACAATCAAGTGACCTTTGACTTTGAAGGCACGATGGATGGCGAAAAGTTCGAAGGCGGCTCATCTGAGGACTTTAAATTGGTCATCGGTAGTGGTCAGATGATTCCAGGTTTTGAAGATGGTATCAAAGGCATGAAAGCGGGCGAAGAGAAAACCATCGACGTAACTTTCCCAGAAGACTATCAAGCTGAAAACTTGGCAGGCAAAGAAGCTCAGTTCAAAATCAACGTAAAACTGGTCGAAAAATCAAAATTACCTGAGATTGATGACGAGTTCCTTGAGCTATTTGGCGTTAAGGAAGGCGGCGTTGACAAACTAAAAGACGACGTACGTAAAAACATGGAACGCGAAATCAAAAACGCTGCGCGTAGCCAAGTCAAGCAAGCAACGTTTGATGCCTTGCTAGAAAAAAATGAGTTTGACGTGCCAAGTGCGATGCTAGAGCAAGAGATCGATCGTCAGCGCAACATGATGATGCAGCGCTTCTCTCAGCAGTTCGGTGCGAACGCGGATAGCTTTGATAAAGACATGCTACCGAACGAATTGTTTGAAGAACAAGCATTGCGTGCCGCTCGTCTAGGCATCATCGTCGCTCGCGTTATCGACACTAAAAATATCGAAGTCGATCAAGACCGCGTTGAGAGCTTCATTAAAGAGGCATCTGAGAACTACGAAGATCCGTCTGAGGTCATCG
The DNA here is from genome assembly GCF_051307035.1 of Psychrobacter sp. DM4. Lineage (GTDB taxonomy): Bacteria > Pseudomonadota > Gammaproteobacteria > Pseudomonadales > Moraxellaceae > Psychrobacter. Next base: position 2,522,068 of record NZ_CP195536.1, read on the forward strand.
AGTACTACACCAATGACAAGCAGCAACGCGCTAACATCGAGTCTGTCGTTCTAGAAGATCAAGTCGTTGACTATCTGATTGAGCAAGGCAAAGTCACTGACAAAGAAGTCAGCTACCAAGACCTACTAGCTGCTCAGCAACAGCAGCAGCAAGCGATGTAGTTAAGCAGTTTGCCATTAATTGGTGCTCTTACTTTTAGTCATTCAAAATGCCCTAACATGATCTGTTGGGGCATTTTTATTATCATTTTATTAAACTTCTTGTTGATCCTGCCCTTGATAACTGAGCATACGCGCCCTATTAATAGGGAATCATTTTATATTTTCACAGGATTACACCACTATTACGAATACAAAAAAGTTATTATACTTTCATTCATTTTAGTGCTTATCATTTAATAGACTTATAAATAGGATCTTTTATGACAGATTATGATCGCATTACTGCCAATCCTCACTTTGATATGTTGATGAGTGCTCACACCGAAGCACAACACATTCAAAGCAGCTCTCACTCAGTGCAGCAAGCAGCTCTCGTACCTATGGTCGTTGAGCAATCCGCACGCGGCGAACGCTCATTTGATATTTTCTCACGTCTACTTCGTGAGCGCGTTATCTTTTTGACGGGTCAAGTCGAAGACCATATGGCCAACCTAATCGTCGCGCAGTTGTTATTCTTAGAAGCCGAAAACCCTGATAAAGATATCCATCTGTATATCAACTCGCCAGGCGGCTCTGTCAGTGCGGGTCTTGCTATCTTTGATACCATGAATTTCATTAAACCCGAAGTCTCGACCATCTGTATGGGCGGCGCCTATAGCATGGGTTCGTTCTTGCTCGCAGCGGGTGAGCGCGGCAAACGTTATGCCCTAGCCAATGCTCGGGTGATGATCCATCAGCCCTCAGGTGGCGCGCAAGGTCAAGCGACCGATATCGAGATTAATGCTCGTGAGATCTTAAAAACTCGCGCGCGTTTAAACGAGATTTTGGCTGAGCGTACGGGTCAACCGGTAGAAAAAATCGAAAAAGATGTTGAGCGTGATTATTGGTTAGATGCCAAGGAAGCCAAAGAATACGGCTTAGTCGATGAAGTGCTAGAGCGTCGCCCTACTGATCTAAAAAAGTA